>CAYLTG010000054.1:0-20035 GCA_964386225.1 uncultured Bacteroidales bacterium
CATATTTCCGATCCTGCTGCGATCGTTGAATTACTCGAGGTTGGGACATTCAAGGACGTTGCAGCAGACAAGGAAACGACAACTGAATCAGAGGTCACCGTTTTCCCCAATCCTGCCAAGAACTCCCTTATGATCGTATATTCTACGAATGAAGTGGAGTCGGTCGAAATGATGATCATGAATGCCCTGGGCTCTGTGGTCAGAGAGGTTGAACAGACTGAACTTACAGATAATCAAAATATAAGAATAGACATTTCCGGTCTTCCTTCAGGTATTTACTTCTTGAGGTATAAGAGTGGAGAAGAAGTGCAAACTAAAAAGTTCACCAAAATCAATTGACATTCTGCCCATCCTCGAATGTGAAAGATGATCATCCTGACTGCCGTTCCCCCGGGGGCGGCAGTCCTTTTTTCACCACCTGTCACCCCCCCGATCACCAATCACTAATCACCAATCGTCCCTTCCTCCTATCCCATCACGTCGATCTGCAGCGCGTTCAGCTTCCTGTAGATCCCATCCGGTATTTTCAGCAGCTCTTCGTGCGATCCCGATTCCTTCACCTCCCCCTTGTCGATCACGATGATGTTGTCGGCGGAGTGGATCGTAGAGAGGCGGTGCGCGATGATGATGGAAGTGCGCCCGGCCATGAGTTTCTGGAGGGCATCCTGCACCAGTCGCTCGGATTCGGAGTCGAGGGAACTGGTGGCCTCGTCGAGGATCAATATGGCCGGATCGTTGAGGATGGCGCGGGCGATGGCGATCCGCTGGCGCTGGCCTCCCGAAAGCTGAACGCCCCGCTCGCCTACGATGGTTTCCAGGCCCTCGGGGAACCGCCCGATGAACTCAAGGGCATTGGCTTTTCTGGCGGCATCCATGATCTCGTCCTCAGTGGCCCCCGGTCTGCCATATTCTATGTTCTCCCGGATGGATCCGCCGAACAGCAGCACCTCCTGCGGTACGATGGCCATGTTGCCGCGCAGTTCGGTGAGGTTGTAGTCCCGGATGTCCCTGCCGTCAATCCGGATCTCGCCGGAGGTGGGATCATAGAAGCGGAAAAGGAGGGAGGTGATGGTGCTTTTCCCCGCCCCCGAGCTTCCCACCAGCGCCACCTGTTCGCCCTGTTGAACGGCAAAGGTGATCTCCTTGAGCACGGGAAGGTCCTTGCGGGTGGGGTAGGAAAATGAAACCTGCCTGAATTCCACGTCGCCGGTGCAGCATTTGGTGTTTGCAGGGGCTTCGGTATCGATGGGCTCCGGGTCCTCGTCCAGGATGTCAAGCAGGTTCTCGGTGGCACCGATCGCTTTCTGGAGCTGGGAATACAGGTCGGCCATCCCGCTGATGGAACCGGCGATGAACACGGTATACAGGACGAACTTGAAAAGGTCGCCCGACGTCATCCCCTCGCCCTGGTTGACCAGGTATACCCCGTACCAGATGACCCCGACGATGGACCCGAACATGGCGAAGAAGATGAACGAGACGAACAGCCCCCGGTACCTGGCCCCTTTCAGGGCGATGTCGATCACTTCGTTGGTCTTCTTCCTGTACCGGAAGATCTCAAAGGCCTCATTGGCGAAAGCCTTCACATTGGCAATGGCCTGCAGGGTCTCTTCGACGATGGTGTTGGATTCGGCTACTTTTTCCTGGGTCTTTTTTGAGAGTTTCCGGATGAAGGACCCGAAAACACGGGCGATGATGGCCACCACGGGGACGAAGGCCAGCATGAACAGGGTCAGCCGGGGTGAGATGACCGTCAGCAGGGTGATGCCCCCGACGATGGTGATCACCTGCCGGATGAACTGCGCCAGCGTGCTGGTGAAGGTCTCCTGGAGAAGGGCGATGTCGGCGGAGATGCGGCTGTTGAGCTCCCCCACGCGGCGGCTGGAAAAGAAAACCATCGGCAGCTTGATGAGGTGGTTGTAGGTGGTCTGCCGGAGCAGCGCCAGGGTGTTCTCGGTGACGACCGCGAACAGGTATATGCGGAAGTAGGAAAAGACGGCGTTTACCACGAAGACACCGATGAGGATCAGGCCCAGTCTGTTGATGTTGTCCGGTGTCCCGCTGCTGGCTGAGTCCAGCAGGTCGCCCATGAGCATGGGGAAGACCAGCGTGGTGAGGCTCGACAGGACCAGAAAGGTCAGCCCTGCTGCAAAGGCGTACTTCTGCGGCTTCACAAAACGGAAGAGCCTCAGGAAGCGCCTGAGGCCTTCGCGGGTGACTTTCTTTTTGGGTGTTTCCCGCTCGCTGGATAGTTGCCCGTGCCTTGCCATAAGCGGGGCAAAGGTAAGAAATTGAACGGGATGGAAAGAAGTGAAATCCGGATATCCTAATCCTCGATGATCACCTGCTTCTCACCTGCCAGGTCTTCATCTGCATACTTCTGGTACAATTGGAGGTATTTGTCACGGAGCTGGGCATTTTGTTTCTCCCCGTTCACCACCAGACGTTTTTCTGTCAGTTTGAAAGAGAGTCTGTCTGATGACCGGCCAAGGAGTCCGTCGCTGACAAGCTCCCGCCGGACCGTCTGTTCAAAGGCATGCGCATTCATCCCGGTCCTCTTCATGTACTCCAGCTTCTCGATAATCTCCTCGTTCCGAAGCAGGTAGTCATCCTGCATCCTCCGCTGGTCCTCATACTGCTGCATGCTTTTTTCCAGTTGCTCCTGCGATTTCCTGTATTGCTCCTCAAACTGCTCCTGGTACTGATCCCGGTTGTACTGGTCAGCCAGCCTGTCCCTCAGCAGGTCATCCTGCACGTCGATCCAGGCTTCCGGTGCCATACGATACCGGTCATGGTAGAGGGCAGCCAGGTCCTGCTGTTTTTCGATCATTTTTTCGATCATCTCCCTGTACTCCCCGGTCTTCAGTTGCTGCTCACCGTAAAGTCCCCATGCGCTGTCGTAGGCCCGCCAGCTCGTCCTGGCTTGCTTTTCAATGTATTCCTGCATGGCATGCTGGTACTCCTTCTGTACCTCTTTCATCTTGAGTTCGGTCTCCTTGAGCCGTTCCCTGGCTTTTTCCAGTTCCTCCCGGTTTTTTTCCAGGGTTTTTTCTTTTTCCTTTAATTCCTGAACTTTCTGAATGAGCCGTTCGTATTTCTCGCGTTCTTCTCCGGTCAGTTCCCGGCCATCCTTGCTTACTCCCAGGAGGTTCCCCTCTTCGTCGAGCTCGAGGCTCACCACGCCGTCATCATTTATTTTCTTCACCGTACCCGTCTTTTTCTGGTCTGTCGTGGTGTCCGGGACCTGGATGGCAACTTTCTCAGGCTGTGTGCTGATCACCTGGTTCTCCTGGCCCCCGGTGGGGATCAGCGACATGCTCTGCCACTGACCTCCCGCATGGGGAGCAAGGGCCGACCCGGCCAGTCCAAGGGCGATGATGGCCAGCACCGCAAGTAAGGGTGCCGGTCTGAATGGTGTTCCATGGTTTTTTTGATTTTTTGTTTTCATACGCTTTATCCGATTTAAGAGTTGATGATCATTCTTGTATAAAGCGGCCGCAATATGGATGGATCTTTGGTTATAGGATGACAGGTCGAGCAACGCTTTCCGCAGCGGGTCCGGGTTCCCGAAATAGGCAATGGTGATGTCGTCGCAACAGTGCTCCCGGTAAAGGTCGAGTTCGCGTTTTAACCACCAGAAGAAGGGATGGTAGAAAAACACCCATTCCAGGGCCGAGACCACCAGGTTGACCAGGTAGTCTTTTCGACGGATGTGCGCCAGCTCATGCACGAGGATCGCTTCCAACTGGTTGAATGGAATGTGGGTGGCCAGCCCGAGCGGCAGGATGATCGCCGGCCGCAGGTGGCCGACCACCATCGGGATGGCCGCCGCGGCCGATTCCATAAGCACCACCCCCTTTGTCACGCGAAGTTTCTTCTTGATGTTCCCCAGCCGGGATTGCCAGTGCGGGGGAAGCATGAAGGAGTATTTGTTCTTCATCCGGGTAATGTATGCAAAACTCCCGGAGAAGCGGAACGCGAAGAAAAGGAACCCGGCAAACCAGGCCGCCATGACATACCCTGTCGATTCGTCGATGGCCCTTCGCGCCTGCAACAGCATGCTTGCGAACCTGTCCGTGCTTTCATGGGCAACGGGTAGGGGAGTACCCGGTCCCGCAGCAGGTGCCATCGCATCCCTGGAGGGGAGCCCTGCCAGGTCGCCACCCGCTTCCGGCAAACGGTCGGCCGCCAGGTACAGGGTGATCCCGAAGGCCAGGACCATGAGGGTGAGCCCGCCCAGAACGATGCCATATTTAAGCATTGAACGCCCGTCCCTGAAAAGGTAAAGGATGAATTTCACAGCCGCGGCGATCACCAGGATCTGCCATAAGCTGTGCACCAACGCCCAGCCGAAAATGCCGGTCACCATCTCCATGGCATTCATGAGGTGCCTCCTTCCAGCCCTTCGATGTACTTGCGGATCTCTTCCAACTCCTCCGGAGATGCTTGATGGCTGCCAAGGGCCTGCATAACCAGTTTTTTCGCCGAACCACCGAATACACCGTGCAACAACCGGTCAAGTAACTGCTGTTGAGCGGCATTTTGCTCAACAGCAGCGGAATAGATATGGTTGCGGCCATCTTTAATTCGTGTCACCAGGCCTTTCTCCGTCATGATCTGGAGGATCTTCAGCGTGGTGGTGTAACCCACCTCCTTTGTCTGGCTGAGTTCATCGTTGATGACCCGGACAGGCGAAGGCCCCCGGGCCCACAACACCTGCAGGATGTTCAGTTCCGAATCGGTCGGCTTGATGTTTTTCTTTGGCATGCGATCAGGCAATTTGAAACCTAAACGCGAATGTACTACGAAATATTTCGTATAAGCAAATTTATTTACGAAAAGTTTCGTAATTTTAACATTGTTTAACATGTGGCGGAGGGAATTCGTTGGTTGAGCAGTCCTAACCCCGGAGTCCCACCATTCATTTTTATGCGAACCGGTGATCAAAAGCGTCCAGGTTGGGCCGGAAGCGGGAAATTTTGTAATATTGATTGTTTTTTGGCGGCCTGTTCCGGGGTATCCGCAATCCCGGGCCGGTCCGCACTAATCGGTCATCCATTCGATACAGCCTATGATCAGGAAAAATTCTTTACAGTCCATGTTCCCCGGTACCGGCAGGGCCTGCCCCGGGGTGCTTGTCCTCATTCTCGCCTTCAGCCTTTTCTCCTGTGGGCCCCGCGAGTTTGCACCACCCGACAACGTGAAGGCCATCCTGGATGCGGCCGGTGAGAACAGGGCCGAACTGGAGGCGGTGATCCGGCATTTCAAGGAAACGGGGGAGGTCATCAAGGAAGAGGCCGCTTATTTCCTTATCGGGAATATGCGGGATCATGGCTATGCGGTTTTCGAACTTGTCGATTCAGCCGGAAAGCCTGTTGATTTCAACGTGCTCGATTATGAAGATTATGAGGCGCTGTTGCGCGGCTGGGATGGGATCGAAGCGGGCTCCGGGCCCGTTCAGTTCGAGCTCGACACCCTGATCCGTGATTACCATGCCATACGGTCGGACTACCTGATCCGGAACATCGACCTTGCTTTCGAGGCCTGGGACGGAAATGAATGGGCACGCCACCTGACCTTCGACCAGTTCTGTGAGTATGTGCTTCCCTACCGGAGCAGCAACGAACCCCTCGAAGAATGGCGGTCCTATTTCATCGGGGAGCTCGCCTGGGTGAAGGACTCCCTTGACGACCCGTCGGACCCTGTGGAGGCCGCCTGCCTGGTGAACGATTACATCCGGTCATGGTTCCGCTTCGATCCGCGGTATTACGAACATCCTACCGACCAGGGCCTGCGGGAGATGCTCGACGTAAAGCTCGGCAGGTGCGAGGACATGACCAATCTCGCCATCTACGCCATGCGCGCCCTGGCCATCCCGGTGATGAGCGATTTCACACCCTACTGGGCCAATACGGGGAACAACCACGCCTGGAACGCCATCCTCGACCGGAACGACAGTGTGATCATGTTCATGGGAGGGGAGGCCAACCCGGGTGAATACTCGCTGGGCCACAAACTGGCCAAGGTGTACCGGAAAACATTCTCGGTCCAGGAGCGAAGCCTGGCCGAAAAGCTGGAGCCGTGGGAAAAGGCGCCGCCATACCTCGACAAGAACACAATCCGGGACGTGACCACTGAGTATGTGGGGACATCCCAGGTGAAGGTCGACCTGGAAAGAGGGATCCCTGACAGTACCAACTTCGCCTACCTGTGCGTATTCAATTCGGGGCAGTGGAAGGCCATCGACTATACCCGATTCCATGGGACCAAGGCCAGTTTCTCCAAGATCGGCCATGGTGTGGCCTACCTGCCTGCCTTTTTCTATGAGGATGAGATCGTCCCGGCCGCGGATGCGTTCATCCTTTCGGACTCCGGGAAGATGATGCCGGCCGTTCCGGACGGGAACGACCGGATCGCCATGACCCTTTATTCAACCACCCGGCGCGTGACCCGCGAGACCACCGATTTTGTCGAAGAGGCCGCCCTTCAGTCGGGAGCATCCTATATCCTCTACTACTGGAACGACAAATGGGTGGAGAGCGGACGAAAGCAGGCCGGGGATGGCCCCCTGGTGTTCACCAATGTCCCTTCCGGCGCCATTTACTGGCTGGTGCAGGAGGGCTCACGGAAAGAAGAGCGCATATTTACCCTGGACGGGGAGGGGCGGCAGGTTTGGTGGTAGGGGCCGGGGAACCTCAATAGGCCCTGGCGGGCTGCCGCATGCAGATGCCGGAGCAGGGCCTGTTTTCCGGTTCAGGGGGTGGCGAGCCCGTAGATGTGCTTCCTGGCGAAGATCGTCAGCAAGAGCCCCCGGCTGATCATGAAGAGCATCATGGCCAGCCACAGCCCGTGATTGCCCAACATCGGCTGCAACAGGTAATACGCGGGCAGGAACACAACAAAAGTCGAGATCAGCAGGGCATTCCGCATGGAGTCGCTGGCCGTGGCCCCAATATAGATGCCGTCCCAGATGAAAGCCGCAAAGGTGATGACCGGCACAAGACCGATCCAGAAAAGGTATGGGGAGGCTGCCTCGATGATCGCTACGTTGTCGGTGAGGAGCAGCATCATATGATCGCCGGCGATAAAATAGGTAAGCGAAAAGGGGATGCTGATCAGCAAACCCCAGGTGAACAGCAGCTTGATCGCCTTCTGCAGGTGCGCCGGGTTCCTCGCGCCGATGTAGCGGCCCACCAGCGCCTCCCCGGCATAGGCGAACCCGTCGGTGAGGTAGGAGAACACGAACAGGTATTGCAACAGCACGGTGTTGACCGCCAGGATGGTATCATCCACCTTCGCCGATTGTGCGGTGAAAAAGGCAAAGGTAAATATGAGGCAGAGGGTACGGATGATGATGTCCAGGTTCACCTTGAAAAAGCGTCCCAGTTTCTGCCAGTTGAAAAACATGTCACGGGCCCAGTGTTCCCTGAGTCCCATGTACCTCGACCGGAAAAGGAAAAGCCCCAGGCCCAGGCCCAGGTACTGGGCGATGACGGTGCCCAGTGCTACCCCGTCGGATCTCATGCCAAGGCCGTATACGAAGAATACATTGGCGCCGATGTTGACCAGGTTGATGAAGATGGCGATGATCATGGGGAACCTGGAGTTCTGCATCCCGATATACCAGCCCGACAACGCCATGATCCCCAGTGAGGCCGGGGCGGCATAGATGCGGATATAGAAATACTCGCGGGCCAGCGTTTCCACTTCCGCCGAGCCTTCCAGGAGCATGAAACTGAGCCGCTCGACCGGATACTGGAGCAGGATGATCAGCAGGCCCCCCGCCAGGGCAAAGAACATGGAACGCCCGAACATCATCATCATTTCCTCTTTATTCCCTTCGCCATAGGCCTGTGCGGTGAACCCGCTGGTGCCCATGCGCAGGAAGCTGAAAATGGCATAGATGAAATTGAAGATCATCCCTCCCAACGCGATCGCCCCGATGTACAATTCCGATTCGAGGTGCCCCAGGATGGCCAGGTCGGCCATGCCCAGCAGGGGAACCGTGATGTTGCTGATCACGTTGGGAATGGCGAGTCTGAGGATCTGTTTGTTCATGGAAGAATTGCCGGCGCGAAGGTATGAAAATGTGCCGGATCGAATTTTATGCCTTGTGTTGAACATTGGCGGCCCTCCCACGTTATATTGATCACAAAATCAAAATTTCATGTACTTGAGAGCTGCAATACTGGTGTTTACAGGTGTAATTTCGATCATGACGAGCATGGCACAGACAAAGACATTTCACGATTTCAAAGCGAATACCATCACCGGTGAGGAACTGGACCTTTCCACTTTGAAAGGGAAAAAAGTACTTGTGGTCAATACCGCTTCCAAATGCGGCCTGACTCCTCAGTACGAGGAACTGGAATCACTTTACAAGGAATACGGTGGCGATGATTTCACCATCATCGGATTTCCCGCAAACAATTTCCTGAGCCAGGAGCCCGGTACCGACGAAGAGATCCAGGAGTTCTGCGAAGTGAACTACGGTGTCACCTTCCAGATGATGTCGAAGATCTCGGTTAAAGGCAATGACATGCATCCCATCTACCAGTGGCTCACTACCAGGGAGCTCAACGGTGTGGAGGATTCCAAGGTCAGCTGGAACTTTCAGAAGTACATGATCGACGAGGAAGGAAAGCTTGTAGGCCATGTGAGCCCCAAAACAAGCCCAAAGAGCGAAGAGATCATCAATTGGATCAAGAGTTAGCCGTAAATTTTCTCATAATTGCCCTGGCCGGACCGTGAGGTCCGGCCTTTTTTTGTGCAAGATTCAAAGTTGGCCGGGCCCTTGAAATTACGGGGACAGGAGGCTTCCGGCGCAGCAACCTTGAACATTAACCTACAACGCCCAGTCAATGGGCTCAATGCCTTGTTTTGCCAGATACTCGTTGGTCCTGGAGAAGGGCCTGCTGCCGAAGAAGCCCCTGTCGGCAGAGAACGGTGAAGGATGGGGTGACTTGATCAGGTGATGCTTGCCGGCATCGATGAGAAGTTCCTTGTTCTGCGCGTATTTACCCCACAGGATGAAAACCACGTGCTCTTTGATTTCGGATAGCAGGAAAATGGCCTTGTCTGTGAACCGTTCCCAACCCCGATGCTGGTGCGATCCTGCCTGGTTCGCCCTGACGGTGAGGGTTGCGTTGAGCAGGAGCACACCCTGGCGGGCCCATTTCTCCAGATTCCCGCTAAGTGGCGGGGGGAAGCCCAGGTCGTGCTCCAGTTCCTTGAAAATGTTCCGCAACGAAGGGGGATGGGGGATGCCCTCCTTCACCGAAAAGCACAGCCCGTTTGCCTGTCCGGCACCATGGTAGGGGTCCTGACCCAGGATCACCACTTTCACATCACCGAAAGGCGTATAGTTGAAGGCCGAAAAAATCTCCGAACCCGGAGGATACACCCGGTAATTCTGCTTCTCACCGACAAGGAAGTTTTTTAATTCAAAAAAATAAGGGGCGTTAAATTCTTCTGAAAGCCGCTCCAGCCAAGAGTTTTCGATCTTCGGACTTACCTCGGTCATTGAATTTCAGGGGTTTGGGTTCATGAATGGCAAACCATTTGCAATAAGGGCCTCAAATTTAAGTTTTCTTAACAAGAACTAATTTATTTATATTTGCAAACCTTATAGCTGTTTCTTATGAAGAAGATCGTTGTCGTGGTTTTGGCAATTGTTACCCTGGGAATCGTGATGTCTTCCTGCAAGTCGTCCGAAAGCTGTCCCGCCTATGGTGAGGCTAAGAAATTCCAGATCGAGCGCAGATAAAAATTCAAGCCCATTATTGCCATTCATCCGTAATATATATTTATCAGATTTCGTTATCTGGTAAATATTTTTTATTTTAGGGGACTCTCGAAGTTCCCGTTTTCATTATGAATCCGTTGCTCAGGCATATCCTCGTTTTCGTCGTGCTTGCAGGCGCCGGCCCGCTGGCGGCGCAGACGGAGGCCATCTACGATACTTCCGCCAGTGTGATCATGCTGAAGGAAAGGAGCTTCGGCGCCATCTTCCATTCGCAGGGGTGGGGGATCAAATTCAGCAAAGGTTACAATAAGACCGCCTTCAACAAACGGATGCTCGTGATCGAGATGGTGGAAATGCAGGACCCCAAGCAGATCCGTATCATCAACCCCTATGCACCCAATGCCAAAAGCTACCATTACGGCAAAATGAATTCCGTCTTCATTTTCCGCGGCTCCTACGGCAACTACAAGCAGCTGAACAGAAAGCCCTACTGGGGTGGCGTCGAACTACGGTTCCTGTACATGGGCGGTGTTTCCCTCGGGCTGGCCAAACCCGTGTACCTGTGGATCCTCAATATGACCGCCCCCGGAGATTATTTCCTGGTCAAGACGCTGGAGAAATATGATCCCGACAAGCACAGTGTGGACGATATTTTCGGACGGGCATCTTTCACAAAGGGGTTCAATGAAATAGCACTCCATCCCGGCATCCATGCCAAGGTCGGCCTCGACTTCGACTATGCCTCCTACCGCAACAAGCTGAAATCGCTTGAGATTGGCGCCATGATCGACATCTTCCCGCGGGCCATTCCCATCATGGCCTTCAACGACCCTAATTATTTCTTCTTTACTTTCTACATCAACTTCAATTTTGGGAAGCGCTATAATTAGGGGTGGGGCTGTTTGAAAGCATTCAAACAAGGGAACATCGCAGTAAAAAATGGGCTTCGTCCCAGGTAACACGGCGTGTGTGCCCATGCATTGCCAGCTGAGCGGAACGGTGTTGTTTCCAGTTGCGACGGATGTTGATAAGGTTGGTGTGGGCCGACGGACCGGCGCCAAAAAAAAGCCGGAGTATGATACACACCCCGGCTTTCCATTTTGAGCGTTTGTGATCTATTTGTCGATCACCAGTTTTTTCATGTACGATTCATTGCCTGACTTCATCTGGATCATGTAGAGTCCCCCCTGAAGTCCGCGCACGTTGACCTGTTTCTTGTTTTCTCCCTGGGAGAGGTCCAGGCGTTCCGAAACAACAGTTTGTCCAAGCAGGTTCATCACATTGATCTCAACGTTTTCCTGACGAAGCGCATCCACCTCGATGAAGAGCTCTGTGCTGGCCGGATTGGGATAGATGTTCACCGTATTGTCGGTGAGCAGGTCGTTGATGCTCTGGGGACCTTCTCCGATGGTGAAAGACCAGACAGTGCTCCAGTCGGTGGTGTCGCCGTTTTCGTAGGCCCGGATCCTCCAGAAATAGGTTTCGTCCATCTCCAGTGAATAAAGCACCTTGTGCGAGTTCTTGGTGCCGTCGATCATTTCTTCATTGGGTGATGAGAATTCCTGGTTGTCGTCGTACTGCAGGTGGAAGCCGGCGATGCCGGTCACCGCCTGCCACGTAAGGAGCGGGAAGAAATCATCTACGTAGGACCCGTTGGCCGGGGTTGTCAGGTTGACCGAGTTGAGGGTCTCAAAGCTCCATGCTTCGGACCAGTCGGAGGTGTCGGCCGTATGGGCCGCCTGCACCCTCCAGTAGTAGGTGGTCCCAAAGAGCAATCCCATGGCCGTGACAGAGTTTTCGTCGGTGAAGAAGATGCAGGGGCTGCTGAAGTTGGGATCGTCGCACAGTTCATAGATATATTCGTATGCACCCTGCATGGCCGCCCATTTGATGGTCACATCCAGCATCTGTCCGGTGGCGTTGTCGGCCGGAAGCTGGTGGACACACTGGTCGATCGTTTGGAATGACCAGGTCTCCGACCAGATGGAGGCGTCGGCGTCATGCCGTGCCCTGACCCTCCAGTAATAGGTGGTGTCAAAAAGCA
The DNA here is from genome assembly GCA_964386225.1 of uncultured Bacteroidales bacterium. GTDB lineage: Bacteria > Bacteroidota > Bacteroidia > Bacteroidales > JAADJA01 > JAADJA01. The sequence goes on from CAYLTG010000054.1 coordinate 11,790, forward strand.
TCAGGTTGACCGTATGAGCGACCGTATTGGCAGTGGTGGGCACATAGGTCTTCGAACCGGAATGGAATATCTGGGTGAAGTTGGTGTCATAGGCCACTTCGTAATCGTAGAATTTGATCCCTGTCAGGGACTGACCTCCGTACTTGACCTTCCATTTGAGGTCTACTTGAGGCGTGATGCCCTCTTCCTCATCGTCCGGGTCATCCAGTTCCAACTGGGTAAAAGTAATGAAGTGGAACGGATCCGACCATTCGCTGGTACCCAGGTCGTCTATGGCCCTCACCCTCCAGTGGTAGGTGGTCCCGAAAAGCAGGTTCTCACCCTTGGCGGAGGTGAAATCTGTTTGCACGGTCACCGGGTTACCGAAAGTGGAAGAGGTGTCGTATTGCAGTTCATAGGAGATACTGCCTATTCCTGCGGATGCGTACCAATCCATCGTCACATCGAGTACCTGGTCATCATCGCCATCCGTCGGACTGACAAGCACAGGGGGAAGTACGTCGGTTTGCGCCCACAAACCCAGGACAAAGAACAACGTAACAAATAAGGATATAAATCTTTTCATCTTTATATGAATTTACTTTATATTATTTTACAACAATGAATTTTGAGATTCCCACAGCATTGCCGGCGGTGCATTGCATCAGATACGATCCTTTCTGAAGGGCACCCACAGTCACCTGTACCTCCTGCTTTCCTGCCCCGAGAAGGCCGGTTTCCTGCGACATGATCTGCCTCCCGGCAAGGTCGAATATATCGATCCGCACATCCTGGGCGGCAGGGAGGTTGAGTTCAACGAACACATGGCTGCTGGCCGGATTGGGATAGATCTCCATGTGGAGAAGGTCGGCCGGCGGGGTCATGGTGGTTTCCTCAATGCCAACGGCGTCCACATCATATTTGAAGACGCCCCTGCCGTGGGTGGCCACGAAGATGTCCTTGTAATTCTCGATCTCATGGTAGATCTCGTACGAGGGGCTTCCTGTAGCCGGGTCGAGGTAAGTGATGGTGAATTTCGGCTTGTAGAAGGTCCTTTGCTTGACGGCCATGACGGGGATCCTTCCGATCTCAGGCGATGCAAAGGTCCAGTTCGCATTTTCAATGTTCTCCGTGGCCCATACCCCTATCTCAGTACCGATGACGGCCTTGTTGGAGTTGGGGTCCATCTCCAGGATGCCGGAGTATACCGGTACCTTGGGAAGGTTCCCTTGTTTGTTCACAAAATTGGGCTGGTCTGCAGTACCATTGGAGGAATAAAAGATATAATGCTCATTTCCGTAGTTGCCGAGGGTGACCATGATCTTGTTTGGATCGGCCGGGTCAACCGAAACGGAGGTGACTGCCTGGGAGATGTCGCCTGGCAGCACCACTTCGGTGGTGGCGATTACGCAGTTGGAACTGGAGACGTCGGCTGTATTCTGGTCGTAGGCGTTGGCGATGTTGGAGATCCTGAACAACCTGCCGTCGTCGGTCCCGGCCCAGAGGTAGTTGCCGTCGGACGAGAACCCGAGGCACTGTGTCATCCCCTCGACACCTGCGTGGTTGTCGGCTGAGATCGTGAACCATGTCGGGGCCTGCGTGAAATCGACTGAGTTGAGGCTCATGTAAACCGCATCTTCCACCCCGACGAACACTTTGTTGGAGATGATGTCCTTGACCTGGATGGTGTCGCCTTCGGTCACAGCCTGCTCCAGGATGTGGTTGAAGGGGTACATGTAATTGTTGCTTCGCACGATGACGGGGTCACCGGCTGCATAGTCCTTGTCGGCCACCCAGTCCACGTGAACCTGGCTGTGCTGGTTGTCGTAGCTTTCCCACACGGCCATCGGTGTGATGAACCTGTCGTCGTCCATGCTGGTGGAAAAGAACTCAAGCGCAAAATCGAACCCGAGGGTCTCCGAACGGCGTGTGCGCACGTCGAGGGCCTGGTTCTGGGGCCGCGGTCCCTTGGAATAGAATATGGGGGAGGCCACCTCTTCGCCACCTGCATCCCTGTAACCGAGCGTGGTATATCCCACCGATCCGCCGTCGGTCCCTTCCGGGAAGGCCGCACTGAAGTTGGCGGGCCGCCAGAGATCAATGCCGTTCTTTCCGGAAGCGGCGCCGCCTGACACATAAACGGTTCCCACATCCTGGGCTCCGCCGACGAATTCGTTGGCCCTAAGTGAGATATCGAGGGTGTAGAATTGCGTGACGTTGTAGTTCTTGTTGATGGACTGGAACGAAAAACTGGAGGCAGATATGGAGGCCAGGTAAATGCCGCCGTCGGTACCGATGTACAGCCTGTTGGCATTGTTCGGTTTGAAGGCGTAAACATGGTGGTCCATATGACAGTAGAATTCACTGAAGATACCCCCGACCGAAGTGGCGGAGGAGTTTGATTTTTTGCTCCAGTTGAAGTACCCCGTTTCATTGACTTTTTCACCGTACCACAGGTCGACGCCCCCGGCGAGGATGCGGTAGGGATTTCCCGGGAATACGGTGAGCGTGTTGTTATAGTCACCCTGGTAATAAGGGGTGTTGGCCGTTCCGTAGGAGGATCCGAGGATGTTCAGGGATGCCGATCCGCCGGGTGCCACGATCCTCCAGGTCTGGCCGTTGTCCTCCGAGAGGTAGATGCCCAGGAGGCTGTACCTGTTGGGATTGGCGCTCTTGGCTGCCATGGCGTAGACCACGCTGGGATTGGATGGTGCAACGGCAATCTCGATCCTGCCTGCATTTAAGCTGTGAGGATACCCTTCGAGTGCGAGGTCGGTGCTGTATTCGTAGTCGGTATGCCAGTCGACAACTTCACTGGTAGTGCTTCCGCCCTGGTAGAGCACGTTGCCCTGCTTGTCGGTGACGACCACATTGGATGTCCACTGGATATTGTCCTGCCTTACATAGTCGGGGTTTTCAGGGTAGATGGACCGGCTGACCAGTTTGGTGGGGTCTCCGTCGGCAGCCACGTAGAGCTTTCCGTTGATGGCGCCGTAGAGGACGCCATTGCCGCTCAGTTTCACATCGTGGCAGTTGCCCTGCTCCGCGAACGGAACGAAACCGCTGAAGACGGATTCTACGCTGGTGGTGTCATCACCGGTGATCTGGGTCTCCCAGCCTTCCGAGCCGTAGAGTACGATGTCGCCGTCGACGATCTCGAAACTGTCGCAGGCGACGATGGAGTCGATGGCGATCCCACGGTGGATGATGGCGCTGTCGATCCTGTAGCGGGCGTCGGAGCTCCAGTCGCCGATGTTCTGGAGGGTCGCGTATTTCAACCCGGTATGGGTGGCGGCATAAAGCCTGCCGTTTCCGACGGCGAGGTCATTGATGTATGCGAATTCGGTAACATCCCCCTGGACCGTCGGGCTGGTGCCGGCCACGAGGTTGAAATCATCCCCGCTGCTGCTGTAGATGCCGGTGCCGACGAATCCGCCCTCATAGCCCAGTTGCCCGTAGGCCGTGTAGTTCTGTGCATTCAGTCCTTCACCGGTCCCGACGTAGATTGTGCCGTCTTCGGCCTGGACCATGCAGGTCACATTGAGACAGGCGGAACCGCTGTTCTTGTTGATCTTGTTCCAGGTCGATCCGCTGTTCGTCGATTTGAACAGTCCGCCGGTAACGCTTCCGGCATAGATGGTATTTCCGCTGGGATCCTGATTGTCAAAGATTAATGCCCGTGTCCTTCCGCCCATATTGTCGGGACCCAGTTCTTCCCAGGTGTATGCGAGGGAGGCCTTGTAATTGGCCATGGCATCAGCCTCTGCACGAGCAGCGATCACATCCTTCGGATCCAGAACCCCTGTATGCTGGTTGTTCCTGATGGATGCCAGGTATTCCTTTGCTCCGGCAATGCTCTGGGCACCTTCATTCACAGGATTCGTTTCTTTATCGGCCGCTCCGGACGAAAAAAGGAAAAATCCGGCAAGGCTAAAAAGGATGAAAGAAAAAAATCCAATTGGTAAAAATCTTTTTTTCATATCAGTTCTATTTGATTATAAATTATTACGTTAGATAACAATATGCTTCAAAAAAGAGTGGCACAAGTTACACCTTTTTTAATTACGCACAAGGATGTTTTTACTAAAAATGTATTAACAACGGTGCCTCCAGGAGCATCCCGGAAAAAAGGCGGAACCTGACCATTTTAAATGCGTTTTTCCAAACTTCTGTTTAACAACAGCTTCTGTACCCATACAAAAATAAGAGAATTTTTAGAACTGTCAATTCACAATCAGTTAACGGCGGTTCAAAATCAGTTTTCGGCCGAGATTTAGAAGGATTCTAAATGAATGGTCCGGCCGCCGGGTGGCCGGCCTCATCCCCGGCGCACAGGGGAAGGCGTTTCCGTCGGTTTCCGGGGTGCCCGGGACCGGGGGTCCGTCAAAAAAGAACATGCCCTCTCCGGTGTATCGTTCCAGCACCGGGGAGGGCATGTCGGGGAGGCCCCTGGGAGGCCTAGTATTTCAGGAGCTTCTCTTTCAGCTGTCCGTCAGCGGTTTCGACAATCAGGTAATAGATGCCCGTATCGGCCGGGGAGATGTCAACCGGGTACGACTGGTTCACCCTGACCTCCTCCAGTGTGGCGGCATGGATCGTCCTGCCAGTCACGTCCAGCACCCGGATCGTCACAGCCGACTTCACGGCTTCGCGGAATACCATGTTGTAGGTGCCGCTGGAGGGGTTGGGGAAGACATCCAGCGAGTTGTTTGACTGGAACTCGTCCACCCCGGTGATCTCCGTGATCATCAGGTCATCGATGGCCAGGTCGCTGAGTTCGCCGTCGCCCGTATAACCCCGGAAACGGATGGAGATCTCTTTCCCGGCGAACTGCCAGAGGTACGCATGGCCCTCATTCCATTGGTTGCCCCAGTTCCCGGAGAGGGGGGCCATCACATCCTTGTGGAGCACCCCGTCACTGACGACGTCCACGTGCAGGCTGCCCTGGTCATCCCCGTTCATATGGAACCAGAAGGTTAGTCCCGGGTTGCTGAGTGCGGTGAGGTCGGCACAGGGGGTGGTCAGGATCGCTTTCTGGTTGTAACAGTCGCCGGAGGCCTCCAGGTACAGGAACTTGCCCTGGCTGGTGCCGGTGGTGTGGTCGCCGATCGGGCCGGTGCCGGGTGTGGGTGTGATGCCGCTGAGCACGCGCCAGTCGATGTCATCGTTCAGCCCATTCTGCATGTTATAGTACAGGTTGTCGATATAGCAGATGGTGCCCTCGCAATTGTCGGCGAACCCGCAACTGCTGTACTCGTCGAATGTGATCGTCTCCTGGTTGTCGAGATACTGGGGGTTTTTCAGTTTGCAGCTGCCGATCACCTCGTTGTTCGACCCGTTCTCATCGCCGGCCACCTCGATCCATGCCTTGATGTCGTAGATCCCGTTGCCGGGCAGGCTCACCGAGGATGCGAACACGTGGATGACGGTTTCTCCGGGTTCAAGTGTGCCCGGCAGGCTTTCGGAAACGGTGGGTTCGTTCTCAAATTCATAATGAACAGTGATGCCGCTCATGGGGTCGGCTCCGCTATTTTTGATCTCTACCTGGACAGGCAGGTCGGAATAGTCCTGGCAGCCGAACAGCACGCCGGTGGGTGGGGAGATCACGTCGGAGAGCGCGATGTCCTTTGTAAAGAGGCAATTCCAGACACCCGGCGATTTCATGACCGCCATGGCCCTGCGGCCCACGGCATCGTCGGGTCCGATGGCGCGGACGGTGAACCAGTATTCCTCTTCATAGCTGATGCCTTCCACCAGGAGGGTGTCGGCAGAGGTGGACCCAACCACCTCCATGTATTTCTCGCCGAGCATCATCACGTCGTATGAGACGGCTTCATCCACGGGGTCCCAGGCCAGGAGCACCGATTCGGGGCACGCCCGCTCAAATTCGATATCGGAGGGGATCCCCATGATGATGAACCCTTCTTCACCGGTGTCACTGATGCCGTCGCGGGATATCCTGACGAGGGCCTGGCTGGTGACCTCCGACGGCACCGACCAGTTCAGGTGGCGCTGGCCACCGTTGATGCTGCTGTTGGCCACGGTCCAGTTGCTTCCGTTGTCAACCGAATATTCCAGGGTGAAGGTCCCCTCGTCGCCGAAAGCATCCCAGCGCACGACGATGGATTCGCCGGGGGCAAATGCTTCGCCGCCGATGGGATAGGTGACCTCGATCTCATCCATGACGAAATCATAGATCACGTAGTACTCCTGCGGTCCGAACGGCACGTCTGTGCCCGCGACATGCAAGGTATACGTGCCGGCAGCGGGATCATCGATCTGCACCTGCTCCACGTTGTTGAGCGCGTCCGTTCCCTTCACGGCCGGCTTGTCGAGGCTGTCGGGATGGGGATAATGGTTGAGCAGCCAGGGGAGGTGTTCTCCGGAGGAGGGGTCGGTGATGGTGATGTCGAGGTTGTTGACCAGGGCCAGGCTTGTGCCGACGCTGGCCTCCTTATCGGTCCAGTATACCATTACCTTCATCTCCCTGACGCCTTCGGGAACGTCGATTTCATGTGTGTTCTCGTCGTCCTGGCTGATCTCGTCGGTCATGTAGGTCTCATTCTCAAGGGCTTCAACGGCGCGCCTGTTGTTGATCTGACCCCATCCGAACTTGAAGTCGGGACCAATGTTCCCGAGGTCGGTGGCCGTGTTCATGATCAGCGCTTTCATGAAGCCACCCGGCGGGTCTTCGTCGTTGTTCAACTCGCGGTAGGCCTGGTATAGTTGCGCCAGCGAGCCGGCGATGCCGGGGCAGGCCATGGAGGTGCCGGAGAAGTTGGCGTAATCGTTGGGGTCGATGGTGGAGATCACGCTTGATCCCTTGGCGCTGATATCCGGTTTGATCCTCCCGTCGTGTGCAGGCCCGCGGCTGCTGGAACCGGAGAGGTTTCCGGTATAGTCGACGTTGGCGGTGGCAATGACGTTCTTGCCGATCTTGTGGCCTCCGGTAATATTGCCCCAGCCCGCTCCTGCGCCATAACCGCAGTTGTCGCTGCCCGCATTACCGGCCGAAAAAACATGGATGAGCGATCCATAGGTCCGGCTCTGCAGGTCCATGGTCCGTGCCAGCGAGGTATATCCGGCATTGCAGCCGTTGCTGTAGGAGGTGGAGGATATACGGATGCCGGTGTTGCTGTAGGCGGTGGGGATGGAGGAGAACCCCGGATATTCCGGTGCGGCTCCCCAGGTATGGAGCTCCGCCCCTGTGGCCATGCCGTTCACGGTCGGGTCGAGGTTGCCGTAGCCGAAGATGGTGCCGGCACAGTGGTCGCCGTGGTTGCCGTAGTTCACGCTGATGTTCTGGGCGCCGATCCTGCCCTGGTAGTCGATATGGGGGCCGATGAAGCCGTCGTCCTGCAACATGACCTTTACCCCCTCCCCGTCATAATGCCTTCCGGTTTCATATTCCGAACTCAGGACATTGGACCTGTGAAGCGTTTTGCCGGTCGTGTTTTCGGGTTCTCCTTCCGGGTAAACCGGTTCCACGAAGAACACCTCAGGGGTCGCCACGATCGCGCCGATCTCGGCGATTTGGGCCCGCACGATCTGCAGGTGGAACACGGGGTTGTCCTGAACGATGGCGCTGACATGGCCGGATATGCTGTTGGCCCCGTCAGTGTAGGGGATGTTGCTGTAATAGGTGACCATGAGGTCGATCATCCCGTTGTCCCGCAATGCCCAGTCCGGGTAATTGGCATCAAGCAGGTAGAGGTCCTGTTTGAAATCGTCGATGATGTCGGTGATGTTCCGCACATCAAATTCCTTCAAAATTGCCAGGTCGAAATCCGCGGGAATCGAGACGACATAAGCCCGGTTCGGGATGTATTCAAGGAACCCGATGCCCATGGCCTCCAGGCTGTTTTTTTCGGAATTGTCCGGCAGGTTGTAAAACTGAATGATCTTGTAATAGTTGCCATTCACAAGGGCCTGGTCCTCCGGGCTGAAGCTCAGGAGGTAGTCATCCAGGTTCGGCACGGCATTCACATGGCCCATCTTGAGCATGAGGTCATACCTCTCCTGGCTGTTCTGTGCCGTGGATTGGCTGTTGAGAAAAAGGATCGATCCGATAAGGAAGGTGATAGCTGTTGTAAGGATTTTCATATCGATGATGGGGTTAGATAGTTCTCAAATAACAAGTAATAAAATACCGTCCCGCTTTTGGCGAGAGCCTTCAAAGATAAAAAAAAATAAAGTTTACAGGAACCAAATTTTGATCAGGGGGGAGCATCCGGCCGACCGGCCCCCGCATTGCCAGCGGCATGCCG
>CAYLTG010000054.1:20135-22192 GCA_964386225.1 uncultured Bacteroidales bacterium
CAATATCGTACAGCCTTTTTTTGTTATACTTTTGTCCGTTGGGACGTACAACGGGACGGATGCCGCAATGAAAAGGAACTTTACAGAACGCAAGTACATTATTATATTGCTCTTCGCAGTGGTGGGGCTGATCTATCTCGCGAGGCTTTTCTACCTGCAGGTGTTCGACACCACCTACATCCTGTCGGCAGAAAGCAACGTGCTCAGGAAGAACACCATATTTCCGAACCGCGGCCTGATCTATGACCGCGACGGCCGGTTGCTGGTATATGACGAGGCGGCCTATGACCTCATGGTGATCCCGGGCCAGGTCACCGAGATGGATACGGCCGAATTCTGCCGGTTGCTCAACATCTCTGATTCGGCCTTCTCGGCCAGGATCAACAAAGCCAGGCGTTACTCCCGCTACAAGCCAAGCACGTTTGTCGCGCAGATCACCAAGGAGGAGTATGGGTATATTGAAGAGAAGCTCTACAAGTTCCCCGGTTTTTTCGTTCAATCCAGGTCCCTCCGGAAATACCCCGTTCCTGTGGCGGCCCATACCCTGGGCTACATCGGGGAAGTGAACAGCCGCGAGATCGAGAGCGACCCATATTACCACATGGGTGATTACATCGGGAAGAGCGGGCTGGAACGGTTTTATGAACCGGAGTTGCGCGGGCAGAAAGGGGTGCAGGTGGTCATGGTCGACGTGCACAACAGGGAGCAGGGGAGCTACCGGAGCGGCCGTTTCGATACCGTGGCCGTTGCCGGCAGGAACCTTTATCTTTCATTGGATGCCGAGCTCCAGGCCTTCGGGGAGGAATTGATGCAGAACAAGATCGGGAGCATCGTGGCCATCGACCCCAGGACCGGCGGCATCCTTGCCTTCGTCACCAGCCCGGTATACGATCCCAACCTGCTGGTGGGACGGGTGCGCGGAGAGAATTTCAACCGGCTGGCCAACGACTCCCTGAAGCCCTTGCTGAACAGGGCCATCATGGGAAGTTACCCTCCCGGGTCGACCTTCAAGATGGTCAATGCCCTGGTCGGGCTGCAGGAGGGGGTCCTGAGCAACCATACCTACTATTCCTGCTCGGGCCCTGCTTCCAGCCCCATCCGCTGCACGCACAACCACATCACCCCCTTGCCGCTGCAGGAGGCCATCGAGCAGTCGTGCAACCCGTATTTCTGGAATGTGTTCCGGTCCATGATGACCAACCAGCGTTTTGGCAGCGTTCCCGTTGCATACGATGCCTGGAGGGGGCATGTGATCAGCCTGGGGTTCGGCAGGAAGTTCGACACGGACATTCCCTTCGAGCTCAACGGCAATATCCCCACTTCCGAATATTACGACAAGGTATACCAGGAGGGCCATTGGAACGCCCTTACCGTGCGCTCGCTCGCCATCGGGCAGGGTGAGATCCTGGTCACACCGCTGCAGCTGGCCAACCTGGCCGTGGTGATCGCCAACAGGGGATTCTATTATCCTCCGCACCTGGTGACTGCCGTCGGCAGCAAGGACAACCCCATTGAAGCCTTCAACCAGAAGGTGGTGTCGACCATCGATCCCAGGCATTTCGACGTGGTCCAGGAGGCCATGTTGGAGGTGTTCGAAGGGGAGCACGGCACGGCACGCTGGGCCCGCCTGGAGGGAGTCCAGATCTGCGGCAAGACCGGAACGGTGCAGAATCCGCACGGGAAGGACCATTCTCTTTTCATCGCGTTCGCGCCGAAGGAGGACCCCCAGATCGCCATGTCGGTCATCGTGGAGAATTCGGGCTACGGCTCCACCTGGGCAGCGCCCATCGCCAGCCTCATGGTGGAGAAGTACCTCAACGACACCATCTCGCGGCCTCACGTTGAAAAACGGATGCTCGAGGGAAACCTGATCAAAAAGGAATGAGACCACGGAGCAGCATATTTCAGACCCTGGACTGGACCACCATCCTGTTGTATTTCCTGCTTGTGCTGATCGGCTGGATCAGCATTTATGCCGCGGTCTACAATGAAAGCCATACCAGCATCCTCGACATGGACATGAACTACGGCAAGCAGCTCATCTGGATCATCACCTC
>CAYLTG010000055.1:0-2260 GCA_964386225.1 uncultured Bacteroidales bacterium
GTTTCTACCACCCGGGCAACTGGAGGAAAGTACTGGATTACGGCTGCGGCACCCTGGGCGACATGGGGGTCCATATTTTCGACACGCCTTTCAATGCGTTGGAGCTTGACCTGCCGCTCACGGTCAGGAACCAATGCAGGAAACCCACCGGTTTCGGCTTCCCGGAGCACAACATCGTCACCTATACCTTCCCGGGCACGGCCCACACCACCGATACCATGACCTGGGTGTGGTACGACGGTCCGGGGGCACCAAAGAAACACAAAGACCTCAAGCTGCCCGGAAAGGATATCCTCCCCGACCAGGGGGCCATGTTCGTGGGCGAGAAGGGCAGGCTGCTCCTGCCTCACTTCATGCAGCTGCCGCGTCTCATCATTGATGGTGAATACAGGGAGATTGACCTGTCCATACTGGATCCCGCAGACCGTCCGGGTGAGCCGGTTAGAGATTACGAGACCGAGGGCGACAGGCATTACCATCAGTTCGTCGATGCCTGCCTCGGAAAAGATCAATGCAGTGCGCCGTTCTCCTATGCGGCACGACTCACGGAGACCATCCTGCTGGGAGTGATCGCCGGCCAGTTCCCAAACGAGACCCTGCACTGGGACCGGGAAAGGGCAAGGTTCTCGGAAGAGGAGGCCAACAAATACCTGGGCTCCGAATACCGTAACTTCTAATGACCCCGCGAAAATGAAAGAAAAAACGAGGCATATTCAGATCCCAACAGAAAAGTGGCTCACGTGCATCCTCATGACCTTCCTTGGTCTGTTGGTCACAGCCGCCCATGGCCAGCAGACCGGTCACCGGATCACACTGACACCGGAATTCGACCTTCAGTACCTGCTGTACCTCCCTGAAGCATACGCCGCCGACACGGCAGCGGAGTTCCCCCTCCTGCTTTTCCTGCATGGCGGCGGCGAATGCGGCGATAACCTGGAGGTGGTCAAGGTCAACGGCCCGCCGAAGTTGGTGGAAGAAGGCACCTCCTTCCCCTTTCTCATCCTTTCGCCCCAGAACCCCCGATGCGACAAGCTCTGGGAACCAGGTATTGTCATCGATCTGCTGGATGCCATTGTGGGTGCGTACCGTGTGGACACCACCCGGATCTACCTTACAGGCCTCAGCCGGGGTGGTTTCGGCGCCTGGATGACGGCCATCCAGTATCCGCGCCGTTTCGCGGCACTCATCCCCGTATGCGGGGTGGCGCCCGCCTTCTACGGCAAATGGCTGGGGCAGATGCCCATCTGGGTTTTCCATGGGGAGGATGACCCCGTGATCCCGGTTTCGGAATCAGACAACATTGTCAGGGAATTGAAGGAGAATGGCAATCCTGTGAGGTATACCCGCTACCCCGACACGGGCCATGATGCCTGGACCCGGACCTACGAGAACCCGGAAGTGTTCGAATGGATGTTGCAACAGCGGCTCGGGGCGGGAGACGGGGAGGACAGGTGAGTATGTTTCCCGGTTTTATTTAGTAATTTTATTCGGCTTGAATCCAATCCAAAAACAATGCGATCCTACCTGACAACACACCTGGTGATCCTGATCATTGCAGGGATTGTGGCTGCCTGCGGCGACAAGGGCAAGGAAGTGAAAATTACCCCCCTTCCGCTGGTAGTTCTGGTCTCCGACACATCCTATTTCCCTAACAAGGTGGGCCACTGGTGGAAGTACCTTGTTGAATCAGACGGGGACACATTCGTGGTCATGGTGAGAATCAGCGGCGATACGGTCATTTCTGGAGACTCCATGAATACCTGGGAATACAGCATTGTTGACGAAGGGGGCGAAGAGACCTTCTGGTACGCCGAAGCGGTATGCACAGCCGACGACACGGTCAGGTTCATCAATTTCATGAACGGGAATACAAGTGTATTCCTGCTGCCCTTCACAACTGGCAAAGCATGGGTCAACCCCCAGGATGCAACGGACTCCACCCTTGTATTGGGGTTGGAGAATGTGGTACAGGACACGGTCCCATATGATGATGCCTGGCACCTGTTCCGTAAGAGGCAGGCCTGGGTCTACAACTACGCATATGATTACTGGTTCAAGCCAAAGGTGGGGATGGTGCAGATCCGGGCATGCTCGAGCTGGACGGGACCGGTGGGTTCGCACGAAGAACATTGGTACCTGATCGAACGGCATCTGTGGCAGTGAGCCTTCGCAATGAACACTAGTAAACAGCGAGCCTGGCCGGTGAATTTGCCGTCATGCGGCTAACTTCATCAGGCCAGGCGAAATATTGGGACTTGTC
>CAYLTG010000055.1:2360-22145 GCA_964386225.1 uncultured Bacteroidales bacterium
CTGGTCGACGAACTGGCCAGGGGAAAGGCGATGGAGAAGATCCTGAGGAAATAGGAACTAGCTGGTTTTCAATGGACCATGCCCGAAAACCGGGTGAAGAATGTTTCACAATAAAATGACAAAAAGAATCGGATGGGGTACAGGGAAACAGAATTGACGATGCCGACGGGCTATTCGGAAGAACAGCTGGAACAGGCCGTGGCGAGGTCGCTGGGGATAAAGGAACTTTCTTTCCAGGTGATCAACAAGAGCCTCGACGCCCGCAAAAAGGACCGGATCGTTTGGCGCATCCGCGTGGGGGTATCCTCTCCCCAGCTAAAGGGGGATCCCCCGGAGGCGCAGGATGTCCTTGATATCCCTTACCGGAAGCGGAACAGCAAGGTGGTGGTCACCGGCAGCGGCCCGGCGGGCTTCTTCGCCGCCTATGTGCTGCAGATGGCGGGTTTCGAGACCGTCATCATCGAACGGGGCGCCGACGTCGACAAAAGGGCGCAGGAGATCCGCGGGTTTGAACGCAGCGGGAAGTTCAGTCCCCTGGGCACCTATGCCTTCGGCGAAGGGGGCGCCGGCACCTTCTCCGACGGCAAGCTCACCGCCCGCTCGAAACGTGTTTCCAGGGAGAAAGCGTTCATCACGAAACACTACATCGCCGCCGGCGGGCCGGCGGAGATCGCCTACATGACCCACCCCCACCTGGGCACCGACAACCTGAAGAAGATCGTGCGGAACCTGCGGGAAGAATACCGGCGGCTGGGGGGCAGCATCCTGTTCGAGACCCTGCTCACCGGCATCGCTGTAAAACATGGGAAAGTCAGCGCCGCCCTCACCACCAGCGGTGAGATCACGGCCGACCACTTCTTCATCGCCCCCGGCCATTCGGCCTACGAGACTTACCGCATGCTGATGGCGGCCGGCGTCCCCTTCCGCACCAAGAACTTCGCCCTGGGCAGCCGCGCCGAGCACCCCCAGGAGATCATCAACCGGGCCCAGTGGGGACGGCCAGCGCTTCAGGGCGTCAAGGCGGCGGAGTACCGGCTCACCAGCCAGTCCGACGGCCAGCCGGTTTACACCTTCTGCATGTGCCCCGGCGGCATGGTGGTGCCCGCCACGGCCTATGATCACACCAACATCGTCAACGGCATGAGCTACTACAAGCGGAACAGCAGGTTCGCCAATGCCGCCTGCGTGGCCGGCCTCCACCCCGACCAGCTGGCCGGCCGCACCGTCACCCCCGCCGAAGCGCTCGACGAGGTGGAAAAACTGGAAATGGCCTTCCGGGAGTTCGCCGGGGGCTTCAAGGCGCCCTTCTGCACCATCGCCGATTTCATGGACGGCATCCAGCGGCAGACCGCCGCCGAGACGAGCTACCCCCTGGGGCTGCTGCCGGCGCCGCTGTGGGAGATGCTCCCGAAGGTGGTCGTAAATGCGATGCAGCAGGGACTGGCCGACTTCAGCAGGAAACTGAAAGGGTATGACAAGGGGATCCTCCTCGGGCTGGAGAGCAAGACCTCCTCCCCCATCCAGGTGCTGCGGGGTGAGAACGCCCTGGCAGAAGGCTTCGGCAACCTTTTCATCATCGGCGAAGGCAGCGGCTATGCCGGCGGCATCATGTCCAGCGCCGCCGATGGCATCCGCGCTTCCCTGGGGCTGGTGGGCTGACATACCCTACGAGGGTTAGCTAACCCTACGAGGGTGTCACGCAATCCTCTAAAACAACCGCTCAAATTTTCTCGGCACCGGCGTCTCGAACCGCATCGGCTCCCCGTTCACCGGATGCCTGAAGGCCAGCACCCGGGCGTGCAGCCCCAGCCGGCCGATGGGGTTTATCTTCGAACCGTATTTCTTATCCCCGATCACGGGATGGCCCAGGTCCTGCATGTGGACCCGCACCTGGTTCTTTTTGCCGCTTTCGAGGGTCACCCTGAGCATGGAAAAGCCGTGGGCCGACCGCAATACCTCGTAATGGGTCACGGCTTTGTCCCCGGCATCGGGATCCTGGTAGGAATGGACCTTCAGGGCCTTGCTCTCGCGCAGGTAGGATGTGATGGTGCCCTTCTTCTTTTCAGGCGTCCCAGCCACCACGGCCAGGTAGCTCCGCTCCTCGACGATGTCGTGCCAGTTGGACTGCAGGATCCGCTGTACCTCCTCGCTCTTGGCGAACATCATCAGCCCGGAGGTCTCCCGGTCGAGCCGGTGGACCACGAAGATCTTATTGGCGCCACCCCTGAGCTTGACATGATCGCTGAGCATGCTGTAGGCGGTGTTCGACCGCTGGGTTTCCGTGGCGATGGACAAGACCCCGGCATGCTTGTCGATGACGATGATGTCGTCGTCCTCGAACAGGATGGTGATGCCCCTGTATTGCTTTTCCTCCGGGACCCTGTTCCACCGGATCTCCACCATCATGCCCGGCGTCAGCGGATGGTTGAACTGCCTCACGGGCTTCCCGTCGACGATCACCTGCCGGTTGGCCAGCAGGGATTTGATGTTGTTGCGGTTCTTGCCGGGCAGGTGGGCGATGAGGAATTTCATCAGCTCGTCGTTCTCCGTGACCGTGAAAACCTTCGCGGGCGCCGGCTTGCGCCGGAAAGGCCGTTTGCTCCTGTCCTGTGTGCCCATGGGAATGTGCTATTGAAGGACCTCTTTCACCCGGCCTACCTGTCCGCTTTCGAGCCGCACCTTGATGCCGTGGGGATGGGTGGCCGACCGCGTCAGCAATTCCCCGACCACACCCTCGGTAAGCCTGCCGCTGCGCTGGTCCTGCTTCGTGACGATGCGGACGCGCATACCGGGTGCTATCCTGTTCCTTTGAGTTCCTTCCATGATGGTGTAAAGGTAAGGAAATTCGCTTTCCCTAAACTACAAGGGTTGGATACCCTCGTAGGGTTAGCTAACCCTCGTAGGGTATTATTGCTACCTTTGCACCCAAACAGCCGCCCATGCAGCAGGACATCCTCCACATCATCATCATCATCCTCATCTTCGAGTACCTGCTCGAGCGGCTCCTGGACTATCTCAACAGCACCCGGTGGAGCAATGAACTGCCCGACGCGGTCAAAGGGATCTATGACGCAGAAAAATACCGCAAGGCCCAGGAGTACAACCGAACACGAACACGCTTCTCCGCAATCACCGGCACGTTCAGCCTGGCTGCCATGCTGCTCATGCTGTTCCTGGGCGGCTTCGGCTGGCTCGACCTGCTGGTCAGGCAGTATACCATCCATCCCATCCTGATGGCGCTGCTGTTCTTCGGCACGCTGGGCCTGTCTGCCGACCTGCTTTCCCTGCCATTTTCCATCTACAGCACTTTTGTGATCGAGGAGCGCTTCGGCTTCAACAAGACGACACCCCGCGTCTTTGTCCTCGACAGGCTCAAGGGCTGGTTGCTGGCCGCCATCCTTGGCGGCGGGCTGCTCTCCCTCATCATCTGGATCTATGAAAGCACCGGAAACTGGTTCTGGCTGCTGGCCTGGGGGGCCATGGGCGCCTTCACCATCCTGATGACCATGTTCTACGCCAACCTCATCGTCCCGCTCTTCAATAAGCAGGAACCGCTGGAGCAGGGCGGCCTCAGGTCGGCCATCGAGGACTTTGCAAGGAACGTGGGGTTCCGCGTGAAGAACATCTTCGTGATGGACGGTTCCAAACGGTCCACCAAGGCCAACGCATATTTTACCGGGCTCGGCGCCAAAAAGCGGATCGTATTGTTCGACACCCTCATCAAGGAGCACACGACCGATGAACTGGTGGGCGTGCTGGCCCACGAGGTGGGGCATTACAAGAAGAAACACACCCTCTCGGGGACCGTGCTCTCCCTGCTTCAGATCGGGCTGATGCTGTATATCTTCTCCCTCTTCATCGGCATCCCGGAGTTGTCCATGGCCATCGGGGCAGAGGAAGGGAGCTTCCACATGGGGGCCCTGGCCTTCGGCCTGCTCTACAGCCCCATCTCGATGGTGCTGGCGCTGGGAATGAACTACATCTCCCGGCGCAACGAATATGCCGCCGACAGGTATGCGGGCGAGCACTTCAGCCCGGGGCCCCTTAAAGAAGCCCTGAAGAAACTGTCGGTGAACCACCTGAGCAACCTGACCCCTCACCCAGCGTATGTTTTCTTCCATTACTCCCACCCTCCCCTGCTGCAGCGCCTGAAGGCGCTCGACAAAACAGAAGCAGGCCGGACATAAGCCGGCCTGCCGTCATGGGAAAAAACAATCACTTAATCACATTCATTAACTTATGCAGGGCCCCTGACCATGAGGCCGTTTCACTTCATGGTCACCCCGCAGCCACTTCCTCGAGGCTGCCAATGCTCTGCATGATCTCCTCTTCGCTGATGGAGTAATCCTCCAGGCCGCCCGCAAAATACTGGTCATAGGCGGCCAGGTCGACCAGCCCGTGGCCGGAAAGGTTGAACAGGATGGTCCTGGGCGTTCCCTCGCGCCGGGCGCGTTCGGCTTCGCGGATCACCTGGGCGATGGCATGGGTCGATTCGGGCGCCGGGATGATCCCTTCGGACCTGGCAAAGCGGACTCCCGCATCGAAACATTCGCGCTGGTGCACGGCCCGGGCCTCGATCAGCCGGTCCTTCAGCAGCTGGCTCACGATGGGCCCTGCGCCATGATAGCGCAGGCCGCCGGCATGGATCTTCGGCGGCATGAAATTATGACCGAGCGTATACATGGGTATGAGCGGCGTCATGCCCACGGTGTCGCCAAAGTCGTACATGAATCTTCCCCGGGTCAGCTTGGGGCATGATTCCGGCTCCACCGCCACGATGCGGCTGGCACGGCCATGTGCAAGGTTCTCCCGGACGAACGGGAACGAGATGCCGGCAAAGTTGGATCCGCCGCCGAAGCAACCGATCACCACATCGGGGTAGTCATCGGCCATTTCAAATTGCTTCAATGCCTCCTCACCGATGATGGTCTGGTGGAGCAGCACATGGTTCAGCACGCTCCCCAGGGAATACTTGGTCCGGTCGTCGGTGACGGCCGCCTCGATGGCCTCGGAGATGGCGATGCCGAGGCTGCCCGGCGAGTCGGGGTCGGCCTCCAGGATCGCCCTTCCTGCCCGGGTCAGGGTGCTGGGCGAGGCCACTACATTGGCCCCCCAGGTGTTCATCATCGATTTGCGGTAGGGCTTCTGGTTGTAACTCACCTTCACCATGAACACCTGCAGCTCGATGCCAAAGAACTGGCAGGCAAAGCCCAGGGCGCTGCCCCACTGTCCGGCGCCCGTCTCCGTCGTGAGACGTTTCACCCCTTCCTTGTAGTTGTAAAAAGCCTGGGGAACTGCAGTGTTGGGTTTATGTGACCCCGGCGGGCTCACGCTCTCATTCTTGTAATAGATCCTCACCGGCGCATCCAGTATCTTCTCGAAATTGGTGGCACGGACCAACGGACTGGGGCGCCAGATCTTATATATGTCCTGTACCTCCTCGGGAATCTCAATGTAGCGCTCCTGCGATACTTCCTGCTTGATCAGCTCCATGGGAAACAACGGCGCCAGGTCCTCGGGACCGACGGGCTGCTTCGTGGCAGGATGCAGGGGGGGCATCACCTTGTTGGGCATGTCGGCCTGGATGTTATACCATTGGGTCGGCATCTCCCGCTCACTCAAAAAAAATTTTCTGTTCTTCGACATAGTGTTAAAAATTACGGGTTAAACAAAAAAGGCGTGCCGTATACGGCACGCCTTCAATGGATCTTATCTATCAACGACAACTATACCGGCTACGACACTTCCTCAGAAGTATAGCGCCACCACCAGTTTGTTGTCAGTTGTATGTTCATTACTGAATGCTTACAAATGCAAATATATGAATTTTTCAATAAAACAAATATTTTTTAATCATGCAGAAAAACCCCCATCCGGGGAAGCGGTCATTTTCAATGGCAGCAGGGCTCCCCTGTTCTCATCTCCGATTTTACCTCCAGTTTTTCCGACTTCGGGCTGATGTAGGGGATTCCCAGGTTCATTCCGCGGAGGATGAACAGGATCCCCAGTATGACGATGAATGCGGGGATCACTTTCGCGGCGCGCCTCCTGAACCGGGAGGTGACCACGTTGCCGGCCAGCGACAGCAGCAGCAGGGCCGGTGTGGTGCCGATCCCGAAGGCGATCATGAAGGCGACGCCGGTCACCACCTCGTTGGTGTTGATGGCGCCCGCGATGGCCATATAGACCAGCCCGCAGGGCAGCAGACCGTTGAGGAGGCCGATGAATAGCAGGTTGCCCAGCGTCCTTTTGGAGAACAGGGTCCTGAACCGGCCGATCAGCCGGCTGGCGTACCCTGTGAAGATACGGTCGAGTTTGATCTTCTCACGGAAGACCACCGGGAACAGCACGGAGAGGATCATGACAATGCCGAGCCCGATGGAGGCCCACTGCTGCAGCCCGGCCAGGTGGATGCCCCGCCCCAGCAGCCCGAAGAGGGCCCCCAGGATGCCGTAGGTGATGATCCGGCCCGTGTTGTAAAGCAACCCCCCCGATATCTTCAGAAGCCAGTTGTCGCGGTGAAGGGGTATGGCCACCGCGATGGGACCGCACATGCCCAGGCAGTGCAAACTGCCGATCAGGCCGATCATGAAACCTGTGATCAGATCCATAACTTCTCCTTAATACATTTTCAGGAAAATGGTCTCCTCCTGGTAGTACCCTTTTCCCTGGGATTCATAATCAAGTTTAACGATGTACTTGCCCCGGGGAACGGAAGCCACATCGCAGAGCTGCCTCCGGGCCGTGTCGGGACCGATGGGGAACCGCAGGTCGAGGGTCCCGTCCGAGGGTCGGTAGAACACAATATTCCCGGTGATGGCACCCGGATCGAACGCCGAGGGAAAGGTGAAGCTGATCTGCTCACCCAGGTTCTCGATCAGGACCTTTTCGCCCAGCATCCTGGCATTTTGCATCCTGTCGATGCGGGTCTGGTACTCCAGCGCCTTGGGATAATAGTCCTTCTCCACCAGGTAATAGGTCTGACGCATGCTCAGGAACACCATGGTGATGATCAGGGCCATGAACAGGATCATGGCCACCAGGAGTTTCGTTCCCCAATTCCATTTCATTTTCATGGTGCTTACTTGTCAAGGGAGGCCGGCCCGATGAAGGTCACCTCGTATTTTTCGATCAGTTCGTCATTGGAATAAACGCCAAACACCAGCTTTGTATTGGAGGAATTCAGGATTGATTTCCGGAGCACCGCCAGGAAGGTGCCGGAAGCGGACTCCCCTTTCCCGACTACCAGGGGGTCGCCCATCAGGACGATGTCCCCCGCCGGCTCCAGCAGTTTTACCTCTACGGTGTGCTGTTTGCGTGTCTTGTTCACCAGTTCGATCTGGTAGATGTTGCTGTAACTGTCGGCGCCATACTCCTGGAACAGGGTGCCCCGCTGCCTGAGGATGGTGGTCTCGAAATCGGTGCGGAAGGCGAACGACGTGCCGACAATGACGAGCAGGATGGCGAGGACGCTGGAATAGGCCAGCGATCTGGCGTTGAAGATATTCCTTTTCCCTTCCACGATTCCCTTCTCGGAATCGTAGCGGATCAGCCCGCGGGGCTTCTGCACCTTGTCCATGATGGCATTGCAGGCGTCGATGCAGGCGGTGCAGTTGATGCATTCCATCTGGGTGCCGTTCCGGATGTCGATGCTGGTGGGGCACACCACCACGCAGCTCTTGCAATCGATGCAGTCGCCCTTGCCAGATGCGTCGCGGTGCTCCAGCGGGTTGTGCTTCCCGCGGGGCTCACCCCGCTGGTGATCGTAGGCCACCACGATGGACTTATCGTCGAGGAGTACACCCTGCAACCGGCCGTAAGGGCAGGCGATGGTGCACACCTGCTCGCGGAAGAAGGCAAAGATGAAATAGAAGGCCCCGGAAAAGAACACCAGGGCGATGAACGTGGCCAGGTAGGGGCCCGGCCCCGCCTTGATCATGTCGATCACCTGGTCCACACCCACCAGGTACGACAGGAAGGTGTTGGCGGTGATGAAGGCAATGGCAAAGAACACCGCATGCTTCAGGGTCTTCTTCCAGACCTTTTCGAAGTTCCATTCCTGGCGGGCCAGTTTCTTCTGCTTGTTGTAATCCCCTTCGATCAGGTATTCGATCTGCCGGAAGACAAACTCCATGAAGATGGTCTGGGGGCAGACCCAACCGCAGAAAAGCCGGCCGAAGATGACGGTGAACAGGATAATGAACACCACCAGGGCGATGAGCGAGAGCACCACGAGATGGAAATCCTGGGGCCAGAAGATCACCCCGAAGATGATGAACTTGCGCTCCACGATGTTGAGCAGCAGGAGCGGGTCGCCCTTGTATTTGATGAACGGGGTGATGAAGAAGAAAGCCAGCAGGACCGCAGCCAATACCGACCTGTAATTGTAGAGCCGGCCCCGGGGTTTTTTGGGATAGACCCATACGCGCTTCCCTTCGGCGCTGACCGTGGTGAGCTTGTCCCTGAAGTAGGTCTCGTTGTTTTTGTGTTCCTCACTCATATCGAAACTCATTAAATATAATCAAAAAGGTCAAAAAATTTGGCTATGGCGGAACCATAGCCAAATTTTGGTCAGTGGCCGCAGGCTAATAGAGCCATTCCATCTGCTGTCCCTCGGGCGCCTTTGGACTGGCCGGCGTGGTGCCGTGCAGGGTGGCGATGTAACTCAGCACCTCCAGGCGCTGTGTCGGGGAAAGCTGGTCTTTGTAAGCGATCATCCCCTTTTCGAGGACGCCGTTGGTGACCACCCCGTACCACTCCTCGACGGTATTGCCGTGGATCCAGTAATCGTCCGTGAAGTTGGGCCCAACCAGCCCGCCTCCGTCGAGCAGGTGGCACACCTGGCAGATCTTGTCGTAGACCTCTTTGCCGCGGGCAATGGCCGCCGGATCGGTCAGCAGCTTGATCTCAAACTCCTCGGCAGCGGGTGCCGCCGGCATGGTGCTGGCCGCCTCGGCCATCTCGGCCTGGAACTCCCGGTCCTGGTAAAGGTCGTCGGCATCGAACACCCACATCCTGATCATGTAGATGATCCCGAAGGCGATGGTGATGTAGAACAGCCATTTCCACCAGGGGGGCAGGTCGTTGTCAAGCTCTTTGATTCCATCATATTCATGGTCGGAGATGAGCCTGTCGTTGGTCAGGGTATCGATCTCGTAACCCTGGTCCTTATTCTTCTTGGTATCTTCATTTGTACTCATAGCATAATTTTTTTTCGATTAAAAGATGTCGGTGTCGTTGTCCTGCAAGGGGAGCTTCTTGTACTCCTCCACCTGATCCTTTTTCCATCTCAGGACGCCAACGACGATCACAATGAACAGGATCACGAAAAAAACGGTCAGGATGCTGGACAATTCATCCAGCCAGGTGACGTCTTCGAGCAATCGTGCAACAATTTTCGACATGGATACAGGTTATTTTGAAGCCGTACCGGCATCTTTCGTGATATCAGTACCCAGGCGCTGCATATAGGCGATCAGGGCGATGATCTCGCGGGTGTCCTCCACTTCGATCCCGGCCTTCCGGAGTCCGTCGCCGATCTTTCCGGCCTGTTTCATCAGGTCGTCGACCGCCTTTTCGTCATAGCCGTCGGGATAGGGCACGCCCAGGCGCTGCATGGCCCTGATCTTCTTCGGGATCCGGTCGAGGTTGACATCCTTCTCCGCAAGCCAGGGATAGGGAGGCATGATCGACTGGATGTTGGTCTTCTGCGGGTTGACCATGTGCTCATAATGCCATGAGTCGGGTTTGTAGATCTTTCCGGTGATCACCCCTTCGCGGGCCAGGTCCGGGCCGGTGCGGCGCGACCCCCACTGGAAGGGATGGTCATACACGAACTCTCCCGCCTTGGAGTATTCGCCGTAGCGTTCCACCTCCGAGCGGAAAGGGCGTATCATCTGGGAGTGGCAGTTGTAGCAGCCCTCCCGGATATAGATGTCGCGGCCCTCGAGCTCCAGCGGCGTATACGGCTGCACGCTGGCGATGGTGGGCACGTTGGATTTGATCAGGAACATGGGGATGAACTCCACGACACCCCCGATTAGGATGGCCACCAGGGCCCACAGGGTGAAGGCGACGGGCTTCCGCTCGAGACGGCGGTGCCAGCTCTCCTTCCCGTGACTGGCATGCTCCATGGCGGGGGCCTCATCCTCTTCGAGGCGCTTGAAGGTGCCCGACTTGGCCGTCTTCACCAGGTTGACCACCATGATGAGGGCGCCGGTGATGTACATCACCCCGCCCAGGGCGCGCAGCATGTGCATCGGCCTGATCTGGGTGTAGGTTTCGAGGAAGTTGGCATACTTGAGGTATCCCTCGGCGGTGAATTGCTTCCACATCAGGGCCTGGGTGAACCCTGCGAAATAAAGCGGGATGGCAAAGAACAGCATCCCCAGGGTGGCCAGCCAGAAATGGGTGTTGGCCAGCGAAACGGAGTGCAGTTTCGTTTTGTAGAGACGCGGGAAGAGCCAGTACAGCATGCCGAAGGCCATCATCCCGTTCCATCCCAGGGTGCCGATGTGCACGTGGGCGATGGTCCAGTCGGTGAAGTGGCTGATGGCATTCACGCTCTTGAGCGAAAGCATCGGGCCCTCGAAGGTGCTCATGCCATACGCGGTGACTCCCACGACGAACATTTTCAGCACCGGGTCCTGGCGCACCTTGTCCCACGCGCCGCGCAGGGTGAGCAGGCCATTGATCATACCGCCCCAGGAAGGAGCGATCAGGGCGATGGAGAACACCACGCCCAGGGCCTGGGCCCAGTCGGGGGTCGAGGAATAGAGCAGGTGGTGCGGGCCGGCCCAGATGTAAAGGAAAATCAGGGCCCAGAAGTGGATGATGGAGAGCTTGTAAGAATAGACCGGACGGTTGGCGGCCTTGGGGATGAAATAATACATCAGGCCCAGCACCGGCGTGGTGAGGAAGAATGCCACGGCATTGTGTCCGTACCACCATTGCACAAGCGCATCCTGCACCCCGGCATAGAGGGAGTAGCTCTTCCACATGGAAATGGGCAGTTCGAAAGAATTGACAATGTGGAGCACCGCCACGGTGACGAACGTGGCGATGTAGAACCAGATGGCCACGTAGATGTGCTTGGTCCTCCGCTTCAGGATGGTGCCGATCATGTTCCACCCGAAGATCACCCATACGGCGGCGATCAGGATGTCAATGGGCCATTCCAGCTCGGCGTATTCCTTCCCGGTGGTGATGCCGGAAACGAGGGTGACCGCAGCCAGCACGATGATCAGCTGCCAGCCCCAGAAATTAAGCTTCCCCAGGACATCGCTGAACATAGGGGTCTTCAGCAGGCGGGGCATGGAATAATACACCCCGGTGAAGATGGCATTGCCCACAAACGCGAAAATGGCGGCATTGGTATGCAGCGGCCTGATCCTGCCAAAGGTCAGGAACGGCAGGTTCATGCTCACCTCGGGCCACAGAATGGCCAGTGCCGCGATCAACCCGACCAGGAACCCGACAATCGCCCATACCACTGTGGCGATCGCAAAGTTTCTCGTAAGGGTGTTGTCATAAGTAAATTTTTCAAGTGCCATAAACTCAAGATTTGTTATTGATAGATTTATCTGATTGTGCATTGTCATCGCCGGACGAAGCATCATCCGCGGAGGACTCCGGATCCTCTGCCGTGCCATTCTCTTCCGGCTTGTAGTTGTCGAAAAGCATCCGCACCGAGGGCGTGTAATCATCGTCGTACTGACCGGAACGGACCGACCAGATAAAGGCGATCAGAAATCCTCCTGCTACCAGAATGCCAATGGCTATGAGGAAGAAGATTACAGACATGAGGTCAGATTCAGGTAATTCGTTACAAAAATAGGTAAATGACCAATTTTAACAAATTTTTAACAAATCAATTTTCAACAGCCCGTCACTCCCCACTGCATCATCTACCTTCCGGGAACTACCTTGTGTTTAATGACGCATAAAATTAATACAAATATCCATTGATCCGCCTTTAATGTTCAGGCCCGTCATCCCTGCCGGAATGCCCGTTTTGAGAACCACGACACCGCAAAAGTGGCAAAGGCCACCACCGACACCGAACTGATGGGCATGAGGATGGCGGCGATCACCGGCGTGAGCAGGCCCTGGATGGCGAAGAAGAGCCCGCCGATGTTGTAGAGGAAGGAGATGATGAAGCTGATCCACACGATGTTGAGGCTGGTGCGGGTGAACCGGATGTACCTGTTGAATTCCCGGAACCTTTTCGATTCGAGGATGGCATCGCAGGCGGGCGAGAAATGGTAGATGTCGTCGGCGATGGTGATCCCCACATCGCTCTCGTTGAGGGCGCCTGCATCGTTGAGCCCGTCGCCCACCATGAGCACGGTCCTGCCGTCCTGCTTCAGCTTCTGCACATACGCCAGCTTGTCGGTAGGGGTCTGGTTGAAATGGAGGCGCGACCCATCGCCGAAGAGCGGCTGCAGGTTCTCCCGCTCGGCTTCGTTGTCGCCGGTGAGCAGGTGGAGCTCATAGCTTCGCGAAAGGTCCGAGATCACCTCCGCAAGGCCCGGGCGGTACCTGTTCTCCAGGTGGAACCGCCCCAGGACCCGGTCTTTGTAATAGATATAGACATAACTTTTCAGGCCCTGCTCCTCTTCCTCCTTGCCTGTCACGAACCGGCGCGACCCCACGTTGATCCGGACCCCTTCCACCTCGGCCGAGATGCCAAGGCCGGGCAGCTCCCTGAACGTATCCACCTCCAGGTACTCGTCGCCGGGCAAGTTGGAAAAGAGCCCTGCGCTCAACGGGTGGGTCGAATGACGGACCACCGATTTGATCTCCAGGGTCATCCTGTCGGTCAGCGGCTCACCCTCGAATTCCACCTTCATGGCGTGGTTCTGGGTGATAGTGCCGGTCTTGTCGAATACGATAGTGTCCACCTTGAACAGTTGTTCGATCACTTCCGTCTTCTTGAGGTAGAAACCCCGCTTGCCGAATTGGCGGAGCGTGCTCCCGAAGGTGAACGGCACTGTCAGGGCCAGGGCACAGGGACAGGCCACGATGAGGATGGAGGTGAAGACGAAGATGGCGATGGTCCTGTCGGTAAACAACCAGTAGGTGGCAGCACCGAAGGCAAGGGTGAGGATGATGACGGTGAAATACTGGCTCACCTGGTTGATGAGCACGTTGAGCCTGGAATCGAACTTGTCGGCCGATTTCTCCTGGTTCCACAGCTGGGTGAGGTAGCTCTGTTCCACCGGCTTCACCACCTCCAGTTCCACCGAACTGCCCACCTGCCGGCCACCGGCGAACACCGTCTCTCCCTCGCGCTTGGACACCGGCAGCGACTCCCCCGTCACAAAGCTGTAGTCGATGTTGCCGTCGCCCCGCACGATCCTGGAATCAGCCGGGATGAGTTCCTGGTTGCGGATCAGGATCCGGTCGCCCTGCTGCAGTTTCTGGAGGGGCACCACCTCCTCCCCTTCGGTGGCAATCCGGGTTACGGCCACCGGAAAATAGGACTTGTAGTCGCGCTCGAACGAAAGGGCCTGGTAAGTCTTCCCCTGGTACCACTTTCCGATGAGCAGGAAGAACACGAGCCCGGTGAGTGAGTCGAGGTATCCGATACCGGTATTGGTGATGATATCGTATGCGCTCTGAAGGAACAGGGTGAGGATACCCAGGGCGATGGGCAGATCGATGCTGATGATCTTGTGCCGGAGGCTCTTGATGGCGGTCAGGTAATAGTCGTTGCTGGAATAGACCACCACCGGGATCGACAGGATGAGGCTCAGCCATCCGAAATAGCGCCTGAAATCATCTTCCAGCAATTCCCCGCCCGGCAGGTACTCGGGGAAATTGTACATCATCACGTTCATCAGCACGAACCCGGTGATGCCCAGCTTCAGGAGGAGGGTCTTGTTGCTCTTCGATTCGGGCCTCTTTTCCATCTTGTCGAGGGTGATCTCCGGGATGTAATGGATGGAGGCCAGCAACTCGACCACCTGGCGCAAGCTGATCTCGGCATCGCGGAAGGTAACGAAGACCTGCTTTTTCGGGAAATTGACGGTGGAATGGATGATCCCCGGGTGCAGGGTGTTGAGGTTCTCGAGCAGCCAGATGCAAGAGGCGCAGTGGATGGAGGGCACGAACAACGTGATCTTGCTGACGCCGGCATCCGAGAAATCGAGCAGCTTTTCGCGGATCTCTTCCAGGTCGAGGTAGGCATAGCGGTCGCCTACCTCCGCCGTATCCACCTTGATGCCCGGCATCTTCTCGATCTCGTAGTACTGCTTGAGGTCCTTTTCGTTCAGGATCTGGTAGACCGTCTTGCACCCGTGGCAGCAGAATGGTTTGTCGTCCCACATCACCGGGTGCTTCCCGCAATCATCCCCACAATGGATACATGGCTGCCCCATCAATATAAATTTTATTCAAAATTAATAAAACAATCCCAGCGCCGGGTCAAATTTTGGCCTTATTCAATCCGGGATGTGATCCTTGTTGCCGGCCCCCTGTGTCAGAGGAGCAGCAGCAGGCCCGGCAGCCAGAACACCAGCTCCGCCAGGACCCTGTGCTGCAGGGGTGCGGCCGGGTGAGGATCCCGGAACGGCAGCAGGACCGTGGCCAGGGCCATCAGGAGGAGCACGGCGGCCGCTGCCCCGAGGGGGATGGCGGGCCCCGACGCACCTGCCGCCACCGCTATGGCGGCAGCGGCCAGGCACAGGCGGCGGACCACCCTGCCAGCCCATTGCGGGCCCCAGGTCACGGCAAGGGAGGGATGACCGTCCCGGAGGTCGGCATCGTGATCGGCCCGGCTGAGGAGGAGGGTGTTGGCCAGCGCCAGCAGGAAGAAAGCGGCAGCCAGAAGCCACTGGGACAAGGCCGGGCCACCCGGCGCGGAAAGCAAGGGGATGCCCCACACCCCGGCGGTGTAGAGGGTTGCCACCACGGCCTCCTTGGGGACCGGGAACCGGCCCTTTCCGCGGTGTGCCAGGAGGGCCAGGAGGTAAAGCCCGGTCACCAGGCCGCCGGTCAGGCCGAAATAAAGCACCTGTCTGCCCAGGAGGGCGATCACCAGCACCACGGCGGTGATGGCGAGCACCGTAACCAGCAGGGCCAGCACGGTGAAATGGCGGTGGGCAAAGCGGTGCCTCGGGGCGTGGGCCTCCCCGCCCAGCCGGTAGGCGTCCACCAGGTGGTCGGCAGTGTAGACGACCCACACCGAAAGGGCCAGCACGGCCCAGTAAACCACCGGCAGGCCGGCACCGGTGACACGGGATGCGAAAAGGCCGGAAAGCACGGCACCCGCCACCACGTCAAGGCTCATGAAACTGGCAAACTCCACGCACCTTCGTGCAGTACGGATCAGGCCGTCGGTAAGTTGGGATGATGGCAACACCTTATGATGAATATCTTTGTAAAGATAAAAAACGCCGCCATGACCATCCTCAAAAGTTTTCCGGCGCCTTTGCTCCTGGTCCTCCTGGCAGCCTGCGCTGCCTGCACAGGGCCCGACCGGCACGCGGCAGGCGACGCTCCTGCCGGAACCGCCCAATACCTCGGCATGGACCTTCCCGGTGCCGATCCGGTCCTCTTTGCGCCGGGCAGGGTATCCACCCGAAGGAACGAGCGGGACATGGCCATCGCCCCCGGCATCGACGAGCTGTTCTACAGTTGCGCCCTGCCCGGCTTCTCGCTGAGCTGCATCCTGACCATCCGCTTCGACGGCCGGGCCTGGACCGGACCGGCGATGGCCCCCTTCTCAGGCAGGTACAATGACCTGGAACCTGCTTTCACACCCGACGGCACCCGACTCTTCTTCATCTCCCGGAGGCCGTTGACCGAACAGGACAGTACCGACGACTGGAACATCTGGCATGCATCCCGGATGGCGGGCGGGTGGAGCGATCCCGTGCCGCTGGGCCCCCCGGTCAATTCCGCCGGGGATGAATTCTACCCTTCGGTGGCGGCCGGCGGCAACCTCTACTTCACGGCCGAAGACCTGCCGGGCAGCCTGGGCGGCGAGGACATTTACATGGTCCCCTACCGGAACGGCATCTATGGCGACCCTGTGAACCTGGGACCCGGGGTGAACAGCGCCGCCCCGGAATTCAATGCGTGGGTGGCACCCGATGAATCCATGCTGATCTTCTCCTCCTGGGGTCGCGACGACGGGCACGGAGGCGGCGACCTCTACATCTCGTTCCGCCAGGCGGACGGGACATGGCAGGAGGCCAGGAACATGGGCCCCGACGTCAACTCCGACCGACTGGATTATTGCCCCCTGGTCACCCCTGACGGCAGGTTCCTCTTCTTCACCAGCCAACGGCTGAACCCGCGCATCACCGACCGCGAGCCCAAGGACCTGGCCACCCTGCAGCACCTGGAAGATGGCCCGCAAAACGGGCTTGGCGACCTGTACTGGATGGCTTTCGAGCCTCACCGGTGGAAATAACCTCTTCAAATGACGCAGGGTAAGGAAATTTTTCCGAAATTCACGTTCTGATATGCGTACCCTGCTCACATACAGCCTGATGCTGCTGCTCTTCGGCGCCGCCACCGGCACGAGCGGCCAGGAACTGAAAAACCTTGAGTACGGCGATACCACCTATGCATACTTCGATCCGGAATTTGAGCTGATGAAGGCTGCCAGTGATGGGGACACCATCAAGATCGAGGCCTTCCTCTCCATTGGCACGAATGTCGACTGCCGATCATGGGATCTGGTGACCCCGCTCATGTTTGCGTCCCAGGGCGGACACCTGCGGGCGGTGGAGATCCTGCTCGATGCCGGTGCTGACGTCAACCTCAAACCCTACAACCAGATCGACGCCCTCCTGGGGGCCACCATCGCCGGCCACGTGCTGGTGGTGGACACCCTCATCCTGAACGGGGCCCATGTGAACACCCGCAGCCTCGACGGCGTCACTCCGCTCATGTATGCCGCCGCATACGACCATTACCTCCTGTGCGATGTGCTGTTATTCTACGGCGCCAGGCTCACCGACGTGGACAACTTCAGGAATTCGGCACTGCACTTCAGCGCTTTTTACGGCAACCTGGAGATCACGGCCCTGCTGGCGGAAAAGGGCGCCGAACTGGATGCCACGGACCTCTATGGGTTCACCCCGCTCATGTGCGCCGCACAGAACGGACACCTGCCCGTGGTCGACTACCTTGTGCAGGCTGGTGCCGACGTGAACAGGGCCAACACAGAGAATTGCACCCCCCTGTCGCTGGCCATCCAGAGCAGGTTCTACAATGTGGCCGATTTCCTGCTGGCCGCGGGCGCCGACCCCAACCACACCATCACCCGCAGGGTCAACCAGTACGAGCTGGCCCGGGAACTGGGCGGCAAGGACATGCCCCTCCTGCTCGAGGCGTACGGGGCCAACCCCCTCCACATGTTCATCATCAACAAAATGAACATCAACATGGAGCTTAACTGGAACAACCGCGACATGATGATCGGGGGGAGCATGGGCCTGGTGGAATCGATCTATGGACTGGAGGCCGAAGCGGGGTTCCTCACAAGGCCCATGGTGCGAAGCGTCCGCTACGACATCGACGACCAGACCCAATACCAGTTCTGGGAAAAACGTTCGCTCATCTACCTGGGGGCAGGAAAACGGTTTGTTATCAGCAGCCCGCGCGCAAATGAATACTTCGGGGCCACCGTTTCGGCGAATGCCGGGTATACATACGGCAGTTTCAGGGGCGCCGGCCAGCGACCGGAGGACAAGTTCGTGTTTCTTCCGAGGGCGGGACTATTTTATAATTTCAATGTGTTGAACATCAGGTTGGGGTATGAATATTTCAAGATCCCGAAGAGCAGCATCCCCCCGCACAGGTTCACGTTGACGGTGGGCATGACGCTGAACCTGATAAAAACAGGTTTCGGCCTGAAGAAGGAACCCAGGTTGTAAAAGAATATGACGATGCGATCCTTGAATCGGTTAATGAGAGGTCTTCTCTTCCTGGTGCCGGGGCTCCTGTGGTCCTCCTGCGAGCGCCTGGAGAACGTCAGCATCGAGGGATTCGACTGCTATGACTGCTACCAGACCAAACCCGAATGGGTGGAGCTGAACGTGACCCTCACCGTGAACAGTGCCAATCCGTATGTGCCGCTCACCATCTACATCGGCGACTTCGAGGACAACAACATCGACTGGGTCGATACGGCCTATGGCTCCAAATACTGGCTCGATGTCAGGCCCGACAGGTACTATTCGGTGAAAGCGGAATACAAGGACGGGGGAACCACCGTCTACGTCATCGACGGCGACAAAGTCAAGCTGCGAAAGAACACGACTGACTGCGATGAGCCGTGCTTCTATCAGTCGGGAGGGTATATCGATGTAAGGCTTCGATGATCCGATGGGCAATCGCCGGTTGAGGTTTACTTATCCCTGTCAGAGAAGTACCTCATGAACTGCACCCTTTCGTACACCGCCGGATTTCCGCTTTCAGCCTGGCTCATCCTGCCCCTGAACTCGTCGATCGAGGTGAACTCCTTGCTGATCATCCATTTCTTGACATCCTTCAGGATGTTCTGGATCTTTTCGGGGCCGTTGTTGTAGATCGTCGACACCACCTGCACGGCGCTGGCGCCTGCCAGGAGCTGTTTGATCACCGCCTCGCCGCTGTGCACGCCAGTGGATGCGGCCAGGTCGCAGCCCACCCGGTTGGCCATGATGGAGATCCAGCGGAGGGAGATGGGCAGCTCGTCGGCATGACTGAGCACGTTGGTGGCCGTCACTTCCATCTTGTCGATGTCGAAATCGGGACTGTAGAACCGGTTGAAAAGGACCAGGCCCTGGATGCCTGACTCGGACAACCGCTTGATCATCAGGGCCAGGTTTGAAAAATAATAGCTGATCTTCAGGGCAATGGGTATCTTTATGCGTTCCTTGAGACGTTCCACGATGTCGAAATAGAGCTTTTCGATCTCTTCGGGCGACCTGTTCAGGTTGCTGGGCAGCACAAAGAGGTTCACCTCCAGCGCATCGGCCCCCGCTTCCTGCAGCTCCATGGCAAAATTGGTCCATTCGTGCCGGGTGGCGCAATTCACGCTGGCGATCACAGGGATATCGACCATCTTCTTGGCATCACCGATGAGGTTGATGTACTTGTTGATGTTCTCCTCGCGGATACGGTAGTCCAGGTAATCGAGGAACTCATCTTTGTAACGCTTGGAGGATTCCTCCGCCACGATCTTGTCATATTCGTGGGTGATCTCCTCTTCGAAGATGGACTTGAGCACGACCGCGGCGGCACCATTGTCCTCCAATTTCTTGATCTTCTCGGCCGAGTCGGTAAGTCCGGAGCTTCCTACGATGATGGGGTTCTTCAGGGAAAGGCCTAGGTAATTCGTTCGAAGGTCTACCATGTTCGGGGCTTGTTTTTGAATTGGCAGAGACAAAAATAGGAAATAAACCCGAACGTGGGGCGGCAGGCGCTATTTGGGGACGATTTATTTCACCAGGTCAGCGATGATATCCTCCACCTTCACCCCTTCGGCTTCCGCCTTGTAATTCCTTACGATCCTGTGGCGCAGGACATTGCTGGCCACGGCCCTGACATCCTCGATGTCGGGTGAGTACTTGTTGTTGATGGCCGCATGGCATTTGGCGCCGATGATGAGGTACTGCGACGCCCGGGGTCCAGCCCCCCAGGTGATGTAGTCGTTGGTGAGCGCGGGCGCACCGTTGGAACCCGGCCTGGTCCTGGCCACCAGCCGCACGGCATAGTCATACACGTTGTCAGGCACCGGGATGCGCCGGATCAGGTTCTGGAAATAGATGATCTCCTCCCCGTTGA
>CAYLTG010000056.1:0-22127 GCA_964386225.1 uncultured Bacteroidales bacterium
ACAGCACCAAACAGGGGAGCAAATAATATTAAACCAACTTAATGAAAGCAGACATTTTATTGGGCCTTCAGTGGGGTGATGAAGGCAAGGGAAAGATCGTGGACGTACTTACCCCGAGGTATGATGTGATCGCCCGGTTCCAGGGGGGCCCCAATGCCGGTCATACCATTGAATTCGATAACAAGAAGTTCATCCTGCATACCATCCCTTCCGGGATCTTCAATCCTGCCACCATGAACGTGGTCGGGAACGGTGTGATCATCGACCCCCACATCTTCCGCAAGGAGCTGGAGAACCTCCGCAACCATGGCATTGACACCAACCACAACTTACTGATATCCAAAAAGGCACACCTGATCCTGCCCACCCATCGCCTGCTGGATGCCGCGTACGAGAAATCCAAGGGAAAGTCCAAGATCGGTTCCACCCTCAAAGGCATCGGCCCGACATACACCGACAAATCGGCACGGCTCGGAATCCGGGTCGGCGATATCGAACGGTCCGACTTCCCCGAGAAGTACAGGAAACTCAAGGAGACCCACCTCGGGATCCTCAGGTCACAGGAGATCGATCCGGCCGATCACCCCATCGAAGGTCTCAGCCTGAAGGAATACGAGGAGCGTTGGCTCGATGCCACCAGGCACCTGGAAAAGCTTTCCATCATCGACAGCGAATATTACATCAACAAGGCCCTCGACAGCGGCCGCAGCCTCCTGGCGGAAGGGGCCCAGGGCACCATGCTCGACGTGGACTTCGGCACCTACCCCTTCGTGACCTCCTCCAACACCATAACCGCCGGCGTTTGCACGGGACTGGGACTGGCACCCCGGAGGATCGGCGAGGTCTACGGCATCTTCAAGGCCTATTGCACCCGCGTCGGAAGCGGACCCTTCCCCTCGGAACAAGACAATGAAGAGGGGCAGCGGCTCCGTGACGAAGGCGGCGAATACGGCTCGACCACGGGCCGGCCGCGGCGGTGCGGATGGCTCGACCTGGTGGCCCTGAACTATGCCATCATGCTCAATGGCGTCACCCGGCTGATCATGACCAAGGCGGACGTGCTCAATTCATTTGAGACCTTCAAGGTCGGCACCCGCTATGTCCATCATGGCGCCACCATCGATCACATGCCGTTCGAAGCCTCCTACGAGGACCTCGAACCGGTATTCGAAACCATCCCGGGCTGGCTCACCGACATCTCCGGGGTCAGCCGCAAGGAGGACCTTCCTCGCCAGTTGAACGATTACATCGGGTTCATCCAGGAGAAGACCGGCATTCCGGTCTCCATGGTATCGGTGGGGCCCGACCGCAGGCAGATCATCGAAATGCAATAATATCGCGTAGAAGCCGAAACAATTTACCCCAAAAATCGGTTTAATCCTACTTTGTATCCGTCGCTTGCCGGGTGCAAAAAAATTTTTAATTTTAGGTTTCAATTTGCATGCACATGAAACTTCTTCTTCCTCTGACGCTGATCCTTTTTTCTTTCGGTTTGATGGCCCAGGAAAACCCGGATACCGCAGTGCCCGAAACGGTCCAGAAAGCCTTCATAAAAAAATTCCCCCGTGCCGAGAACATCTCCTGGAACAAGGTGGGCAACAACTTCAAGGTGGATTGCTTCTACCGGGAACGGGCAACATACGCCGAGTTCACCCCGGAAGGTGAATGGGTGACGACCGTCACCGACCTCGACACCAAGATGCTCTACAACCCCATACAGCGCTACCTCGACGAGAACTTCAAGCGCGACAAGGTGGTGATGGCCGAGAAAGCTGACAGGGCCGACGGCGACGACTATTACTATGTCCAGCTCGAGGTGAAGGACGATGAGACCAAGGAGGAACATATCATCGAACTCTTCTTTGACAAGACGGGGCGCATCGAGCAGGCCAAACTGCCGGAAAGCATCAACGACATGACCATCGTGGGGATCAGCGATCCGAGCGGGGAGATCCCTTCCGACGTGATCGACAGCTGGCAGAAGCGGTTTCCCAGGTCGGAGGAGATCGAGTGGTCCAAGAAAGTACATCCGTCCGATACCATCGAATTCTATTTCATCGCGTCGTTTATCTACCGCGAGAGACCTACCCGGGCCGAGTTCCTTCCCAACGGCGACTGGGTTGAGACGCGCGAGCAGTACGACGAAAAAGACCTCTACAGACCGGTGGTCAGGTACATCGAAGAAAACCACTGGTACGACGACCTGGTCATCGCCGAGAAGGTGACCCGCGCCGACAGGCAGGATTACTATTATGTGAAGTTGCAGCGGATGGAAAAAGGACAGTTCAGACCCTATATCTTCGAGCTCTATTTCAACAAATCGGGCAGGATACAGGAAGTGAGACGCCCCGAGGTGCTCAAGTCGCAATACCTGCTCACGGTCGACATCCCCGAGCAGGTGGCCAGGAAGTTCAAGAGCAGGTTCGCCAGGGCTGAAGACGTCACCTGGGAAACCAAAAAAGGGAACTGGGTCGCCAGCTTCACCTACCGCGAAATGCCCACCACGGCCGAATATACCGACTCTGCCGACTGGGTGCAGACCACGGCCCAGCTGGACGTGAAAGAACTCTACGGCCCGATCCAGCGGGTGATCGACAACGAGTATCCTGAATACAAGGCCATTTATGCCGAGAAGGTGACCCGTGGCGACAGGAACGACCATTATTATGTGGAACTGGTCGCCAAAAAGAAGGACGTCGACCCCCACAAGATGGGGCTGTTCTTCGACAAGACCGGCAGGCTGAAAGAAGACTGATCTGCCCTATCCCAGTTCCCTGGACGGATCCCAGAAATGTTTCCCGAATTCGACCACGCGGTCGTTGTCAACCGCGACACCCTCGTTCTCGAGCAGCTGCCGCATGATGTCGGGGGAGCCGAAATGGTGTTTCCCGGTGAGCATGCCGATACGGTTCACCACCCGGTGCGCAGGGATGGACCTGACAGCGCTGTGGGAGGCGTTCATGGCCCAGCCGACCATCCGGGCCGAACCCCGGGAACCGAGGTACCCGGCAATGGCACCGTAGGAAGTGACCCGGCCGTATGGGATCAGCTCCACCACCTGGTACACCTTTTCAAAAAAAGAAACCTGGTCATTGCTCCGTTCCATGGGATAACATGAATTGCAAATATTTGATGCGGATGCCCTCCTCGAGGTATTTCTTTTCGTAATAGGTCTGGATCCCGGGGGCGTCCTCTTCAAATCCGGACTGATACAGATCCTCCGTTTTGTAAACCAGCCTGCAGTTCACCGATGCCAGCGTCTCCAGGGTGAATTCATAGAGCACCCTGTTATCGGTCTTCAGGTGGATGATGCCTCCGGGCTTCAGGATGGAACGGTAGATATCCAGGAACCTGGCAGAGGTGAGGCGCCTGTTGCCCCGGCGTTTCTTGGGGACCGGGTCGGGAAAGGTGATCCAGATCTCGTCGACCTCCCGGGGGCCGAAACAAAGCCCGATCTGTTCCACCTTCACCCTGAGGAAGGCGGCGTTCGGAATGCCTTCCTCCTGAGTGGTCTTCGCCCCGCGCCACATGCGGGCCCCCTTCTTGTCAATGCCGATGAAATTCCTGTCAGGGTATTTCCTGGCCAGCCCCACCGTATATTCGCCTTTGCCACATCCCAGCTCCAGCACGATGGGCCCGTCGTTGCCAAAGACCTCCTTGCCCCAGGCCCCTTTCAGGGCATACCCATTTCTGAGTTCCTCAAAGAGAGGCTCGAAGAAATTGGGAAAAGTCTTGTTCTCCTCGAAGTGCAGCAGCTTGTTTTTACCCACGACGGACCATGCATTGTTCAGGACCTGCAAAATTAGCATTTTCGGGAAACGGGAAAAGCGGGACGGAGGTGATTATTTCCTGATCAGCCAGGCGGAGGGATTTTCCTGGGCGCGTATAACCCCCAGGTTGACCAGGGCCTCACTGCGGTCGGGGGTACTCAGATAGCTCACCATGTGCAGGCCCGAAGGGGACAGCCCGGCCCGGTCGGCGGCATAACCCTTTTCGCGCAGCACCGCCACAAGCTTGTCGGCATTGGCTTCCACGCCGAAGGCTCCGCCAATGATGAAATACTTTCGGGTGAGCACGGCCGACTCCTCATGTTCCTCCGCAGCCTCCCCCGGTTCAGGCACGGATTCGCGGGAACCCGGATCGCGGAGATCGAGGGATTCCAGCGGAGGCTCTGTGACGTTCTCCGCAGGGACAGTAGTGGCATCGAACCCGGCTGTGGTCTGTTCGGTATCCGGCAGGGTAACCATTCCCGACTGCTGGGTATTGTGAATGCGATCGGGGCCGAAGAAAAGGAACCAGCCCAGCAGCAGGATCACGGGAACAGCGGCGGTATAGGCCCAGAGCTTTCTGCGGGAGGGCTGCTCCCGCATGGAAGCGGGCTTGCGATCCACAAAGCGCGCTTCCATGCGCTTGTGGACGGGCTGCCGCCTGACAGGTGGCGACACGACCGCAGGCAGGCCATACGCCTCCTCCAGGTAATTCACCGAATCATCCGGGGTGAATAGAAACTTCCCGGAACTGTCGCGCTGGATGGAACCCACATTCTTCAACCGCACGATCTCACCGCCCGAAAGCATCGAGGAGGCCTTCCTGACGAATTCCGTGACCATCTGTTTCGCCTCCGGATAGGTGATCCCCTGCCTTTCGGCGATGTGGTCGGTGAGAAGGCCGTCGTCACGCACCAGCTTGGCATTAAACAGGATATTCTTTGACGGCGGGGAGAAGGTATGGTTGACCGGATGGATCCTCGAAGGGGCATAATGTGTAACGAACCCGCCAAAACCGGGTATGATCACGCAATCATTGCCATAGAGCAATTCACTTATGTAGAAGGGAATGTCCATCCTGTCAGCTACCGGTGGCTAAATTACAAATTATCGGTTGCCAATTCAAGACCTGTTGGTAAATTTTAATAGATCTTCAGGGGTATCCACGGCCTGGCTCTCATGGGTGGTCTCTTTCACCCGGATCCGGTATCCGTGCTCCATCCACCGCAGCTGCTCGAGCGATTCGGCCTGTTCAAGGGGCGAAGGCGGCAGTCCGGAGATGACCTTCAACACATCGGCCCGGTACCCGTAGATGCCGACATGCTTGAAGTGGAGACCCATGCCGGTCCACTGGGATTGCTCCGCATTCCGAACGAAGGGAACAGGGCTCCTGCTGAAATAAAGCGCATCCCAACCGGCATCCACCACCACCTTCACGACGGAAGGATTGAGCAGGTCGTCAGCCGAATCGATCCTGCGGGCCAGTGTTGCCAGCTGCACCCGGGGGTCCTCGAAGCAGGAGGCCACCAGGTCGATCTGCTCGGGATGAATATAGGGTTCATCGCCCTGGATATTGATCACCGCATCCACCCTGACCCCCTGGTCGAGAAGCAATACCGCCACCTCACTGCAGCGGTCGGTCCCGGTCTGGTGTGCCGGAGAGGTCATGAAGGCCTGCCCTCCAAACCCTGCCACGGCATCCCGGATGCGGTCGTCGTCGGTGGCGACATACACCCCGGACAGGACTCCGGATTTCAGCGCCTGCTCGTACACCCGCCTGATCATGGGTTTCCCGCTGATATCCGCCAGGGGTTTCCCGGGAAAGCGGGTGGAAGCAAAACGGGCAGGGATGATTCCAACGATGTTCATAGTTCTGTATTATGGGCCATGTGGCAATGATCAATACAGGCGTGCCGCGGGAAACGGCTTTGCCTCCCGGATGATCCCGGTCCGGATCTCCAGTTTGTTGAAATCTTCGATCGTTGCCATTGGTGGGTCCTTTCTAGAATAACCCGTGAAGCTGGGCGTTGACCTTTTCGATGATCATGGCCAGGTCTTCAGGGTTCTCCTCGATGTCGATGTTGTCGACATCGAAGATCAGAAGCTTTCCCAGGTTGTAATTGCTGATCCAGCTTTCATACCGCTCGTTCAGCCGCTTCAGGTAATCGAGGCGGATGGCCTCTTCGTAGTCGCGCCCCCGTTTCTGGATCTGGTTCACCAGGGTCGGCACGGACGCACGGAGATAGATCAGCAGGTCGGGGGCCTGGATCAGGGAGCTCATGAGTTCGAACAACGAAATGTAATTCTCGAAATCGCGGGTGGTCATCAGGTTCATGTAATGCAGGTTCGGTGCGAAGATGTAGGCATCCTCATAGATGGTGCGGTCCTGCACCACCGTCTTCCCGCTTTCCCTGATCTGCAGGATCTGTCTGAACCGGCTGTTGAGGAAATAGATCTGCAGGTTGAACGACCACCGTTGCATGTCCTCGTAAAAGCTGTTCAGGTAAGGATTGGTGTCAACGTCCTCATAGTGCGCCTCCCACTTGAAATGCTTGGCCAGCAACCGTGTCAGCGTGGTTTTCCCGGAACCTATGTTTCCTGCAATGGCAATGTGCATGTTCGATCCTGTTTTAAGTGGTTAAAAATAATATTTTTTCGCGCAGGGCCGGCATGGGCGCCAGTTTTTTAATCAACGAGGGAAAGGATCTCATCCACGTGGACCCTGTCGTTCGACAGGCGCGGCACCTTGTGCTGCCCGCCCAGCTTGTTGCGCATTTTCAGCCAGCGGTAGAAGGTATGTTCGGGCAGGGCCCGGACAACGGGCGCCCTGAGCACCATGTTGTGGTACCGTTTGGCCTCGTAGTCGGAATTGAGCGACTTCAGGGCATTATCCAGCGTTTCCGAGAAATAATCGAGGTTATCAGGGGCCTTCTCGAATTCGATCAGCCATTCATGGGCCGCATTTTCCTGCCCCTTGAAATAGACCGGCGCCACGGTAAACTCCGCAATGGCAGCATCGCTTTTATCACAGGCGATGGCCAGGGCCTTCAGGGCATTGTCCTCGATCACCTCCTCGCCCACGGCATTGACGAAGTTCTTTGTCCGGCCCGTGATGTGGAACCGGTATGGTCCGAGCGATGTGAACCGGACGGTGTCCCCGATGACGTAGCGCCACAGCCCGCCATTGGTGGACATGACCATGGCATAGTTCACCCCTTTCTCCACTTCATGCAGAAGCAGCGTCCTGGGATGCTCGTCATGAAAGTGGTCCATGGGGATGAACTCATAAAAGATCCCGTAATCGAGCATCAGCAGCAGCTCATCCGAGTCGGTCCGGTCCTGCAGACCGATGAATCCCTCCGAGGCGTTGTAGGTATCCATGTAGTTCATGGTGGGATTGGCGATGATCTCGTCGAACTGCTCCCGATAGGGCATGAAATTAACCCCCCCGTGGAAGAACACCTCCAGGTTGGGCCACACCTCCATGATGGTCCGCTTGCCGGTGATCTCCAAAATGCGGCGGAGCAGCAGCAGGGTCCAGGAGGGCACCCCCAGGATGTTGGTGACATCATGTTCCATGGTCTCCTTCGCCATGACCTCGATCTTCTGCTCCCACTCGTCCATCAGGGCCACCGATTTTTTCGGTACACGGATGAACTCGGCCCAGTAAGGGAGATTTTCCACGATGAGGGCGGATAGGTCCCCGTCGTAATAAACCTCATTGTTGATCTCGGTGATGTTGTGGCTGCCTCCCATGGCCAGGCCCCGCCCGTCGAACAGGAGGGTGTCGGGGTGGTTGTTGCAATAGATTGAGAGCATGTCCTTCCCCCCTTTGTAATGGCATTCTTCCAGGGCCTCCTGGCTCACCGGGATGTACTTGCTTTTGTCGGAAGTGGTGCCCGATGACTTGGCAAACAGCTTGATCTCGGAATTCCACAGGATGTTCTGCTCCCCCCGGCGAAGGCGCTCGATGTAAGGCTTCAGCGTATCATAGTCGTTCAGGGGCACCCGGTCACGGAAGATCTCCTGGCTGGTGATCGACCTGTAATCGTATTTTAACCCCCATTCCGTATTCCTTGCCGATGTGATCAGCTTTTTGAAAAGCTCCTGCTGCACCTCATGCGGATACTTCATGAAGAGCTCGATCTGATGGAACCGCTTTTTCATGAGCCACGAGAGTACCGAATTGATCAGTGCCATATCTGCGCCTTTTCGTCTAAAATAAATGTGGTTTTCAAAATTACAATAATTTAGCGTTGTATTAATTTGCCATGGTCATCTTTCCGGCTTGCAAGATCAACCTGGGGCTCTCGGTGAAGGAGAGGCGCAGCGACGGCTTCCACAACGT
Organism: uncultured Bacteroidales bacterium; assembly: GCA_964386225.1. GTDB lineage: Bacteria > Bacteroidota > Bacteroidia > Bacteroidales > JAADJA01 > JAADJA01. The sequence goes on from CAYLTG010000056.1 coordinate 8,116, forward strand.
GGAGACCGTCCTTTTCCCGATCCCTCTCCGGGATGCATTGGAGATCATCCCCGGCGGTGGGAGGACCCGCTTCACCATGAGCGGCATCGAACTCGACGACGAGGGGAAGGACAACCTGGTGATGAAGGCCTACCGGCTGATCGACCGGAAGTTTGGCATCGGACCGGTGAGGGCCCACCTTCACAAGTCCATCCCAGCGGGTGCCGGGCTGGGCGGCGGGTCCTCGGATGCCGCCCACACCCTTGTACTGCTGAACGAACTGTTCGGCCTGCAACTGTCAGATGCCGAAATGGAAGCGATGGCAAGGGAACTGGGCACCGACTGCGCCTTCTTCATCCGGAACCGGACCCAGCTGGCCTTTGGCAGGGGGGACCAGTTTGAACCCCTCGACCTCCGCCTGGAGGGATATGGGATCCTCCTCGTGAAACCTCCGGTCCATATCAATACGGCCATGGCATACAGCTGGGTCACTCCCCGGCCCGGCACGGAACCGATCAGGGAGGTCGTCAGGATGGCTCCGGAGCACTGGCAGGGGAGACTGGTCAACGATTTTGAACAACCCGTCTTCCAGCGGCATCCCGCGCTGGCCGAAATAAAACAAAGGATCCTGGATCTGGGTGCGGCATATGCATCCATGACCGGTTCGGGGTCCGCGCTCTTCGGCATTTACAGGATGAATCTCCTCCCGGCTGTCCCAGCCAATTTCCCGGCGTGCTTCGTATGGAGGTCACCGCTGCGGTAGGGAGGGCCTGCGACCGTCCAATCCCGGCAGAAGGCTGCCGGCCTTTCTATTTGGGCGCCCGCTTCAGGAGGTAGAGGCCCAGCACCCCGTACAGCAGGTTCGGGATCCACACCGCCATCCATGGCGCCAGGTTCCCGCGGGTGGCAAACACCGTGGTCACCTGCTGGAACATGATGAAGGTGAAGGTAAGCGCCAGTCCGAACCCCAGGTGCATGCCGATCCCGCCACGCACTTTTCTGCTGGAGATCGAGACACCGATCACGGTGAGGATGATGGTGGCAAACGGGAACGCGATCCGCTTCTGCTTCTCCACATCATATTCCTTGATCAGGGTCGAACCCTTGAGCCGCTCTTTCTCAATGAAATCGTTGAGTTCGTTGAAATTCATGGTCTTCATGTCATCCAGGATGAAGGTGAATTCATGCGGGAACATGTTGATGAGGGTATCCAGCTGCTTCCCCTTGATGATCTCTTCCTGTTGCCCGTCGATCTTCCTGATCACATAATCCTGGATCGACCAGGTGCCCTGTACGCTGTCCCAGAGGATCCGTGTCGCGTTGAGCTTGTATACGAGCTGGTTGTCCCTGAACTCCTCCAGGGCAAATTTGTACCCGGCATTGGACACATTGTCGTAACGTTCCATGTATACGAATGTTCCGGGCTTGACCTGCATGTGTATGTCGCGGTCGACGTTCCGGTAAGGGCTCTTCAGGTAGGTCTTTTCGAAGGCCATCATCCGCTTGTTGGTCCGCGGGATGAGAAAGTTGGCCAGGTAGAACGACAGAAGCCCGAGAATAACAGCCGAGATGAGATAGGGCATCAGGAACCTCCGGAAACTGATGCCGCTGCTCAGGATGGCGACGATCTCGCTGTTGTAGGCCATCTTGGAGGTGAAGTAGATCACCGCGATGAATGTGAACAGGTAACTGAACAGGTTCACGAAATAGGGGATGAAGTTGAGGTAATAGTCGAAGAGGATCTCGCGGAGCGTGGCATACCCTTCAAGGAATTCATCGATCTTCTCGGAAATATCGAAAATGATGACGATGAGGATGAGGAGCGAAATGGCATAGAAAAAAGTCCCGAGGAACTTCCTTATGATATAGAAATCAAGTTTTTTCAATGATCTTCTCACAGTAGCGGGTTCTTGTTACAGGATGGCTAAAGCCGCCTGTCGAGTTGCGTCACCAATTGATTCTTCCACGTCAGGAACGTCCCTTCCATGATTTTATTTCGGGCTTCCTGCACCAGCCAGAGGTAGAAAGCGAGGTTGTGAAGGCTTGCGATCATGCCTCCGAGCATCTCCTGCGACTGCACCAGGTGCCTGAGGTACGCCCTGGAATAGAAGGTGTCGACGAAGGAGGTACCAAGCGGGTCGAGGGGCGAAAAGTCGTGCTTCCACTTCTCGTTCTTGATGTTGATGATCCCTTCGCGGGTGTAGAGCAGCCCATGCCGTGCATTGCGCGTGGGGATCACGCAGTCGAACATGTCCACCCCGAGGGCAATGCTTTCCAGGATGTTCGCCGGGGTCCCCACCCCCATCAGGTAGCGGGGCCTGTCCACCGGCAGGATGCCGCAGACCAGCTCGGTCATGGCATACATCATCTCGTGGGGTTCACCCACTGACAGTCCGCCGATGGCATTGCCCTCTGCATTCCGTGAGGCCACCTCCTCGGCGGATGCCCTGCGAAGGTCCTCGAAAGTGCTTCCCTGGACAATGGGAAAGAGCAGCTGGCGGTGACCGTACACCGGTTCGGTCCGGTCAAAATGGGCCAGACAGCGGTCGAGCCATCGATGGGTCAGGTCCATCGACCTCCTGGCATAATCATAATCGCAGGGATAGGGGGTGCACTCATCAAAGGCCATGATGATGTCGGCGCCGATCGCCCGCTGTATGTCGATCACCCCCTCGGGGGTAAACCGGTGCTTCGAGCCGTCAATGTGGGAACTGAAGAGGACCCCGTCCTCCATGAGCTTCCTGGTGTTGGCCAGGGAATAGACCTGGTAGCCGCCGCTGTCGGTGAGGATGGGACCGTCCCATCCGTTGAATCGGTGCAACCCCCCCGCCTCCCTGATGACCTCCAGGCCGGGACGCAAATAAAGGTGATATGTGTTGCCGAGGATGATCTGGGCCCGCACATCCTCCTTCAGGGCCGGGATGTGCACCGCTTTCACCGAGCCGGCAGTGCCTACGGGCATGAAGATGGGGGTCCGGATCTCCCCATGGCCGGTTTCAAGCACCCCCGCGCGCGCAGAGGTTCCCTTGTCTTTGGCAACTACCTGAAAACCCGACATCAATGACTCCTTTTCTTCAACATTAAAATGTTAGTATTCTGCCCGGTAAAGATAGATCATATTGAACAGGTATGGATAAATTTGTGTTTCCTTAATCAACCATCACATTTGCAACCACTGAGCTCATATAGCATAATCGACTGGTTATTAGTAGTCTACATTCTTGCCGCCGCGGTACAACTCATCTATTTCCTCGTCGTCTACGGCAGGTTTGCATTCAGCAGGCCCGGGGCCATTCCCGGCTCCGGACTCCCCGTTTCGGTGGTGCTCTCGGCCAAGAACGAATATCCCGGCCTGAAAAAAAACCTCCCGCTCATCCTCGAACAGGATTATCCCCGGTTCGAGGTGGTGGTGGTGAATGATGCCTCCGACGATGAGACTATCTTTCTGCTGGAAGACCTGTCCCGGCAGTACGCACATCTGAAGATCGTCACCATTACACAGGATCTCAACTTCTTCAAGGGAAAGAAGTTCCCCCTCGCCATCGGCATCAAGTCGGCCGCTTATGATCACCTGCTGCTAACCGACGCCGACTGCACCCCGGCGGGAAACCACTGGATACGCAGCATGGCCGGCGGGTTCTCGGAAGAGAAGGAGATCGTGCTGGGCTATGGGAAATACCGGGAGCAAAAGGGATTTCTCAACAAGATCATCCGGTACGAAACGGCATTCACGGCATTGCAGTATTTCTCACTGGCCATGTGGGGATTGCCCTATATGGGGGTGGGCAGGAACCTGGCCTACCGCAAAAAACTGTTCATCGAGAACAGGGGATTCATTTCCCATTACAACATCGCTTCGGGCGATGACGACCTTTTCATCAACAAAGTGGCCAGCAAGAAGAACACCGCCCTGCAATTCAGCCCCGACAGCTTCACCATCTCGGACCCGAAAACCTCGTTCAGGACCTGGTGGTTCCAGAAACGGCGGCACCTTTCCACCGGCAAATACTATAAATTCCGGCACAAGATCATTTTGGGAGGATTTTCCCTGTCCTACATGGTCATGACAGCCCTCCTCATCACCCTGTTGGCTCTAAATACTGCGCCATACCTCGTCCTTGGACTGTTTTTTTCCCGGCTGGTGAGTCAACTGATCATTCTCAATTTGACACACAAAAAGTTGTTGGAACCAAAAATATTATTAATTTCGCCAGTAATTGAGCTAATTATTGCACTTATTTTCCCCGTCATGGTTAGCACGAACCTGGTCTACAAGCAACGTCAATGGAAGTAACCTCACACCTCACGGAAAAAGCGCTGAGGGATTATAAACTTGTCCAGCGTGCCATCGAGCATGGTGATCAGCATGCCTATGCTGACCTCATGAAGAATTACAGGGATTCCCTCTACTTCATGCTCCTGAAGATGACCAACAATCCCCATGACGCGGAGGACCTCACCATCGAGGCGTTTGGCAAGGCGTTCAAGAAACTTCACCAGTATACGCCCGATTATGCCTTCAGCACCTGGTTGTTCAAGATCGCTTCCAACAACTGCATCGATTTCATCCGGAAAAAGAAGAAGTACACATTCTCCATGGACCAGACCTTCGATGATGATGAGACCGGGACCGAACTGGCCAGCAAGATACCCGCAGAGACCCTCGACCCGGAGGAGGAACTGGTGAAGAAACAAAAGATCAAGCTGATGCACGAAGTGGTGGAAAAACTGAAACCGCACTACCGCACGCTGATCGAACTCCGTTATTTCAAGGAGTTCTCCTACGATGAAATCGCCCAGGAACTGAATTTGCCGCTGGGCACGGTGAAGGCACAGCTTTTCAGGGCCAGGGAGTTCCTCTACCAGATCCTGAAGAACTCCAAGGAGAAGATCTGATCTTCACGCGCGTTTCCGCATCCCGGGCCGGGATTCCGGTTACCCTTGCAACAAGCATAAAAAAAGACTTCGGAACAAACCGGTCGGTCTGTTCCGAAGCCATGGATAATTTGCCTAATAATTCCTGTAATCTGAGGGACCAAATTACCAAATCGCAGCACATAAGTCAAGGAGGAATCAGTTATCGGCGCCGCCGGACAAGTTTACGGTCGATGTCAGGGCCGGGCGATTAAAATAATACGCTGAAAATGGGATTTTTCTTTCCCGGATTGACTAATTTTGCCACATATCCAAATGCAAGACACTGTCATTATGAGCGATGCAGAATTCAAAACAGCCGTGCTTGAGGGGATCCCGGACGAATTGCCCGAACCCCGGCCCCATGATCCAAACATCAACCACGCGCCGGTACGAAAAGACATCCTGACCCCGGAAGAGAAGAAACTGGCCCTGAAGAACGCCCTGCGTTATTTCGACCCGAAACACCACGCTGTCCTGGCCCGCGAGTTTAAGGAAGAACTGGACCGGTACGGCCGGATCTACATGTACCGTTTCAGGCCTGACTATGAAATTACCGCGCGGTCCATCAACGAATTTCCCCACAGGTCCACCCAGGCTGCCGCCATCATGCTCATGCTCAGCAACAACCTCGATTATGCCGTGGCACAGCACCCGCACGAGCTCATTACCTACGGCGGCAACGGCGCGGTATTCCAGAATTGGGCTCAGTACAGGCTCACCATGAAATACCTGGCCGAAATGACCGACGAGCAGACCCTCGTCCTCTATTCGGGCCACCCCATGGGGCTTTTCCCGTCGCACAGGGATGCACCCCGCGTTGTGGTCACCAACGGGATGGTCATCCCCAATTATTCCAGCCCCGACCACTGGGAAAAATTCAACGCCCTCGGCGTTTCACAATATGGCCAGATGACGGCAGGCTCCTTTATGTACATTGGCCCGCAGGGGATCGTGCACGGCACCACCATCACCGTGATGAACGCCGGCCGCAAGATCGGCAAGCCCGGCGAACCCCTCGAAGGCAGGATCTTTGTGACGGCGGGACTGGGAGGCATGAGCGGGGCGCAACCCAAGGCGGCCAACATCGCAGGGGTCGTAAGCATCACGGCAGAGGTCAACCCCAAGGCAGCTTACAAGCGCTTCGAGCAGGGATGGGTCGACGGCATCACCGACAACGTGGACCAGGCCATTGACGTGGCCCTGGAGATGAAAGAGAAAAAGCAACCCCACTCCATCGCCTACCTCGGCAACATCGTCGACCTCTGGGAAAGGCTCGTGGAACGGGATATTTTCGTGGACATGGGCTCCGACCAGACCTCCCTTCACAACCCATGGGCGGGCGGCTATTACCCGGCGGGCCTCACCTACGACGAATCCAACGAGATGATGGCCAGGGACCCGGAACAGTTCAGGAAGAAGGTGCAGGAATCGCTGGTGAGGCAGGTCAATGCCATCAATATACTGGCGGCGCGGGGAATGTATTTCTTCGATTACGGCAACGCCTTCCTGCTGGAAGCAAGCCGGGCCGGTGCCGACATCACCAACCGGGACGGAAGCTTCAAGTACCCCTCCTATGTGCAGGACATCATGGGGCCCATGTGCTTCGACTACGGGTTCGGGCCCTTCCGCTGGGTTTGCACATCTTCGAAATCCGAAGACCTTGACCTGACGGACAACATCGCCATGGAAGTGCTTGAGGAGATCGCAGCCACCGCCCCCCCCGAGATCACACAGCAGATGAAGGACAATATCCGCTGGATCAGGGAAGCCAAAGAAAACAAGCTCGTCGTCGGCTCCCAGGCCCGAATCCTCTATGCCGACTGCGAAGGCAGGACCAAAATTGCGGCCGCCTTCAACAAGGCCATCCGGGAAGGCAGGATCTCCGCGCCGGTCGTCCTGGGACGCGACCACCATGATGTGTCCGGCACCGACTCCCCATACCGGGAGACCTCGAACATTTATGACGGTTCCCAGTTCACTGCCGATATGGCCATCCATAACGTGATCGGTGATTCCTTCCGGGGTGCCACCTGGGTGTCGATCCACAACGGCGGCGGCGTCGGTTGGGGCGAAGTGATCAATGGCGGGTTCGGCATGGTGCTCGACGGATCGGAAGATGCCGACAGGCGCCTGCGCCAGATGCTGCACTGGGATGTCAACAACGGGATCGCCCGCAGAAGCTGGGCCCGGAACGATGGTGCCGTGTTTGCAATCAAAAGGGCCATGGAGGCCGAACCCCTCCTGAAGGTGACGGTCCCGAACATGGCCAGCGAGGATTTGATCAACGGTTTATTCTGAGATCCCGGCATGCACTTTGACGATCCCAAACATAGCGCCTTCCTTCAGGGTGTCCCCGTATTCAGGGCCCTGGATGAGCAACAGCTGAAAGCTGTCGTTAAACACCTCTACCCCAAGGAGGTCGGCAGGGATCAAATCGTTTTCTCGAGGCTGGAAAAGGAACATGTGTTGTATATCGTGAGATACGGCGAGTTGATCCTTGAACTGGTCGGCGGGGAGGACATGAGGTTTGGGAAAGGGGACATATTTGGCGAGATCGCCTTCCTGAACAACAACCTGAGGACCGGCACCGTGAAGGCCAGGGAGGCCAGCCTCCTGTTCTGCCTGAACAGTGAAGACCTCCTCGACCCCTCCAGGATCCCTGCCGAAGCGGCGCTGAAGATCGTCCTCGAACTGGCCCGGAAGCTCAGCTCCTACCTCGAAAGTGCGCAGAACATCAGCACCCGGCGGCTCATCGATCTGGGCGAAAATGAGTTCGTGGAGTTCAAATCCTCCATGCGGTATAACTTTCACACGAAAAAATACGGCAAGGAGATCGAGCATGCAGTGCTCAAGACGATCGCCGCCTTCCTGAACACCTCCGGCGGAACGCTCATCGTCGGAGTGGACGACGACAGGAACATCATCGGCATCTCCCATGACCAGTTCCAGGACTCCGACCACGTGCTGCTTCACCTGACCAGGATCCTCCAGGAGCGCATCGGGACGGAGCACGCCCGGTTCGTGAAAGGCACCGTGGAACAGTCAAATGGAGAACAGGTCCTCAGGGTGGATGTCAAACCGGCCCCCTCCCCTGCCTACCTGACTTACAACAACGAAGAGGTGTTCTTTGTCAGGACAGGTCCGGCCACCACCCCGATGCCGGTAAGCGAGGTATACAATTACATCCGGTCGCGGTTCTATGGAAACAAATAAGGGCAGGATGACCGTCATCCCGCCCTTCTCATCATTTTACGTCCGGTCATCATCATCCCCCTCCTGATCCGGGGATAGGATGGCTGCCCGGAAGTATCCCTTCTATTCGGATCCTGAGATCATTAATTTCCTGGCGATGGTGTTTTCCCCTGCCTTGATCTGCAATGAATAGATCCCCGCAGGTATTCCGTCAATGTCGATCCTGGTGGCATCACCCGGCTGCAGCTGACCCGAAGACCCGCCTTCCAGGACCACCTGACCCAGCGTATTGACCAGGGAATAGGTAAAATGTGTCACACCGGTCGCGGAGGATGATATATAAACGTATTGCCCGGCAGGATTCGGATAGATACTGAAGTCCATGTCGCCAACACTCCCTGCGATGCCGGTGAATTCTATTCTGAACTGGGCCTGGGCCTTGCTTCCGAAATTCACCTCGTTGATCAGGTAGGTGCTCCCGTAGCCGAATGCCACGCTTCCCCCCTGCGACAGTCCGTCACCCCCTTCATCATAGATGGTGAAGGTATAACAGTTCGTGCTCTCGAATGCCAGCTGTTCCAAAACCGTTTGGCCGGGGTTGGAGTATGGTCCACCGGAATGGATGACGTCACCCTCATAGTTGGTTACCTCCCAGGTGATCTCCTCCGGGTTGTCATCCAATATCATGTAAAGCACCATGGTGGGCTGGCCAAGCGGGGCCAGGTCGACCTCGATCTCACGGCTGTTGTTCTTAAGGTATTCATCTGTCTGGCCGTTGGGGCTTTCAAGCACCACTTCGAGCACATTCTCCGGTTCAACGGCAAACACCGATTCGTCCAGCAGGATGGTCTCGGCCTCGAGGAACCCGAGATTCCCCGACCAGGAATAGGTAACGGCGTCTCCCCCGTTCATCGAGTAATTGATCTCGAGGGAGGTCAGCGCTTCAGAGCCGTTGTTCCGGATCGTCACTTCAGGCTGGATCTTGCCGGTGCAATTGGTGAGGGATATGTTAGCTACCCCGGTCACCTCCACATCTGTGCCGTAAAGCGGGGCAAAGGGTTCATCGCTGCTGTTGGCCGACTGAAGGACCTCCTTGTTGGCATTGTTCTGCACAAATCCCACGGCAGCCAGTTCATCCGTATCATATACATTCTGGTATTCCCATACGTGCTGAAGGATCATGTAATCGCCCGACTCGAAAGCCGGCAGGGTGACACCGCCCTGGTTCGGAAGGAGTTTCTTCATCACATTATAAAAATCCACCTCCCCGTTCGAGCCCGGTGGCGAATTGAAATGGATGTGCTTCTCGATGACGGCCAGTTGTGCTTTCATCCCCGCATCCACATCCTCGGTGGCCACGATCAGCATCTGTACCGTGATGGTACCTTCGGAGGTGTTGACATCATGATGAATATACAAATCGAAAGGCGAAGCCACAGCATACCGCGTATTGACGGTGTTGATGTTCCAACCGTTCGGGTGACCGTTGTAGATATTCCCGTCAAGGACGGAATTGGGTACGCTGTTCACGCTGTAATAGGATGTCCTGGCCCCGTTCTCCACCGTATTGTGGTTGTACATGGGATCGATCCCGGGCCAGCTGGTGTGGTACATGATGGATGTGATCTTATCGGGGTTGTTCGTCAGCAGGGTGTGGATCGACGGGTTATAGGTTGCACATGGACCGCACGACGCCTGCGTGAAATGTTCAAGCAGGACCAGGCGCTGTGATTGTCCTGAGGCCAGGTAAAACATGGAAAGGAATAATGCCAGAAAGTAGATCTTCTTTTTCATTTTGATTTTTTTTAGTAACGACAACAAATTTACATTAAATATTTGTGACAGCGCTGTCCACGGAAAATAGCTGCCATTTATTGGAAAGACAGGAAACGGTGTTCATGTGTTGTATCGGCCGGGTGCAATTCTTAAGACTTGTTAACACTTTTTAGCATGAAATTTGCATTATTTCGATGAAATCGTGCCCTTCAGGCAACAGTTCTTAAAAAAATGCTGTCTGAACAATACAGGGTCAGCTGAAGGGCAGAAAACTTTTAGACCATGAAACGTTTTTTACTCTTTGCATTGACCGGTCTGCTCCTGATCCCTGCCATGGCGCAGGAGCGGGACCAGCAGTTCGCTTCCGGCGACGGATTGGACGGGATGGCATCAGCGGATACGGCAAAGATGTTTTTCTCGGCCATTTATCCCAACCCGGCGAACAATCTGGCAACCATTGACTATGTGCTCAGGGCAGGACAAACAGGCGTTGAATTCGTGCTTTACGACCTGCTTGGCACCAAGGTCAAAGAAATAGAGATCACCGAAACGATGGGGTCTCTCAAGGTAAATACTTCCGGTTTGACCGAAGGTATTTATTTCTACTCTCTTCTGATCGATAATGAGTCGATCTTGACTCAGAAATTGGTCATCAAACACTAAACAACAACCTGAAATGAAAAGTCCCGCAAGCGGCGGGACTTTTTTTATGTGTACGAAAGTGTTACAATCCGAACACCTTCCTGATCGCATCCACGAAATCAAGCTTTTCCCAGGTGAACAGTTCCACCTCTTTTTTGACTTCCCCGGAATAGGGTGATTTGAATTCCTTCACGACCGTCCTGGGCGAACGGCCCATGTGGCCGTAAGAGGCCGACTCGAAATAAATGGGGTTCCTCAGCTTCAGCCTTTCCTCGATGGCCGCCGGGCGAAGATCGAAAATCCCTTTGATCTTGTTTGCGATCTCGCCATCGTCAACCGCGACCCTGGAGGTGCCGTATGTATTGACATACACACCCACTGGCTCGGCCACCCCGATGGCATAGGACAACTGCACAAGCACTTCATCGGCCACGCCTGCCGCCACGAGGTTCTTGGCGATGTGCCTTGATGCATAGGCTGCCGACCGGTCGACCTTTGATGGGTCCTTGCCCGAAAACGCGCCGCCGCCATGGGCACCTTTCCCACCGTAGGTATCCACAATGATCTTCCTCCCCGTCAGTCCGGTATCCCCGTGGGGTCCGCCGATGACGAACTTGCCGGTGGGGTTCACGTGAAGGATGAATTCATCGTCGAACAGCTTGCCGACCCGCTGCGGCAGCTTCGAAACGGCCCTGGGGATAAGGATATCCCTTACGTCCTGCTTGATCTTCTCCAGCATCCTGGCGTCATCCCGGTCAAACTCATCATGCTGGGTCGACACCACGATCGTGTGGACACGTCTGGGTTGGTTGTCATCCCCGTATTCGATGGTGACTTGCGATTTGGAATCCGGGCGCAGGTAGGTCATCTCCTTCCCCTCTCTCCGGATGGCAGCCAGTTCCTGCAACAGGATATGGGCGATGTCGAGGGCGAGCGGCATGTAATCATCGGTCTCCCTGCAGGCATAGCCGAACATCATCCCCTGGTCGCCGGCACCCTGTTCGTATTTGTCGGCCCTGTCGACGCCGCGGTTGATATCGGGCGACTGCTCGTGAATGGCATTGAGGACCCCGCAGGAATCCCCTTCAAAACGGTACTCCCCCTTGGTATACCCGATGGAATTGATGACGCGGCGCGCAATCTCGGGCACATCGATGTATGCCTTCGACTTGACCTCGCCTGCCACGACAACCTGGCCGGTGGTCACAAGGGTTTCAACGGCTACTTTCGATTCGGGGTCGAATGCCAGGAACTCGTCAACCATGGCATCGGAGATCTGGTCGGCGACCTTGTCAGGGTGACCTTCAGAAACAGATTCTGAAGTGAATAAATATCCCATAATATCAATTTTTTTTAGAAGGTTAAGAACTTAGAAATTCATGGAAAAGATTGGCTGACCTTCAGGAGAATTGCTTTAGCATTTTTTCCAGTGGTTGCAATCAATCAAATCTTTCCACTTTTGCCGGCAAAAATAACTATTTATGTTCAGAAGCAAAATAAAAAACCTTTAAAGACCGGCGCCGGGGCAATCAATGGTCCTTCTGGCCTTGAGTGAGTTGCTGGAATACCTCCTCGATGCCCCTTCCGGCCTGTTGCATGGACAGGACCACCAGGTCGTTGGCGACAGCGAACTGGAATATCTGCTCACGGATATCCCCTTCTTCTCCCAGCACTTCGAAGGTGGTGGCCGAACGCTTCTCCACATCCCTGACACCGGGGATCCGCTTCAGGTCGGCTGCCCCGACCTGCCTGTTGAACTCGACCCTGATCCGGTTCTTTCCCGATCCCAGTGCAGACAGGTTCTGGGTGGAATCGTCAGCCACGATCCTGCCTTTGTCGATGATGATCACCCGGTCGCAAACCGCTTCCACCTCCTGCATGATGTGGGTGGAGAGCATGATCGTCTTCGTTTTTCCGATCTTCTTGATGAGCGCCCGTATGTCGGCCAGCTGGTTGGGGTCCAGCCCCGAGGTGGGCTCGTCGAGGATCAGCACTTCGGGGTCGTGGATGAGGGCCTGCGCCAGGCCGACACGCTGCCGGAACCCCTTGGAAAGGGTCCCGATCTTCTTGGTCCTTTCAGGCTCCAGGCCGGTGATCTCGATCATCTCTTCGACCCGCTCTTCTCTGTTCCCGATCTTGTACAACCCCGCGACGAATTCCAGGTACTCCTTCACATAGAGGTCGTAATACATCGGGTTGTTCTCCGGCAGGTAGCCGACCCTTTTCCGCACCTCGATGGAATCCTCGTAAATATCATGGCCATACACCGACACCGTCCCCGCCGAGGGGGGGATGAAGCAGGTGATGATCTTCATCATGGTCGACTTGCCGGCCCCGTTGGGACCTAGCAAACCGACAACCTCCCCGGCATCCACCCGGAAGGAGACATCATCGAGGGCTTTCTGCCTGCCGTAGGTCTTTGTTATGTGATCAACTATGATGGACATGCCAAAGGATTATCATTCATGAATTCAGGAACGGGCGTGTCAGGCCCCCTTGCCGTGACACTGCTTGTATTTCTTGCCGCTGCCGCAGGGGCAGGGATCGTTGCGGCCCACCTTCTTCTCCCTTTTCACGGGCTGGGTCTTCTGCTCGGCCTGTGTGTTGCTGTGTGCCTGCGACAGTAGGTCGGTGCGCTCTTCCTTGTACCTCGACATGTCGGTCCGCCGCGGGGCCTGCGCCTGCCTGACGTCGGCCTGCTGTCCGGGCAATGTGCATTTGACCAGGAACGAGTCGATCTCCTTGTTCGTCCGTTGGACCATGCTTTTGAAGAGCTCGAACGACTCGAACTTGTAGATCAGGAGGGGATCTTTCTGCTCATAGGTGGCCGTTTGCACCGATTGCTTGAGGTCATCAAGCTCCCGGAGGTGCTCTTTCCATGCATTGTCAATGTGGCTCAGCGTCACCCCCTTTTCAATGGCGAGGATCACTTCCTGCCCGTTGTTCTCATAGGCCCGCTTGAGGTTGGCCACCACCTGCATCTCCTTTTTACCGTCGGTGATCGGGATGGCGATATTCTCGTACTGTGAATTGTTCTCGAACACATCCCTGATCACCGGCATGGCCCTTTCCCGCAGCTGGTCGTTCTTTCTTTTGTAAGCCAGGTGCAGGGCATGGAACAGCTGCTCGGTCATCGCATCCTTGTCACCGGCCAGGAAATCCTTCTCATCGAACGGCGCATCCATGGCGAAAACCTTGAGCAGCTCCATTTTAAAGCCTTCATAATCGCGGGAATCCTGGTGGTCCATCACGGTTTGTTCGATGGCGTCGTACATCATGTTGGAGATGTCGATCGACAGGCGGTCGCCGAAAAGGGCATGCTTCCGTTTCTTGTAGATCACTTCGCGCTGGGCGTTCATGACATCGTCGTATTCCAGCAGCCGCTTCCGGATCCCGAAGTTGTTCTCCTCCACTTTTTTCTGCGCCCTTTCGATCGATTTGGAGATCATGGAATGCTGGATCACCTCTCCCTCCTTGATGCCCATGCGGTCCATGATCTTGGCGAT
>CAYLTG010000057.1:0-21812 GCA_964386225.1 uncultured Bacteroidales bacterium
TCTTGATGTCGGGCGGGGAGATGTACTGGAGCAGGTTCTCCTTGTCGACCTCCTCGTCGCCGGCTTTGAAGGAATACCCGATGACGTTGGTGCGCATGCGCGATGCGATGATCTTTTCGATGCCGTCGAAGGCGCCGCCGGCGATGAACAGGATGTTCCTGGTGTCGATCTGTATCATCTTCTGTTCGGGGTGCTTGCGGCCGCCCTGCGGGGGCACCGACACCACCGATCCTTCCAGCAGTTTGAGGAGGGCCTGTTGCACCCCTTCGCCCGAGACGTCGCGCGTGATGGAGGGGTTGTCGCCCTTCCTGGCGATCTTGTCGATCTCATCGATGAAGATGATCCCTTTTTCGGCGGCGGCCACGTTATAGTCGGCCACCTGCAGCAGGCGGCTGAGGATGCTCTCCACATCTTCCCCCACGTATCCTGCCTCGGTGAGCACCGTGGCATCGGCAATGGCGAACGGCACCTTGAGGAGGCGGGCGATGGTGCGGGCGAGCAATGTTTTGCCGGTCCCCGTTTCGCCCACCATGATGATGTTGGACTTCTCGATCTCCACGTCCTCGAAACCTTCCTGGTTCTCGGGCTGGGTGATCCGTTTGTAATGGTTGTATACGGCCACGGCCATGACGATCTTGGCCTCATCCTGCCCGATGACGTACTGGTCGAGGTAGGCCTTGATGTCGTGCGGTTTCTGCAGGTCGATCTTGCCCAGCTTGTGGGTGGCCTTGGCAGCGATCTCCTCATGGATGATCTGCTGGGCCTGGTTGACGCAGTAGTCGCAGATATGCGCGTCGAGGCCGGCGATCAGGACGTTGGTCTGCGATTTCTCGCGGCCGCAGAAAGAGCACCGTTCTATTTTCTTAACCATAACAGTGGCGTTTAGCTGTTTTACTCAATGGATGTGCAGGGGTTACCGCTACTTGTCCGAGTTCCTCTGCAGCACCTCGTCGATCATGCCGTATTCCTTGGCCTCGTCGGAGGTCATCCAGTAATCGCGGTCGCCGTCCTTCCAGATCTTTTTGTAGGTCTGGCCCGAATGCTTGGCGATGATCTCATACAGTTCCTTTTTCAGCTTCTGGATCTCCCGGGCGGTGATCTCGATGTCGGAAGCCTGGCCCTGGGCGCCGCCCATGGGCTGGTGGATCAGGATCCGGGAGTGGGGCAGGGCGGTCCGCTTTCCCTTTTCCCCGGCACAGAGCAGCACGGCACCCATGCTGGCCGCCATGCCCGTGCAGATGGTGGCTACGTCGGGTTTGATGTACTGCATGGTGTCGTAGATGCCCAGGCCGGCATAGACGCTGCCGCCCGGCGTGTTGAGGTAAATCTGGATGTCCTTGCGCGGATCGGTCGACTCCAGGAACAGGAGCTGTGCCTGGATGATGTTGGCCACGTAGTCGTCGATGGGCACCCCCAGGAAGATGATGCGGTCCATCATCAGCCTCGAGAACACGTCCATGGTGGCGATGTTCAGCTGCCGCTCCTCGATGATGGTCGGGGAGATGTAGTTGCTGGCGATGGATTCGTATTTGTGCAGGGTCATGCTGCTGATGCCCCTGTGCTTGACGGCATAGTTCCGGAATTCATTATTCATGCTCATGGTGGTGGTGTTTGTGATGGTGTTCGTTTACTTTCTCTATGAAATCATCGTAGGCGATGGGCGTGCGCTTCAGCTTTAGCGTGGTTTTGAAAAGCTCCCGCAGCTTCTCGTCGAACAGCTGGTCGTAGATCTTCTTGACCTCCTCTTCGTTGCGCATGACCGACTCGGCGAGCGTGTCGAGCTGCTTGCTTTTCTCTTCGTCCCCGAGGTCGATCATGAACTGCCTGGCGTACATCTGCTTGATGTGGTCCTTGATGTCCTGGCGCTCGACCTTCACGTCGTGGTCGCGGGCGATCTTGTTGATGATGAGCTGCTGTTTCATGGCCCTGACGTAGTCCTTGTAGTCATGCTCCACCGTTTCTTCGGTGATCTCGTTCTCGGAGTCGACGAGCCACCGTTTCAGGAATTCGTCGGGAAGCCTGACTTCGGTGTCGTGGACCAGTTTTTCGATCACTTCGTGGGTGAAGAAGCCGTCACTTTCGCGCTGGAAGTACTCCCTGGCCTCATCCCTGAGTTTTTCGCGGAAGGCTTCTTCCGTTTCGATGTTGGCGGCGGGGTATACCTTGGCGAAGAACTCCGCGTTCACCTCGGCCGGCTCGATCCTGGAGATCTCGGTGAGGGTGAACAGGTAGTCGGCCTCGAGCTTCTCCCTGTCCTCTCGCCGGATGCCCAGGAGGGAGGCTGTTTCGCCCTCGTTCCCGGTGGCTGCCAGCGGGTTGAAGGTCACCTTGTCGCCCACCTTGCTGCCGATGAATTGCTTTTGCACTTTTTCATCCTTGATGAAATCGATGGAGAGGGAGGTGTTGTTGGTCACGCCGCCCTCCACCGGGTTGCCCTCCTTGTCGAGCTCGGCGATCTCGCCGCGCAGCAAGTCGCCCTTCTCGGCCTTCTCAGGGTTCACGGGGTTGCCGTAGCGTTGCCTGACCTCTTTCATGTAACCGTCCACTTTGTCGTCTTCCACTTTGATCTCGTTGTATTCGACCTCGACCTGGTCACTGAGTGCGAGGTCGATCTCCGGGGCGATGCCGATGTCGAAATAGAACTCAAAGGCCTCGTCGTTGTCGAAATCGGCCTTGTTCTCCCTGTCCTTCCCGGCCATGGGGTACCCCAGCACCTCGATCTTGTTGTCCAGCAGGTAATTGTTCAACGACTCGGAGAGGAGCTTGTTGACCTCTTCGGCCATGGCGCTTTTCCTGTACATCTTGCTCACCAGCCCGAAGGGCACCTTTCCGGGCCTGAAGCCTTTCATGGTCGTCTTGCGCTGCAGCTCCCTGAGGGCATGGGTCACCTTTTCGTTGTAATCTTCAGGCGCCACTTCCACCTTGATGGTCGCGGTGAGGTCCCCTGTATCTTCTTTGGTAATGTTCATTCCTGTGTGCTAAATTTAATTCTATTGTATCAGAGTTGTTTCAGGGGTGCAAAAATAGGCAATTAATCAATACGTCGACGGGGTAAAATGGCAATTCGACAGGGGCGCCCCGATCTTGTCACTCAGGTGTCCAGAAGGTTCAGTACTTGGTGGTTCCCGGTGCTCATTGTTTCAGGATCAGGTCGTGTTTGATGTGCTTCCCTTCCCTGAATTCCAGCCCGTCAAGGGTGAGGGTCCCGTACCCCGGTTTGCTGCAATGCAGGTCCCAGGTCCCCGGGAGGATAAGTGTCTGGATGAAAATGCCCTCCCGGTTGGCGTATAAGGTGTCGGACCTGCCCTGCAGGATTCCCTTTCCCTGCAGGACCACCCTGGCCCCGCCGACCGGTTCGTTCGCCTGGTCCGTCACTTTGCCGGTAAGGATCCCCCTGTTCGCGAATTGCGGATCCTCGCGGCCCTTGATGGATGTCCGGATGGGCAGGGCGGAGGACCAGGCAGGATCGATCCCCGGTATGGACCAACCTTCCATGACCCTGATGAGTGATTCCCCGAAGGCGGCATTTCCTGTCGAATTCTCCGTTACCGTTGCCTCGGCGAGTTTTCCCTGCCGCCAGGTCATCTGAATGGTGGCCTTTCCCGTCAGCAATGGATCCTCGTAGTGGTACCGCATGATCACATCATGAATGTCATCCCAGTGTTGTCTGAAGTAAGCCATGAATACCTCGGGGTATGATCTGGTTTCTTCAGCAGCAACAGTATCTGTCGCCAGGTGAAGGACCTCCCCGGAGATCCAGAATATATCCTCGCTGCCATTCCTGTTGCTGGTGAAGAACAGGTAATCCCCGCCGGGCGGAAGGCTGGCTCCATATTCATAACCTGCAGAGTTGACCTGCGGCCCCAGGTTTCGAGGGGCCGACCAGGTCGTGTCGTCTTCCCGGAAACTGATGTAGATGTCGGCCCCTCCATATCCTCCCGGCCTGGTCGAAGAAAAAAGGATCATTTGTTCATCCGGCGTGACAAAGGCATCAAATTCCCAATGTTCGCTGTTGATGGGTTCCGGGAGTATTTCAGCCGCGGAATACGTGCCGTCCAGGAATCGTGAAAGATAAATATTGTTTCCCCTCTGGCCGCCACGTTGAGAATTAAAATAGAGGTTTCCATTTTCCGTGAGTACGGGATAATAATCCTCAGCATCCGACATGACCCCCGCGGCAAAAGGCTCAGGTTCAGACCAGCCGTCCTCCGCCCGATGGGAGATCCAAAAATCGTGATCAGCTTTTTCAATTTCGGGACCCGTGACCGGCCTCCTCGAGCAGAAGACGATGGATTCCCCCTCAGGTGTCATGAACAGATCGATGTCATCATAAGTCCCGGAGAACTCCAGGGGTTCGGGTGCCGACCACCTGTCGTTCGCCCGTCTGGATACCATAAGCATGGATGGCGTTCCGGGGATTCCGCGGCGAGAAAAATAGAACTCCCGCCCATCACAGCAGAACATGGCGTTCAGCTCTCCGGCATCTGTCGAGATGAATCCCGGAGCGAAGACCTGGCTTTGCATCCCGGGCAGCTGCTGGCCCAGGTAGGGTCCCTGGAGGGGTTGGCCGGTCTGTGCGCCCAGGGTGAAGATGCCGGCAAAACAGATCAGGACGGAAACTGTTTGATTTTTCATAATTCACTGATTTCGAGATTGAACCTGGCCGTCCTCCTTTTGCAATAAGGGCAATGTTGTCCCCGCAGCCGGGAATATAAAGATACGTTTTATTGGGATCACCTCCAAGGGGATTGTTACAGCTGCCTGCCGGAGGTCAGGAGGCGGGGATGCATCATGTCAGAAAAGGCCCTCCTGCGTCAGAATTCATGGGTCACGATCTCACTTTCCCTGAAGCCGATCCGCTGAGAAACCGTATACAAGAAGAGACCTTTCCTTACTTTTATTGGCTCCTTGTAGATTGACCAGCCTGAGTCCAGCCCCGGTTTGATCCGCTCTTCGGAGATGATGAATCCGATGGAGGCTCCCTCAGTTTCACAGCTTATCCGGGCAAAGTCATCAACTGTGCTCACCTGCGGTCTGGCAGTTGCCGGTTGTACCCCGCCGGGCCACATTTCGAGGTACATTTGCTTCTCGGGAACAACGGCCCTGTCGCCGGTCTTCGCCAGCCAGCCGTCAAGTGCGGCCCGCAATTCGAGGACCTTGTCCACAAAGGCCGTGTCGTCGATCAGGTTGTGAAGGTTCTCAGGGTCGTTTTCGCAATCATAAAGCTCCTCTTTGGTCTTTACCGGCCGGAACCAGTAGCTTTGGTCTCCATTTAGCCGACCCTCACGCTCCAGGTCAAGCAGCTGGTTCATCATGTCCATGTTCCTTCGATAGGCGATATCCTTGTAAGCGGGCAGTTCTGGATGGTAATTCCTAACATACAGCCATCGCTTGTCCCTGGCGATGCGGATCCTGTCGGTGAACTCATCGAAACGGTCGCCCGAACCGAAGATATGATCCCTTGACCGGCCTGCAGTGCCGGGTCCCAGGAAGGCTTCGCCCTGCATGTGCCCGGGGATGTCGACGCCCGCCAGGGCGAGCACCGTAGGCGCCAGGTCCACATGCGATACCAGCCGCTCCTCCATCTTTCCCCCGGGTTGGTTGGGGAGCCGGATCAGCAGGGGCGTTCTCAGCCCTGAATCATAAATTTCCCTTTTACCCCGGGGGAGTGGGCCGCCGTGGTCGCTGAAGAAAAAGATGATCGTGTTGTCCAGCAGGCCGTCCTCTTCAAGTTGACGAAGCCGCTCGCCGACCTCCCGGTCGAGCAGCTCGATGTTTGAATAATTGCGGGCCACATCCTGCCGGATGATGCTGTCATCGGGAAAGTAGTGCGGCAGGGGAACGGAGTCGGGCGGTACAGTCTGAGCCAGCTGCATGTTTTTCCATATCCTGGATTCGTGGGTGATGCCATGGTTGAAAACTGCAAAGAAAGGCTGTCCCGGCTGCCTGTTCCTCCAGTGTGCTTCGGGGCCGTTTTCATCCCAGGCCGTCACCGGGGCTGCGAACTGGTAATCGGTTTTTTGGCTGTTGGTGCAATAGTATCCCGCTTTCCGCAGATATTCGGTGAAACACCGGACATGTGGCGGTATTACGGCGGCATACAGTGGTACGCTGTCGCCGTTGATGTCGACGGCCTTGCAGGGTCCGGAATAGTCCCTGGCACCCCAGCCCATCACATCCTTTCCCGCACGCATGTGCATGGTGCCGATGGAGGTGGGGTACATCCCCGTGATCAGGGAGGAGCGGTTCGGGGCACAGACTGCTACGGTTGCGAAGGCATTCTGATAGGTGGTTCCCTCTGCCGCCAGCCTGTCAAGGTTGGGAGTGCGGGCGGTGGAATCGCCATACATGGAGAGGTAGGGACTGATGTCTTCGCAGGTGATCCAGAGGATGTTGGGCCTGGACTCTTGGGCGAATGCCGCGGCAGGCCCCGGCAGGAGCAGCGGCAGGATCAGGAGGATCGCAGCCATCGCGGGCAGGGCGCGCCACCGGTCAATCCCTTTCTGCTTCAATGGACGATTATTTTGAAGGGAGAGCCATCCACACGCAGCACATAGAGGCCATGGTCGAGGTCGCAGACAGGGACCGCCGCCTGGCTGCCGGAGCGGATTTTCCTGCCGGTGCGCGAATAGAGCTCCCACTGGTTGAATTCCCCCCGGATGAAGACGGTGTCGTGAGCGGGGACCGGCACGACTTCCAGGTTCGCTTTCAGCTGCCCCGATATTCCCGCATAGATGATCTCCGAGGCCTTTGATGGGTAGAGATTGTCATAAAAGATGCCCTGTGTGACGACCAAATAATCGAGGTGGAGGTCGCTGGCCTGGGACTCCAGCCGCAACAGGACCTGGTTGTCGGTGCCCGTCATGAATTCCAGGGGAACGGTTGCTGTTGTCCATTCGTTGCCTGTTGGCAGGAGCTTCAGTTTGACGGAGTCGGCCTGTTGGTTTGCGGCGCCGGATCCGATGCAGAGGATTACCGCATCACTGCCGTTGTTCAGGTACCGTAAAGTGGCGTCGTAGATGCCTCCCTTGGCAATGTAGATGTTGTCGAGGATCACGTTGTCGCCGCTGCCGGCCTGGTAGCAGCTCACGAGGGTGTCGTCCGAGCTTCCCTGCCAGTGGGCGATGGTGAGGGACCCGTTGAGCATGCCCTTTTCCACCTCGTAGCGATTCCGGTAGGGTACCAGGACGGGCTGGTCGAGGTAGCGGGTTGTCGGATCGATCTTCTGGATGTACTCCCAGGGGCCGAGGCCTTTGGCGTCGGGGCTCTTGTTGTAAAGTGTCCAGAGGGCGTTGGAGAAGCCCATTTGTTCCGACACCATCCTTACCCACCACAGCCAGCGGACCCGGTCCTCGGCGGGGGCCCCGTTGTCCACACCGTATTCCCCGTTGTAGATCGGGAGGGGCTCCGTATTGTTCACGGCTGCCCAGAGGTTGTTGGCATCCACCACTTCCTGGAACTTGTCGATGGTCTCCATCCATTCCGGGTCGGCGTCACCACCCGCAGCCCAGGTCAGGTTGCTGTCGCCCTGGTTGGTAAAAGGCCGGGGGTCATAATAATGGAAGGTGCCGATCAGATAGGGGTCGTCGGTGGGAAACACCACATTGTTGTTGAACGCATCGATGAGGGCCTGGCGCGTGCTGAAGGACTGGCCCGAAACAATGACGATCCGTGCTGCATTTCCCGGCAAGGTACGTATCGCACCGATGCAGCCGTCCAGCATGGCCTTCAGGTCAAAGTCGTAGCTCCAGGGCTCGTTGAAGATCTCGAAGGCTACCCTGTCGAGGGGATAACCCTCGAACATTTCTGCGATCTGCTCCCAAATGCTGATCAAACTGGGGAGATCCTCGTCGGTGTATTCCGTCCAGGCATGGATCGGGTCCATGACGACCATCAGGTCGTGGTCGAGCGCCCAGTCCACCGCATTCTTGTATGAATCGAGCTTTTCGGGGTCGATCGTGTAATTGGGCGGGTTCCCCACATATTGCCACACCCTGCTTCCGATCCTGACGTGGGTGAATTTATTTTCCCTGATCAGGTTGAAATCGAAGGGGTCATGATAGCCCCCGTTGATCTTGGAGGCCATGAAATTGATGCCCCGTCCCAGTTTTTTGTTGAATTCACGGGCAGCCTGGCGCGAGACGTTTTGCGCTTCCGCGGCAAGGCTGAGGAACATGAGGGCGATGATAAACAACCGGACCATGTAATATCTATTTTTTCTCCACCAGGTAGAAATCGTCAGCCCAGGCCCGGCCGGATCCGGAATTCCATTTGGTGAAGTTGATGCTGATCTCCCGGTTTTCGCCGGTGTTGAATTCCAGTGTGACGAGGGTATACTCACTCTCGGTGACCCTTTGTTTGGCCAGGTCTTCATCACCGGTCTTGGCTTTCAAAACGACTGCCTCTCCATTTTCTGATTTGAGCCATGCCGTCAGTACATAGTCCGTGTTGGGTTTTACCTTTGTCACCTGCTTGACACCTGACCTGTCCTGGTTGAGCCTGGCGCAGGCGTTGCCGCTGCGTTGCCCCGTGCCGGTGACGATCTCTGACTCCCCGAAGGTCACCCAGGGCTTCTTCCCTTCTTCAAAGCCCGCATTTTCAAGGATGTTCTTATTGTCGTCCACCGTTGACGACCTGGGCAGGGCTGGTGTTAGGGCGTCCGGGTTGGATAACACCTCCTGGATCGCATAATATGCGGGTTTTGCCCGCAGTTGCCGGTCGAATATGAACCTGAAGCCATTATGGTATTCGCTGTCGTCCTCGCCGTCCATCAGTCCCCAGGTATTGTAGGTGACCACGCCCGAGTTGCGTTTGCTCAGCAATACTTTCAGGATGTTGGCGTAGGCATCGGCCTGCCTGTTGAGGGCGGCCTCGTCCACGCTGCCGGAGATCCTGTAATCGATCTCCGTTACATGGAACTCCAGGCCGTTGGCGTGTGCCCAGTCGATCAGTCCCGCCAGGTAGTCCAGGTCGCTTTCCGTGAAGGCCAGCGGGTCTTCGGACTTGAGGTGTGCCTGCCATCCGATCCCGTCCACCCGCAATCCCTTTCCTTTGAGGTAAAGGATGACCTCTTTCACTTTTTCCCAGACGTGTGGTTCCATGCCAAGGTGTTGGTTGAAGACGAGGCTGATGTCGGGAGCATATGTGTTGGCGATCTCAAATGCCTTGACGATATATACCGGGATGCCGTCGTCGTTCAACCCGATGGAGAGCCACGGGTTCTCCCATTTGTCTGTCCCGGGCTTCGGCCCGAACCATTCACCGTTGCGGTCAACGGTCTCGTTCACCACATCCATCCATTTCACCGAAGGATTCCCGTTGTACCGCTTGCATTGCTCGGTCATGTATTCGGTCAATACCTGGAGCAGTTCTTCCGGGGTCCGGGAGTCGGTCTTGGCCCATCTGGAGGCCTGCGGGCTTACCGGGCCATGGAGACGCATGACGATGTTGTTCTCTTCCGCAAACTTCAGCAATTTATCCATCCTGTTCCACCTCCATGTTTCCGGATCGGGATGGATGACGGACTGTTTGGCGGCATTTTCGGGAACGGAATAGGAAAACTGTTCTGCCAGCAGGGTTTCCGCATCGGTCTTCAAGTAGGATGAAGCCACTGTGGACCCGATGAAGACTGAACCGGGTTTGAAATTCTGTTCGACCAGTACCCTGAGCGGTGTTCCCTTTGGCTTGCCGGGCGTCTCATCTGCCAGGAGGGGCAGGGCCGAGGCCGAGGGCATGGCGGTGCCGACCTGGGCGTCAAGGAACCCGTGAAGCAACTCCTGGTGCTCGGCGAGCACCACGGCGTATTCCTTGTCATCGACCAGGTTCTTGCTTTCAAGCGGATCCTCGGCATAATCGTACAATTCACTGGCAAGGAGGTTGTCGTCGCTGCGTGGCCTGGTGCTTTCATATTCCTTGTACCATTCGGTATAGCGGTAGCGCTCCGTGCGCAGGGTATAACCCATGCCGTTCTTCTCCCGCTTGGGCCATTGCGAGACGGCATATCGTTTTTCAGGCTCCTCTCCCTCCAGGATAGGCACCAGGCTTTTTCCCTGCAGTGTCGGCTCGGGGCTGACACCCGTCAAAGCACACAGGGTAGGGAAGATGTCCAGGGTTTCAACCGGTATGCTGGTGGAACCTGGTGTGGCCGATGGGTCCGCAATGATCAGGGGGGAGCGGGTAGCATGCTCGAAGTTGGTATGCTTGCACCATAATCCGTGGTCACCGAGGTGCCAGCCATGATCGCCCCAAAGCACGACGATGGTATTCTCTGTAAGTCCCTTTTCCTCCAGTTTGGCCAGGAGCTTGCCGATCTGGGCGTCGATGTAGGAAGTGGCCGCATAGTAGCCGTGGATCAGTTCCCTTTGCTTGTCTTTGCCAAGCATCCCATTGTCATCGAATTCCGGAGGGATGTCGGTGTAGGAGCGCAACTCGCCGCTGTTATGGTAGGCGAGGTCGGGGCCGCCGCGGGAATGTTTCTGGTACTCGGCCAGTTCGATCTCTTTCGGATCGTACATGTCCCAGTACCTGGCAGGCGCCACGAACGGCAGGTGCGGTTTCTTGAACCCCACCATGAGCAGGAAGGGGCTGTCGGCCTTGGAGAACTCTTCGATCCTCTGCACCGCATCATTGGCGATCCTGCCGTCATCGTAGGCATCATCGGCCACGTCGGCCCTTTCGGTGGAGGGCTTGAAGTTCTCGCGAACGAAGTTGTTCTTTTTGTTCCCTGTCATCCCTTTGGCCTCGGCCATGGACTCGTATAATTTATATTGAATGATATGATCTTCCGATTGGTAAGCGCCCAGCACTGGATCAGGGCCCGAGCCTTGCAGCTTGTGCGGTTGCGTGTAGGGGACCGACCATGAGACAGGATCATAGTCCTTGTCGACACTCCGCGGATCAAATATCTTTCCCGTTGCGTAGGTGACATATCCGTTGGCCCTGAAGTGCTGCGGCATGGTCACGATATCGGGGTTCTCGTCCCTGATGAGGGTCTTCAGGTCCGTGACCCGGGTCCGGTCGGGTCTCCAGCCGGTCAGCAGGCTGGCCCTGGAAGGGGCGCACACGGCCTGTTGCACATAGTGCTGGGTGAACACATAACCGGACGACGCCAGCTTGTCCATGTTGGGTGTTTTGGCAAACTCATCCCCGAAAGCGCCGATGGTCGGCTTGAGGTCGTCCACGGCAATGAACAGGATGTTCTTGTGCTGCTGGCCGACCGAATATGATCCCTGTAAGGCGAAAGCCAGGACAATCACGATCTGAGTTAACTTTCTGAAATCCATATGTAATTAGTTTATAGCTCCAAAGTCAGTGTCTGTTATTCTTCTGAAATCCTCCACGGACCCCGTATCACCCACTTCCTCCATCAGCGTTCCGAGGCGCGCCTTCATTTTCTCTATGATCGCGGCATACAGCGTGTCGTCAATGGCGTTGTGCAATTCATGAGGGTCCTGTTCCAGGTCATAGAACTCCCATTCATCCATGTTGTAATAGAAATGCGCGATCTTGTACCGGTCTGTCCGCATTCCGTAGTGGGGCTGCACATGATGCCAGAAGGGCCATTCATAATAGTGATAGTAAACCGCATCGCGCCATCTTTCTGCGATCTTCCCTTCAGCCTGTCCCCTGAAGCTGATTCCCTGGATGTCGGGGGGTGCGTCAATGCCTGCAAAATCGAGCAGGGTGGGGGCAAAGTCCACGTTGGATATCAGGTCCCTGTTTGTCGTCCCCATATCGATCTTTTCGGGATAGCGCATCAGGAAAGGCATCCTGAAAGATTCCTCATAGATGAAGCGCTTGTCGAAGAAGCCATGGTCGCCCAGGAAGAATCCCTGGTCGCCGGTGTAAACCACGATCGTATTGTCGGCCAGGCCGTTCTCGTCGAGGAAATCCAGCACGCGGCCCACGTTGTCGTCGACCGACCTGACGCACGCCAGGTAATCCTTGATGAACCGCTGGTATTTCCATTTCCTCGCCTCCTCCGCTGTTGTGCAGCCTTCGGGCATGATGGCCTCACCCGGGTTATTCCCGTACTCCTCCCAGGCAAACAGCATCTCACTGTCAAGGGTATCCGGAGGGATCATTTTCATGTCCTTTCGGTTGAGGTAATCCATGGTCATCCAGGCATCGCCTGCTGTTTTTTCCCTGCCTTCATAGTTGTCCTGGAATGTGGCAGGATAGGGCAGCTCTTCACCGGGATAGAGGTCCTGGTATTTTGCGGGGGGGAACCAGTTGCGATGGGGCGCCTTGTAATGGAGCAGCATGGCGAACGGCTTCTTGCCATCCCATGTCCGGCCGAGCCATGCGAGCGCAGTGTCGGTGGTGATGTCCGTGCAATATCCCGGCAGGGTGACCTGTTCGCCGTTCAGGTTGTAGACCGGATCGAAATAATAACCCTGTTGCCCGGGGTTGTTGTGATACATGTAATAGTCGAAGCCCCTTGGTTCAGTCCCCAGGTGCCACTTGCCGACCATGGCGGTGGCATAGCCACGTGCATGAAGTTCTTCGGCGAAGGTCCACTGTTCCGGGTTGAAATGCCCGCCGCTTTCATTCTTGAAGTAACCGTTCCTGTGGCTGTATTTTCCTGTGAGGATTATCGCCCGGCTGGGTCCGCAGATGGCATTGGCGCAATACACGCGGTCAAACCGCATCCCCTCCAGGGCAAGCCGGTCGATGTTGGGGGTGGTAAAATACTCGGCATAGATCGAATCATAGGCGGTAATGGCCTGCGTGGTATGGTCATCGCTCATGATGAAGAGGATGTTGGGCCGATTTTCACTTTGATCGGCTACCTGGACCATGAACAGGGTGGTTCCTGCCACAGCGAGGGGGAAGAATATCAGGATCAATGGCCTGGAAAAGAGTCGCTTGTGATTTTGATGTTGCATGTCAATGTAAGCAGATTGCTGTGACGAATTGTATCCCGCTGTTTAAAGAAGGACAACCCTCGACGAGTTGTCCCTCTCCTGAAAAAACAATCACTACTCTTCCTCTGCAGCATAGGCCTCTGCAGCCTGTACGAATACGTCATCGAGGAACCATTGCGCGCCTGTGTCCGGACTTCCGTCCGTATAATACCTCCAGCAGATGAAAATGTCATTTTGTTGCGGATCCAGCCCGCCGAGTTGTTTATAAGGGGTTGAAGGCAGGTCCCCGTCATTGAATGTCTCAGGCGCTGCCCAGAGGTTTTCCGTAAGCCAGTCCGGGTCGTCGCTTGCCATCACCTGGGTCCAGTTCGAAGGCGTGAACGTACCGTTTGCCGCCTCATTATCGTGTGCGTACCACAGGGTCCTGTCGAAAAGTTCCACGGCAGCTGCACCGTACCCGAAAAACTCCGAGAACTTGACCCTGAGGTCCCTCCATGATCCGGAATTTGTCAGTTCCAGGATCATTACCACGTCATAACTGCCGTCTTTTGCATAGAACAAACGGGCGGAGTGCAGGTTGCGGGGCGGATCGTCCTTGATGAAGTTCAGGGCAGTGAACGTCTTGTCGGGGACCCCATCATTCACCGTGAGCGATGAGAAGGGCGCTTCAAGCGGGGTGCCGCCTTCAAGGGCGTAATCGAATGTTTCTGACAGCACGGGGGTTTCATTCCACCGCGTTTCGACGGTCAGGGTAAAGAGGTCGGGAAACTCAAAGTTCGCCCCGGCACCGTTAACGCTCACCCCGATCAGGTAATCCCCTTCGGGGATGTTGCTGTCGGCTGCGACTGTTATGCTGCCGTCGCTGCCGATGGACATGCTGCCGGTCATTTGAGGCGGGGCTGAGCCCGGAAGGATCAGCGACCAGCTTTCCGCGGTGATCCCTCCAATCACGGGTGCGCTTGTGGTGTATGCCGACCAGGGGGACAGGGTTACCGCTGTCAGCGGCGCCGTCCCATCCTGTTGGGTGTATTGGAGCGTGGGAGCACTCCCCACTACCTCGACTGTCAGGATGTTATCAAAGATTCTGTCCCCGTAATTGCTCGAAGCCTTGAACGACAGGATATGGACCCCGGTCTCTGTCGATGCGTCTTTTATTACTTCGCCATTTTCATTGACCGAGAAGCCGGAAACCGGCGGCTCGACCGTATAGGTCACATTGGCTACCGGCGGATCGGGGTTTCCGATGACCTCGTACGACAATTGCGAAATGACCCCTGTTTCCAGGGCATCTGCAACCACGTTGTCAGGGGTCGCCATGACCTGTATGGGCACATCCTGCACCCTGATCTCAAGCACGGAGTCGACATAGACTACGCCGGTCACGGTCAAAACCGCCACATTCACGAAGTATGAACCCTGCGTGATCGTTGCATTCGAGTTGTCATAACTGATCTGGCCTGTTTCCGCATTGATGCCGAAGCGGTTGTAATTGAACGAGGCTTCCGGGCTCGCATATACTGTATCGATCTCAAACATATATGGCCCCTTGATGGCAAAGGTGGGTGTGTCGGAGACGATCGCACCCGCGACCGGCAAGGTCACGAGCGGGCTGTTGTAGGTCAATGCAATTTCAGCTGCGGACAATGATCCTGCATTATAAGGTTCAAAATCTTCGGGATATTTTTTTTCACAGGAAGTTAGTATGAACTGTCCGGCGATCAACAGAGACCCAATGGTGAGGATGTGTTTCTTTTTCATGCTGTCTAGTTGTCAATCAGGTTGTTGGTGTTGATTTCGCTTGTGGGGACGGGGAGGTGCATCACGGTGGCCATGTCGTCGTACAACACCACGTCGACGTTCTCATTGAACTTCTCATAGGTGTTGTGCGGGATGATCACCTCCGTGTTGAACCATTGGTATCCCCTCCTTCTGTTATTGAACCAGTCATGGGCCTCGCCCAGCAGTTCATACCGGTACTCATACATGATGGCCCTGCGGAAGCCCTCCTGGCCCTCGTAATATTCGTCATGAGGTGTGAGTCCGACCCGGCTGAGCACTTCCTCGAGGTACTGCATCTCTTCGCCGTTCTGCAGCTCGTTGGAAATCTCAGCGAGCATGAGGAGCAGGTCCGCATACCGGTAAACGATGAAGTTCTGAAAGTTGTAATTCCCCGAGTTCTGCGGGTTCTTCTCAAAATATTTGTAGAGGTAATTGAACGCATTGCCGAAGGAACTCCTGGTGGTGTTCTCGGGGTAGCATTTCTGGTAGTTGCCGTTGTTCATTTTGGTAAAGCCGGTCACGTAGGTCCCCTTGAGCCTGGTTTCGTCTTCGGGATATGCACTTATGTGCGAATCATAGAGCTCCGCGTTCATCCTCAGTCTTCCCCAGGTAGGGCCCACTGTGGCCTGGCTGGCGGTGAAGAGCTTGACGTAATTGCTTCTTGCCAGGTCGTTGAACTGGACCTCGAAGATCGATTCTTCCGTATTGTTGCCTGCCGTTTCCTCCCATAGGAGCAAATAATCGCTCACCAGGGCATATTTCCCATACACTGATTTGGCCTCGTCATAGGCGAGCTGCCAGAGGCTTTCGGCAATGACAGGCACATTGTCTTCCGTAGTGGCCATTTGCATGTAGACTTTCGCCTTCAACATGCTTGCGGCTTCCTGCGCCGGGTATCCAGGTCTCTCGGACCCCCTGGGATACATGAGTTTTTTAGCCATCTCGGCATCTTGCAGAATCCTGGTAAAGACGAGGTCGGTGGATGATTTTGCCATGTGGACATTGACCATCGTGGTCGGTTCCAGTCGCAGGGGGATCTCACCCCATAACCTGACCAGGTTGAAATAGCAGAATGCCCGGATGAAGTAGGCTTCGCCCAGGATATTGTTCCAGGCGACGTCGTCCTCGTTGACCGGTTCCCCTATTTCGGCAATATGGGAGATGATATTGTTGGCACGGTCGATGGTCCGGTAGGTCTGTTCCCAGGTATTCTCGTTGTAAGTGGCGCTGGGTTGAGCCTGGAGCGAGCAGAGAAAGCGGTTGTCGGTGGACTGGTTGCTGTTCTGAATGCCCGATACATAAAAACCTGAATTGCCATAGGTGCAGTAAATGAAATCGTAACCGAAATAGTTGTAGGCTGCCAGCGAAGAGTAGACGCCATCCAGGGTTGCATGGGCATTTTTGAGGTTCGCATAGGCGCTTGCTTCCGACAGGAATGTAGGCTCCTCCTCCAGGCTGCAGGCATTCAGTATGATGCCGGAGAGTATTATGATGGGTAGTTTCTTGAGCGTATTCATATCTGTTGTTTTTCGGGTGTTACTAAAAACTGACATTCAATCCAACCATATAGGTTCGTGCATTGGGGAACTCATTCCAGTCAACGCCCTGGATGTTGCCATTATTGAGGAAACTTGTAATATTGGGCTCGTAACCGGAATAGCCTGTGATGGTGAAAAGGTTCTGTACGGACGCATAGACCTGGAATTTCTTCATTTTTTCAAGGGGAATTTCGTACCCGATCAACAGGTTATTGAGTCGGAAGTAACTGCCTTTCTCGATGATGCGGTCGGTGATGGCCGCAAACTTCTCCTCGGAGAACCCGATGCGCGCATATTCGTCTGACGGGCTGTCGGGACGCCACGCTTCATGGTAGGCCGCCGGAAAGATGTTCTGCCCGTCGCCATTGGCATAATAGTACCGGAGTGCGGCCCCATTGGCGATGTCGTTTCCGTAGACCCCATAGAACAGCATGTTGAACGAGAAGCGCTTGTAGCTGAAGTCAACATTCAGGCCGTAGGTGAAATCGGGATTGGGGTCCCCAAGTATGGTCCTGTCGGCTACGGTGATTTCCCCGTCGCCGTCGAGGTCTACGATTTTCACATCACCCGGTTGAAAGCCTTCGAGTATGTCCGTGTCCCCTTCCTGGTAAATGCCGTCCGTCTGCCAGCCAAAGAACAGGCCGATGGGTTGCCCGACCATGAATACGTTGGCAGGACACTTGAAATACTGTCCGGTGGAGATGTTGTCCCCAAGGTAATACGATTCCATTTGGTAGTCGCCTTCCAGGTATACGGGGGAGTCGGGAATGCCCAGCTTCAGGATCTTGTTCCTGTTCAGCGACCAGTTCCCTGTGATGGACAGGAAAGCGTCCTTTGTGGAAACGACGACACCTGTGAGGTTGAGGTCAACGCCCTGGTTGGAGACGCTGCCCCTGTTGATCAGCATGCTGGCATAACCTGTGGATGTGGGCAGCGCGATCTCCTGCAGCAGGTCGTTGGTCTCCTTGTAATAGAGGTCGACTGCGCCGTATATCCTGTCCCTGAGGAACCCGAAGTCAAGCCCCAGGTTCACTTGCATGGTGGTTTCCCATTTGAGATCGGGGTTGGAAATATTGATGGGGGCAAAGGCAATCCCGGTCGTGTTGTCGGGATTGGCATAGTAAGCCACACCGTAATTCCCGTAGGTCTGGTAGGGGTTGATGGCCTGGTTGCCCGTGAGTCCCCATCCGGCCCTGAGTTTCAGGTTGCTGACCGTGCGCGAGTTGCGCAGTATCTCTTCTTCCGAAAGCCTCCAGCCAAGGGCGAATGAGGGGAAATAACTGTACTTGTTCTCCTTGGCGAACTTGGAGGATCCGTCGGCACGCAAGGTGGCGGTGAGGCTGTATTTGCTCTTGAACGAGTAGTTGACCCGTCCGAGAAAGGAATTCATCATCTCGGTCCGTGGAAAGGTGGTCAGCGGTACCGTCGACACCTGGCCATATTCGGGGCCGTCAATGGTGAACTCGTAGGTCACAAAATCAACGACCTCATAGGAGATGTCCTCGCGGAACCGATGATCGTATACATATCCGACGGTGGCGTTCACTTTGTGCTTCTTTTTAAAGGTCCGGTTGTACAACAGCAGGTTGTCAATGACATAGCCCAGCCTGTTCATGGTCGACATGGTCAACCTCCCGTTGTACTGATCCCCGGCAAAGGTGGTGAGCCCGTACCAACGCCTCCTTTCCCTGTTGAACAAGTCAGCGGCCCCCCGGACCTGGAATTTCAACCCTCTCACAGGCAGGTTGTAGGTGAGTTTGAGCGAGGCCTGGCCCCGGAAATCCTTGGTGACGTCCTCGAAGTCATTGATCCAGGAATAGGGATTGGACAATTCCAGGTCGTTCTGGAAATCCTCAACATCATCTCCAACGAGCGGATTATAGGTGATCAGGTTTCTGATGAAGCTCCTGTTGCTTCCGGCGCGTGAGCCGCTTTGAGCAAAATCGTTCCTGGAGGTATAAAGCGATATCCGCGCATCAACGGAGAAATCATCGCTCACGTCCTGTGACACATTGATCCGGAAGTTGCCGGAGCGTATTTTTGAATTTTCGACAATGCCGCCTACGTTGTTGAAGTTGGTGGATACGTAATAATTGCCGTTATCGCCGCCCCCCGAGGCCGATGCGCCGGCATTGAAGGAGAGGCCGGGCTGGTAGATCTCGTCCTGCCAATTGACCTGTAAATAAGGTTCTTCATTGATCACGGGAGAGTTGTTCACGTAGGTGATGCCATACACCTGGTCGCCGACGATATGGTAGGAGGGGCTTTCCCCGTTCATCAGGCCGGTTTCGTTCCGGTACCGGGCATAGTCCGCACCGCTCAGGACGGGCAGTTTCTTGCTGACATACGATATGCCTCCGCTCACGAAACCTTCCGTTTTTGATTTGCCCTTGCTGCCCTGCTTGGTTGTGATCAGCACCACGCCGTTCGCCCCCCTGGAGCCGTAGATCGCCGTTGCCGATGCATCTTTCAGGATCTCCATGCTCTCGATGTCGGCCGGGTTGATGCCTGCCAATCCGTTGATGGACTGTTGTGACTCATTGGCGTCGCTGGTGGCGCTGTTGTCGCCTTCTCCGGCTGTGGTCACCACCACGCCATCGATCACATACAACGGTTCATTGTTCCCCCTGAGGCTGTTGGATCCCCGGATCCGGACGCTGTTGGCCTCTCCGGGATTGCCGCTGTTGCTCACCACGGTGACGCCTGCAGCCCTTCCTGCCAGTAATTTCTCGACCGATACGCTTTCCCGGGCGAGGTTGTCGGGCACCTTGACCGATGATACTGCTCCCGTCAGGTCACTTTTCGGCAAGGACCCGTATCCGACAACGACCAGCTCCTCAAGCATGGCCTGGTCCTCCCGCATGATGACGTCGATGACCTGTTGCTCACCAACGGGCACGGTCACGGTGACATATCCCACATAGCTGAATACAAGGACATCCGATGGTGACGCCTGGATCGAGAACTGGCCGTTAAGGTCGGTCACCGTACCGGTGGTGGTACCTTCGATGACGATATTTGCTCCGGGCAGGCTCCCTGACTCATCAGTCACCCTGCCAGTGACCATTTTGTCCTGCCCATGGGCCAAAATGGCTGAAAACACGGTAAGAACGGGGAGAAGAGCATGTAGAATTTTCTTCATGTTGATACGAAATAAACGGTTGTTAAACATAGTATTTTTTTTTGACCCGATCACTGGCTATCTACTTAGTGTAGAATATACGCATATAAAAATAAATCTCTTTTTCTACATGGCAAACAAAAAAATGAAAAAAAATGAAGAATATATCAGTAAGGGAGTATAATGACTTGACATACAATATTGTAAATTTTTAGATAGAAAAATTTCGATGATTAGGAATTATTTGTAAATTTGCATAATGTAAAAACTACGTCATGCTATGGATGGAAAAATTATTCCCAATGTTTCTGTCGACTGCCTTGTCTTCGGTTTCGACTTCGAGACCTGGCAACTGCATATTGTTTTGAACAAGCGTGAGCTGGTTTCGGAAGAGACCGGGGAGCAGATCATTTCCGATTACACCCTCGCCGGGCATCATATTATGGAGGGCGAGAATGCCGACGAGGCGGCCAAAAGGGTGCTCAAGGAAGTCACCGGTTTCGATAACCTCTACCTTGAGCAGTTCCATACTTTCAGCAGGACCGACAGGCTCATGAAGGAGAAAGACCAGCTATGGATCAATAATTTGAAGCTCAATATATCATCCCATGTTTTTTCAATCGGGTATTATGCGCTGGTCGATAAGAACAAGCTAATTCTGGATGAGCATCATCCGAATGCGTCGTGGTTCCCGATCGATGATCTGCCCCCGTTGGCGTTCGACCACGAGGAGATATTGATGAAGGGGATCGACTCCCTGCGCAAGAAGTTCAAGCTCGACCCCATCGCCTATGAACTGCTTCCTGAGAAATTCACCATGCTCCAATTGCAAAAGCTTTACGAGGCGATCTCAGGGTCGAACCTCGATAGAAGGAATTTCCGAAAAAAAGTTTCCAAGTTGAAATACATCATTCCGCTGGATGAAAAACAGCGGGGTGTGCCTCACAAACCTGCGCAGGTTTTTCTTTTCAGCAGGGAGGTTTTCAATAAAACGAAAAAGGAGAAATTGGAGATCGCATAGCCGTAAGGGATAAGGTTGATGGTATTTGGTGATTCACCTCAATGCTCCTGCCGGCTGATATTAGAAAACCCGCCTGATCGCGATTGACCGGGCGGGTTTTTAATTTCGTGGCCCGTTTGGCTACCTGGAGATGATCAGTCTGTGGGTGGCAATGCCTCTCCTGGTGGTTTCGATCTTAACCATGTATACGCCTGGCTTCAATCCCGACACGTCGACCTGGCCGGTCGTGAGGTTCTCTTCTGCCAGCACCAGTTTCCCGGTTATGTCAGAAATCATGATCGACGATACCGGGTCGACAGTGCCTATGAACACCATTTCGCTTGCAGGATTCGGATATACTGAAAGTTCGGGGGCATATGACGGGGTCACTCCCACGGAATTGTCGAAGACGATGGAGTTGAATTCAGCCGTTCCGTCATCGAGGGCCTTGCCGCTTTCCAGCGACCCGATGCCCACCGTGAACAACTGGTTGCCGGTCCACAGCGCTTCACCGGTCAGGTCGAAGGTGTAGGTCTTTTCGGTGTTGTCGTTCACTGAGATCTCCATGGTTTTGGTCCCATCGAGTCCGTCGGAGACCAATCGCAGTTGATTGTTCAATGGGGAGTTGTTCTTCAGTGTAATGTGTACGAACTTGTTCGATGATGCATCCACATGGTGCATAATCTGCTCCAGTTTTGCATACTTGTCAGGATTGGGCGTAAAAGTCAGGATCCCGCCCGACGGACCCGATATGGATCCGTTCAGCGCGCTGAATCCCTCCGGGTCGCCATTGGTATTGAAATGATATGCGTTTTTAAGCGTGGTCGAGGGTTCAAGCGCGAACTCGATCCTGTCGATGTCAATGCTTACCGGGTCGGCCGGCAGAATATAGTCGGTGTTGCCAGCCGACTTGAAATGAAGTTTGAAATCGTCGATGGTCCCGACCCAGTGGGTTGCATTGGACAGGTCAATCCAGTAGGTCACAAACTCAGTATCTCCATTGGTGATGTCGATGTTCTTGTAAATCCTTCCACCATCTACCTTGGGGTAGGACATCCGCATGAAATCAGGTCCGTTGGAATCGTTATTCCTGAGGGTCACGGAAACCCAGGAGGCCTCCTCGGTATTCACCCCGGCAGCTTCGTTGCCGCAAGTGGGGTTCTTTAGCTCGCCGTTCCCCGGAAGGGTCGTGAGGGTATAGAAGGTCGGGTTGGTGGAGGCGGTGAAGTTTCCCAATACGCTCCACCCGTCATCGGAGTTTGAGAACTCGAAGGTTTGCGATAGCCCGATGAATGGGATCAGCAAGAAGATGATCGCAAGTCTTTTCATAACAATTTGTTTTTATATGAGATTTTAACTATTTATTCATTCTTATGCCTGAAGGAACCGCGATTCGGCGGGACCATCCGGTAAGGCATTTCCTTTTTGATGGTCCCGTCGAATCACAGGTTGCTTATTCAACAATGATCCTTTCGGTAAGTCTGCCTTCGTCCGTATCGATCTGGAAG
>CAYLTG010000058.1:0-21701 GCA_964386225.1 uncultured Bacteroidales bacterium
ATTTTTCCCTTTCGGGCGAAGGGCTGAACATACAGCGCAAGATGATGGTCATCAAATGAGGTTGGCCTTCAACAACCATGCAGGTATCCGGTGGATGTACCTGTCAGGCTGCTGACAGGTTCTGTGCCATCGAATAGTAAAGTCTCCGCGGCAGAAGTCTTACTAGTCTGAAGATCAGTTTATTGAACATTCCCGGGATATAGATCACCCCCTTGTGATGGTCCAGGGCATGCAGCGATTTCATGACCACTGTCCCGGCGGTCATCCAGGGAAGCAGTCCTTTTTTGCCGGTCGCCTCCGTCGCCTTTCCCAACTTCCTGTGGAATTCGGTGATCGTGAAGCCCGGGCAGAGTGCCTGGACCTTGATGCGGCGGGCATGCAACCCCAGGTGGAGGCTTTCGGAGAAAGTGGCCAGGAAGGCCTTGGAGGCGCTGTAGAAATAGTTGTCGGCCAGGGGTGTGAAGGCGGCCAGCGAACTGACGTTGACGATCGTCCCGCACCCGTTGGACATCAACTTGGGAACCACGCAGTGGGTGATGGCGCAGGTGGCGTGGATGTGCACCTTGAGCATTTTTTCCTGGTTGGCGAAGGAGTCTTCAAAGAATTTCTTCCTGCACCCGAAGCCGGCATTGTTGACCAGGACCTCCACCCGGTCAAGGCCTTCGATGGCATGGAGCAGGGTTTTCAACTGCTTTTCATAGATGAAATCCACAAGCACCACCTGGACCTTGATCCCGCAGGTCACTCTGAGCTCCTCGGCCAGTGATTCCAGCAGATTGCCGCGACGGCCCGTGATAAGCAGGTGGTAGCCGCGGCGGGCATATTCCCTGGCAAAGGCCTCCCCGATCCCGCA
The DNA here is from genome assembly GCA_964386225.1 of uncultured Bacteroidales bacterium. Taxonomy (GTDB): domain Bacteria; phylum Bacteroidota; class Bacteroidia; order Bacteroidales; family JAADJA01; genus JAADJA01. Next base: position 854 of record CAYLTG010000058.1, read on the forward strand.
GCTGGCCCCCGTGATGACCGCATATTTTCCGTTCGGTCCGTTCGTTTTCATGGCTTGAGTTCATTTGGTTTCGTCGTACATTGGGGTTATTGCTTTTCAGTCTTTCCTGCTGATGGACCTGGCGGAGGTGTATTCCGCCTCACCCAGCTCCCGGAAGTTGTTCATCGTCCGGATCATGTTCCCCTGGATGATCGGGTCGGTGATCCAGCGTGGGAAAGAGGATTTCTGTCCCGAAAAGATGGTATAGCTCACTTCCACGACGCTTGCGGACACCTGTTTGAATTGCCAGGTCCCGGCCATGTGCAGGATGCGGGAAACACCGGTGTTTTCCGGGAGATAATCGGCAGCGGAGCGCATCTCGATGGAAGCGCAGCTTCCGTCGGGTTCGGCACTGAGTGTGTTGACGGCGATCAGGTCCTGCTTCCGCAAAGGCCACGGGATGTCGTAAAGCATGTACGAGTACCAGCAGGCCTTGTCCTTCTGTTCCAGTACCCGGAACGACTTCACTGCCGACATCCACCGGGAGGCCAGGCGGTCGTCGGAAACGAGTTTCACCGCCGTGGAGACATCTCCTTGCATCCGGAAGGTGACCCCCAGTTGACGGCCTTCCGGGAAACCCTCCATTGTGATCAGGCGGATATACAAATCAATGCCGTCCTCACTTTTCACCTGCGTCCAGGAAGAACTCGCGGAAATTCCGTGTTCATTCGACATCATGGGCTGCGGCCGGGCTTGAAAGGGCCAAAGGGAAATGGCGGCAAGAAGGGAAAGGAAGGGGGCGGCCCCTGTCCACATCCTTTTTTTGAGTTTTGCTTTGTTTGTTTTCATGGCGTTGATTTTAAAGTAAAATTAGTACCCCGGGCCTGGTAATTGAAATTGTAAAAAGCTGTTAATCAAGGCTTTTTTGCAAAAAATGCCAGCCGCGGGTCGCAGCGGGGGCATGGAAGGCCAGCAGTGGGTTTATTCAATGGGCCCCCCGGTCCGGATCGGGTAATTCAATAGGAATTGCCGGGTTTAGTGGTTGGTCAGGCAGGGAATATGAAAATTGCCGCGGGGATGTGACTGCAGGTGTCCTGTTTTGTATTTTATGCGTGGAAAAGGAAGGGCAAGATCAGATTTTGCCAAATCTGACCACGATCAGCGGAGTAAAGTGAATTTCATGAGCACCGGTTGGTGATCACTGACCCTGAATTCCATGTCGATGACCTCCACAGCTTCCGGTCGGATATTGGGAGAGACCAGGAAGTAATCGAGCACGGTACACGCGGTCTTGCTGCGGTCGAAGGGCGTGGTCACCGTCCTGTTGGTCGGGAGGCCGGGATCGAAGGCCCAGGACCAACCGGGGGGCATATACCCTGCCTCGATGGGCCAGAGTTCTTGCACGCGGTACTTTCCGGTCGCCGGCGGTGTCCAGTGTGGCGGGTTCTGGTTCCAATCGCCCCCGATCACCACATAATTACCCGCCGCATACTCCTCCCGGGCCATTTCACTGAGCAGTTCAAGTTCTTGCTGCCGAAGGTCGCCGGCATCATCGAATGCGGAGTTGTGGATATTGAACAGGACGAGTTCCTTTCCTTCCGACACCGGATGTCGCGACACCAGGAAGCACCGTTTCAGCATGTACAGTCGTACTGGCCAGGGGTAGGATCCGGGAGTGGCCACCCGGTAGCTGGCCGAGGGGCCGTACCTGGCAAAGGTGGCCAGTCCTGCTTCAACACGGCCCATGGGTTCACGGAAAGGGGAAGGCACAAACACGGACCTGTAATTGATCGCATGCACACCCTCGAACCCCTTCAGCACCGACTGGATGGAATCGTATTGGTTGACCCTGTAGCTGCGTTTCGACCTGAAATCGACCTCCTGGATGAAAATAAAGTCCGTCGATACCCTGTTCTGCAGGAATTGCAATATCCCCTGAAGGTATTTCCGGCTCTGCTCCCGGCCGGGCCGGACCATTTTCCCCCCCTCGTAGAAGAAGTCCATCTCGCTTCCAAGCCCGGCATATCCGATGTTCCAGGTGAGGATGGTCAGGGCGGTATCGCGGGCGGGTGGTTCCATCGGCACGGTGCTTTCATAAAGTAGCTCCTTCTCCGCCGGCCTGAATTCGGTCAGCCACGGGTAGGCAATCGCATACATGCCGTAAATCAGGCCAACGCCGACGATACAAAGGAAGCATGCCAGGATGAACTTCAGGGTCTTTTTCATGTGGATGACGGTTAAGCATGCCTAAAGGTATGAAAAACCGGCCAGCCGGCTCCGGTCCGCATGAGGAAATAAAAATCAAGGGTTGACCGATTTTTGATATTTTTGTTTCGATCAATCTAACATTGCATGCCGATACTCGGGTCCATCATCAAAAAAGCATACGAACTGCGGAAGATTCCGATCGATCAGAAGAAGCGGAAGCAGACGGATCATTATGTGACCCAGCTGAAAACCTTCAAGAAATTGCTTAAGAAGGCACAGTACACGTCGTTCGGCGAGCATTACAATTTTACCGAGATCCTGCGGCAACGCGACTTTGTCAGGGCCTTTCAGCAGAAGGTGCCGGTATATGATTACAACCTGATGTTCAGGAAATGGTGGTACCGCGCACTGAACGGGGAGTCGTTCGTTTCATGGCCTGGCAGGGTGAGGTATTTTGCCCTCACTTCCGGCACCTCCGAGGCTTCGAGCAAGCAGATCCCCGTCACGGCCGACATGATCCGTGCCATCCGCCGGGCCAGCATCCGCCAACTGGTAAGCTCGGTGAACTACAACCTCCCCATCGACTTTTACGAGAAGGGGTTCCTTATGATAGGCGGCAGCACCCACCTGCAATATAACGGAACCTATTACGAAGGGGACCTGTCGGGCATCTCGGCCGGAAACCTTCCCTTCTGGTTCCAGCATTTCTATAAACCGGGCAAGCGTATCTCCAAGGAGCGCGATTGGACCACCAAGCTCGACGAGATCGTGAGAAAGGCTAAGAACTGGGACATCGGCGTGATCGTCGGCGTGCCCGCCTGGATCCAGATCATGCTGGAGCGCATCATCGAGCATTACAAGGTCAGCAACATCCATGAGATCTGGCCCAACCTGTCCATCTACGTCCACAGCGGCGTGTCATTCGGGCCTTATGTCAAGAGCTTTGAGAAACTCTTCGGCAAGAAAGTGTTCTACCAGGAGTCGTACCTCGCCTCCGAGGGGTACATCGCCTTCCAGAGCGGCCTGGGCGACGGCAAGATGCAGCTCATCCTTGACAATTGCATATTTTATGAGTTCATTCCCTTCAACGACACCAATTTCGATGGCGACGGCAACCTCCTGAGTGACCCGGAGGCCCTCACGATCCGCGAGGTGGAGGAGGGGAAGGAATATGCCCTCCTGCTCTCCACCTGCTCAGGTGCCTGGCGCTACCTGATCGGGGATGTGGTCAGGTTCACTTCAAAGGCCAATGCCGAGATCGTGATCACCGGACGCACCAAGCATTTTCTCAGCATCTGCGGCGAGCACCTGTCGCTCGACAACTTGTCGCGGGCCATCGAGATGATGGAGAACGAACTGAACACGGAGGTCAGGGAGTTCACGGTGGCCGGGGTGAAATACGGTACCATGTTCGCCCACCAGTGGTACCTGGGTTGCGACGAACCGCTCGATGCTGCCCTGGCCCGCAACAAGATCGACGGTTTCCTCAAAGTGCTCAACGACGATTACCGGGTGGAACGCATCGAGGCCATCCGCGAAGTGATGGTGGATGTCCTTCCCAGCAAAGTCTTCGCCGACTGGATGAAGATCAGGGGCAAGGAAGGGGGAGCCAACAAATTCCCCCGTGTGCTGAAAGGCGATTTGCTCCGGGAGTGGCAGAATTATTTGCAGGAATATAAAACCAAGATCTCCTCCTGATCCATGAGTCCCTTCATCCAGGGCATATTGCTGGGTTTGACCTTCGCCGTCCTTCTGGGACCGGCCTTCTTCGCCCTGATACAGACCAGCATACACAGGGGCTTCAACCGGGGCGCCATGCTGGCCCTCGGGATCTTCATCAGCGACCTGGCCGCCTTGCTGCTCTGTTATTTCGGGGCCTCACAGATACTGGGCGACGACCCCAGGGAGAACATCTACTTCAGTGTCATTGGCGGGATCATCATGATCATCTTCGGCACGTACACGTTCACGAGGGTCGTGAAAAGCAGCTCATCCGAGGATAAGGAGGACCCCGGAAACGGCGATGCCCCGTCAAAGTTCTATGTTTACATCATCAAGGGCTTCTTCTTAAACGCACTGAACCCGGGCATGTGGTTCCTGTGGATCACCATCGTGGTCTCCATCAGTGCCAATTTCGGAATGAACCACCGGTCCATCCTTCTTTTTCTGTCGGGGGTCCTGGCCACCATCTTTGCGACAGATCTTATCAAATGCTTTATTTCCAACCAGATAAAGGGGTTCATCACGCCGGGCATCATGACCTGGATGAACCGCATCGTGGGGATCGTGCTGATCGGCTTCGGGACCTATCTGGTATTCAATGTGTTTGTGGACCTGGAGCGGCTGATCTACTTCTACCGCGAGCTCTTCCCCGAGGGATAGAGCCCGGGTACTTCAGAAACTCCGCTGGTTATATCCCTCCACATCGATCTTGTAGTTGATGCTCAGGAAGAGCCCCCCCCAAACGTTGTGCGAAGGGCTGTACTCCCCGTCCAGGTCATTGATCCTGTAGGCTTCGGCGTTGATGTCCTTGAATCCGTAATTGATCCGGAAGCCCGGACTGATGAAGAACTTGTCGGAGAGATGAATGTCGGCGCCCACATCCAGCGCCAGGCCGAAGTCATTTTCGATGAACCGGTCGGTGATGGTGCCGGCATCGGTCCTGAAGGTTCTGCCTTCCTTGTTCACGGATTCGGTGCCCAATACCATTCCATTGCGGGTATAGGTCTGCGTGGCCTCCAGGAGCTTTGAGAACTGGGGCCCCAGGAGGAAACGAAATTTGGTGGAGGAGGTGCCGAACGCATATTTGAAGAAGAGGGGGATGTTCAGGTAGGTCAGCGTAATGTCGCGCAACGCATCGTACTTGACCCCTTCGATCACCTGTTTGTCCTCATACTTCTGTCCCTGGAGCGAATAGTTCAGCTCGACGACGATGCTGAGGTTCCCTGTAAAATTGTACCCCATGTTGAAACTGCCTCCGTACCCCATCTTGGGGGCATAGTTCAGCTCCGGTTCCCCGTAGAAATTCTGGTTCATGATCCACACGCTTGAAAGCGAGCCGCCTGCCCCGATGATCAGTTCATGACCCTTCTGGGCCTGCAGGGAGATGGCGATCAGAAGAAAGGAGGCAAAAAGTGATAATTTTTTTTTCATTGCGGTCAGGAATTTACGTTGACTGATGGAACACTGCATTTCATTCAACTTAAACGTATGCGGTAACCTCATTGGTTACATTAATTGCGGGTATTTTGAGGAAAATAGGGGGGTGAGGGATGGAATCGGCGCATCAATTTTTCCTAATTTTACGGGATGATATTCGTAACGGGGGGAACCGGTTTTTTGGGCTCACACCTGCTAGTCCACCTGCTCGACACGGGCAGGATGGTGCGTGCCATCCGCAGGAAGGGGGCATCGTTCGACATCCCCCGGCGGGTTTTCCGGTTTTACGGACGTGATTTCGACGCCGTCGGGGACCGCATCCAGTGGCTCGAGGCCGACATAACCGACATTTATTCCCTCGAGGAGAGCCTTGTCGGGGTCAGCGACGTCTACCATGCGGCGGCGCTCGTCTCTTTCCAGCCGGGTGACAAGGGCAGGATGGACCGGGTCAATGTGGAGGGTACTGCGAACCTGGTGAACGCATGCCTCGACATGAGTATCAGGAAGTTCTGTCATGTCAGCTCGATCGCGGCCATCGGCAGGGCAGAGAACGACCGGGTGATCGACGAAGAGGTCATCTGGAAAGCATCCCGCAGGAACTCCGCCTATGCCGTCAGCAAGTACGGTGCTGAACGGGAAGTGTGGAGGGGCATGGAGGAGGGCCTCGATGCGGTGATCGTCAACCCGTCCATCATCCTGGGCCCGGGGGAGGTCAACAGCGGATCCACCCGGCTGATCAGGACCGTGGAAAAAGGGTTGAGGTTCTATACCCCGGGGGTCAACGGCTTTGTGGATGTGCGCGACGTGGTCAAGGCCATGATGCTGCTGATGTCGGGCGACATCACGGGCGAGCGCTTCATCGTCTCCGCCGAGAACATGGCGTACAAGGAGCTCTTCTCCATCATCGCACGCCAGCTCGATCAGCAGGAGCCGGCATACCGGGCGGGGAAATGGATGAGCGAAGCCTACTGGCGGATCGAATATGCCAGGTCGAGGCTCACGGGATCGAAGCCGCTGGTCACACGCGAAACGGCCAGGACCGCCAACAACCATTACCTCTATTCCAGTGAGAAGATCCGGTCGGCACTTGGTTTTCATTTCCTTACCATTGAACAATCCATTCGGGATGCCTGCACCTATTACCTGGAGAATAAATAAATCGATAATTTATTCGGTTCATGGTGAGTATTTTTAGATTCAATTATTAACTTTGCCGGCACATCCGAATGTGTCCTAACATAACAAGGTAAATTTATGAGCAAGGTCTTATTGATGTACTGGCCTGAAAAAGGCAACGTGGAAAATGCCTCAGAAAAGATAGCCGCCCAGCTTGATGGGTATGAGGTGGAAGTGAAGCCGATCACCCGGGTGACCCCTCAGGACCTGAACGATTATGACAACTGGATCGTCGGGGGTTCCACGGTGGGTTCGCATGTTTGGATGGATGCCGATGATTCCAACCGCTGGCACGACTATTTCAAGAAGCTGGACACCGTGAACCTGAACAGCAAGGTGGTTGCCTTCTTCGGACTCGGCGACCAGATCCTGTATCCCCACCACTTTGTCGACGGGCTGGGTGTGTTCGACGAGGAGTTCGGCAGACGCGAAGCCCGCGTGGTGGGACAATGGCCCGTGAAAGGATATAATTTCTATGATTCCGAAGGGGCGAAGGACGATCATTTCTTCGGCCTTGCGCTGGATGAGGACCAGCAGCCTGAGCTCACCGGGGAACGCATTGCCCGGTGGCTCGAAATGATCAAGAAGGAGTTCAAGTAGCATGGCAGGCCCCGGCCGGGGCGTCCCAATGCCAGTAAAACATAAAGGTCCGGATCATGTGGTCCGGACCTTTTTTTAAGATCAATTCAGTTGTTCCTTGAACATTATCGACCTTATTTCTCCAGCACTTTGAACTCTGTCCGGCGGTTCTGCTGCCTGCCCTCCTCCGTGCCGTTGTCGGCGATGGGCTGGTCCATCCCGTACCCTTCGAATAGCATCCTGTCGGATGCGATCCCTTTACGGAGCAGATAATCCACCACGGCTTTTGCCCTTTCCTTTGAGAGCTTCTGATTGTAGGAGGCCGAACCGATGTTGTCGGTATGCCCCGAGATCTCGATCTTGAGCGATGGGGTGTCATCCATCAGCCTGACTACGCGGTCAAGCTCCGCCACCGATTCGGTCCGCAGGGTCGCCTTGTTGAAATCGAAAAAGATGTTGTTGAGGACGATCCTGGCCCCCACCTCCATCTTCTTCATCAATATATCCTTCTTGACCTTCCTGGCTTCGGCGTCGCCGGGGATGTTGAAGTTCTCCGAATGGAACATGTATTCGGGGCAGCTGACCGTGATGCCGTAATTGATACCTGGCTTCAGGGTGATCAGGTAGGAGCCTGAGGTGCTGTTGGACTCGAAGCTGGCCAGGAGCTGGCTCTTGCTGTTGTCGGTGATCTCGATGGTGGCCTGCACGGGCTGCAGGGTCGTTTCATCCAGGATAAACCCCTCCAGCACCGTGTTCTGCTCGATCCTGGGTGCCAGTGCCGGTGTGATGTCCCTGCTGTTGTAAGCGAACAGGACGGGCTCATGATGCACCCGCAAGGGCTTGGCGGCCTCCAGGAAGGTGATCATGTACAGGTCGTGGCTGCCGAATCCGTCTTTCTTCTTTGATGAGTAATAGCCTCGCTGGCCGTTGATGCCCATGGTGAAGAACACATCGTCCTCCGGAGTGTTGATGGGATGCCCAAGGTTGACCGGGTTTGACCATTTGCCATCCGCATAATCGGACCTGAAGATGTCGAACCCACCCATGGACCGATGACCTTTGGAGCTGAAATACAGGGATTTGCCGTCGGGTGTGATGAAGACACCCTCCTCGTCATAAGGTGTGTTGATGGTGGCGCCTATATTGACAGGCTCCATCCACCGGTCCTTCATGTCCTTCCGGGTCACATAAATGTCCTGCCCGCCGTAGCCATCTTCACGCACACTGGTGAAGTAGAGCGTTGTTTTGTCGAAGGTCAGGGATGCCGAGGACTGCTTCAGCCCGTCATTGATCTTGTTGTCCATCCTGTCGGGATAATTGTAGATGTCGCCCGACAGGTAGGATTCGTAAAGGTTGTTCCCCCCTGCAGATTTATAGAGATAGAGGATGCTCCCGTCGGAGGAGATCCCTGCCGTGGCGTCGTGGTTGCTGCTGTTGAGGTCGTAGGAATTCTCCGGGATGGTCCAGTTGCCGTCCACGTAGTAGGTGGCGTAGATATCCTCGTAATAATAGCTGTCATCCGCCCTTTTCTGCCCGGTGGTGTTCTCGCGCGAGGAGGTAAAGATGATCATGTTCTCCTCCGGCTGCACCAGCGGACGGTAGTCGGGATAGGCGGAGTTCACCATCTCCCCCATGTTGTCGACGAAAACCCGCCCGGGGTCTGCCACCATCGCCTTGGCCGTCTGGCATTCTCCAATGTATTTATCGATCTGTTCGGCCTCCAGCGCCAAATATTCGGGTGTCAGGTTGTTCTTGTGTTTTTTGTAATGCTCGATAGCCGCGTCGAACTGGTAATCCTTGTGCAGGGCCTGGGCAAGAAGCAGGTGGACGTTGTTGTATTGCATGTCCAGGCTGATGCGCTCATCCAGCTCGATGGCCCGCTGCAGGAATTTGATGGACTCCGACTTGTCGTTGGCCTCCAGCCAGCACCGGCCGAGCTTATAGTTGAGCAGCGCGTTGTTCGGGTTGAACGACTGGGCTTTCATATATTCCGCAATGGCCAGCTGGTATACCCCCGGACCCTCCTGGTAATACCGGTCGCCGGCTTTGATGTGGTCAAGCGCGTTGCTCAGGGCCTGCCGGTGGTTCGGGAAATTGTATTTGGAGAATTCTACACTTTGCCCCTGCATTCCCATAGTCCCGAGCAAGGAAAAGGCAAGCAGGAGGGTCACATACCTGATCTTCATAATTGTTAGCGCTTTAGGTTGTCGGGCATTTGATTATTGATGATGCTCATGGCTTCATGGTCTTCCAGTTCCGATGCTTTTTCCCAGTCCCTGAAGGCCCCGTTGGAATCTCTTTTCATTTCCTTGACGACACCTCTGTTGAAATAGGCTTCCGCATAGTTGGGGTTGAAATGAATGGCCTTGGAATATTCGGCGATGGCACCTTTCAGGTCGCCCATCATGTACCTGGTGTTCCCCAGGTTGTTGTGGATCTCCGCGTTCTTGGGGTCAGTTTCCAGGGCCTTGGTGAAATCGACCAGTGCATCCCCGTATTCTTCCATTTCGTACCTGAGCGTTCCGCGGTTCACGAATGCTTCGGTAAGTCCCGGGTCGATCTTCAGTGCGGCAGTATAGTATTCGATGGCCGACTGCTGATTCCCTTTCTCCTCGATCACCATGCCCAGGTTGCTGTATGCGATCGCCAGCGTCGGGTCGAATGTGATCGCCTTCGTGAAATCGTATTCGGCCGCATCCAGTTGCTCCATGCTGAACCTGATGCCGCCACGCTCATTATAGGCCATCGCGTAATCGGGCTTGAGGGTGATGGCCCGGTCCAGGTCCTCCAGGGCGTCGATGTAGAACTCCTGGTCCATCAACACCACGGCCCTGTAGTAATAGGCCTCTGCCTTTTCATGGTCCGTGCCGATGGCCAGCGACATGTGCTCGAAAGCGTCCCTGTAGTTTCCCTTTTCCAGAAAGATGAGGCCCTTTACCATGTACCCGTTTGCATCGGCATTGGACGACAATGCCATGTTGATGTCGGCCATGGCCGCCTCGTAGTTCTTCATCCCCAGCTGCAGGCAGCTCCTGTTGTAATAGGCCTGTGAGAAATCGGGCCGGAGCCGGATGGCCTTCGTCAGCATGGCGATGGCTTCGGAGGTGTTCCCCGATTCGGCCAGGGTGATGCTTTCATTGAATAATTTGTTGGCCACCTGGGCCTCGTTTTTTTCGGTATCCTCCATCTCCCCATCCTGGGCAAATCCAAGGCCCGTAAGGAGTATAAGGGTCAGGAGAAAGGTAAGTTTTCTTCGCATGGCTCTGTTTTTTTGTTGAACAGCACTGTTATTAACAGATTCATACGAAATTCCCGCGTTTAGGTTGGGGGTAAGGGTCGATTTTTTGGGCACATGCCCGGGGATATGGAGGGCCTCAGTCGTCGATGTTGTTCTTGTAGTGCTCGTACCTGTCGAGGATCTCGTAAACAAAATTGTAGGGCTCTTTGCCGCGGCAATATCCGTACTTGACCACCGAATCGTTGAAATACTTGGGTTTGGATTTGTTGAGCAGGTAATAGTCCACGTTCTCATCCCAGCGGTTCGGGTCCTTGTTGTATTTTTGAGCCAGGCGCCGGGCGTCATACACGTGGGCGATGCCGGCGTTGTAGGAGGCAAGCACGAACTTGGTCCGCTCCTCTTTGTCGGGTATCTTGTCTTCCAGCTGCCTGTCGAGGAGCTTGATGAACTGCACGCCGGCCCGGATCTGCTCTTCCGGGCTGGAGAGGCTGTCGATGCCATATTTTTCGGCATTGTGCGGCATCAGTTGCATCAGCCCGAAGGCCCCGGCCCACGAGCGGGCCTCGGGATAGAACTTCGATTCCTGGTAGATCAGGGAGGCCAGCAGCCGCCAGTCCCATTCGATCAGCGCACTGTATTTCTTGATCTCCTGGTCATAGGGTGAGATCTTGCTCCCCCGGAACGAATGATATTCGCTCTTGGCCACATTGACGGTCCGGGTATTCCGGAAATACTTGTCGTAAATGTATACCGACGCCAGTGTCCCGTGAAATTCCTCCAGCCACCTGTTCATGGTGTCGAGCAGGGCGGAGGATCCTTTCCTGACGGCCCAGGCCACGTTCTGGGGAAAGCTGATGGGGGTCTTCACATCCAGGTCGGGATAATATTTCTGGTTCACGAGGGCGATATGCTCGTCACATACCGTGTATTCGATCTCACCGTCGTTGACCATTTCGATGAGTTCCTCCACCGAGGCGTCCGGGTGCTCCACGATGTGGATGTCGGCGCCGATCTCATCCGAGAGGTTGTTGAGCCGGTCGAGGAAGCTGGTCTGCCGCTGGATGTGGATGGTCCTTCCGGCCAGGTCCAGGGGGTTCCGGAGGAGATGGCGTTCGATCTGGTCCATCGAAGCCATCTGCCGCCAGTGTTTGGGTTTTTTCTGCACGAGCACCTGCCTGGTCTGGCTGAGGGGGTCACCGAAATCGACAAGCCGCGCACGGTCCCGGGTTACCGTCAGGCCGACGGCCAGGATGTCGCACTGGCCCTTGTCGAGGCATTCAAAACTATCGTCCACGTCGTTGATGATCTTGATCTCCAGCCTCACATTGAGGTATTTGGCGAAGGATTTCAACAATTCGTACTGATATCCCATGGGCTCGCCACGGTAGACGAAATAATTGGTGGAGTTGTAATCGGTGGATGCGACAAGCTTACGCTTTTTCAATACTTTCTGCAAGGAAAGATCCTTCTCGGTCCCCGGTGTCGGCCCCTTTTTGGCTTCCTGCCTCTGACCGTCGCCCGAACAGCTCGAAAAGGTAACGACGGTCACAACTGCCAGAAAGGCTATAGCGAATGCCCTTGTCTGCATGCAATAGGTTTAATCACCATTCTTTTGTCTAAAATACACAATAATTCAACCTGAAATATATAAAAACATTGCATATGAGTTGTAAAATGCTGGTTCTAAGTTGTTTTCCGGTATCTCCAAACGGCTGCGCTCAACACGATGAAGGCGAAGACCAGGAGGGAATAGAACTCCTTGCTGATGTCGTGGAACCCGGATCCCTTGAGTATGACCATCCGGATGACCCGCATGAAATAGGCAAACGGGTTGATGATGTTCACCTTTCTGGCCCAATCGGGCATGCTCTCCACAGGCGTGAAGATACCGCTCATCAGAATGAAGGTGAGCAGGAAAAAGAACATGATGAACATGACCTGTTGCTGGGTGTTGGCCAACGTGGAAATGAAAAGCCCGATCCCAAGTGCCACAAGCAGGTATACGCCGGCGAACCCGAACAGCACGAACAGGTTCCCGACAATGGGAATGTGGAACAGGATCTTACCCAGGACGAGCCCGAAAGCAAGCTCAAACATGGCGATGAGCCAGAAGGGGATCAGCTTGCCTGAAATGAACTGGTACTTCTGCAACGGGGTCACGTTGATCTGTTCTATGGTGCCCATTTCCTTTTCCCTGATGATGTTGAGGGCCGCCAGGAAAGACCCTATGATGGTGACCAGAACGACCAGGATGCCGGGCACCATGAATATTTTGTAATCCAATTCCGGGTTGAACCAGAAAGAATGGTCGATCCGGATGGTCTTGACCGGTTGCATCGAACTGTGGCCGATGCTTTCGGCGATGATGTTCCTGTTAAAATCGGCGATCACATAATTGGTGTACGCGCTGGTAAGGCCTGCCGCCATGGAATTGATCGCATTGATCAGCTGTTGCACCTCCGATTTGCTGCCCGTAACCAGCTTTTTCTCGAAATCGGCCGGTATCCGGAGGACGATGTCGGCCTGGTCACGGATCAGCATTTCCCGGGCTTCCTCCATGGAGAAAGTGGCACCGGTGAGGTGAAAGAAAGGGGAGCCCTCGAATTTGGAGGTCAGCATGCGCGACATGCCGGAGAGGTCTTCGTCGACCACGGCCAGGTCGATCCGCTTCATGTCGAACGTGGCGGCATACACCAGGATGATCAGCTGGACGAACGGCATGATGATGATCACGGGCAGCATGGTCCTGTCCCTGGAGATCTGGATGAATTCTTTTCGTATGATGTACAGGATGGTTCTCATGTCAGTCCAGCCTCACTTTGAATTTACGGATGCTCAGCGCGATGAAGAAGGTCATCATGCCCGCCAGGATGAGCGTTTCCTTCCAGACGAACATGATCCCCGTGCCCTTCAGCATGATATTCTTTATGATGATGATGAAGTATTTCGGCGGCATGATATGGCTCAGCCACTGCAGGATCACCGGCATGTTCTCGACGGGGATGATGAATCCCGACAGAAGGATCGTGGGCAACATCAGCGCGAACAGGGAAATGAACATGGCCACCTGCTGGCTTTTCGCGATGGTGGAGATGAGGATGCCCAGCGACAGGGCCAGGCTGATGAACAGCAGGCTCTCCGCCAGCAGCAGGGCAAGGCTCCCCTTCACCGGCATGCCGAATACGAAATACCCCAGAACGATAATGGTCAGTGCGTTGATGAAGGCCAGCGAAACGTAGGGGATGACTTTGCCGATGATGATCTGGGCCGGCTTCAACGGTGATACCAGCAGAACTTCCATCGTCCCCATCTCTTTTTCGCGGGCTATGGAGATGGAGGTCATCATGGCCGATACCAGCATGAGAATGAGCGCCATGGTTCCCGGGACGAACATGTAGGTGCTTTTGAGCTCTTCGTTGTAGAACATCCGCACCTCGGGCTCGATCTGCATGGGCGGGGCCTGCAGGATGTTGACCTGGCGCATGTATTCTGCGATGATCGCGGATGTATAATTCACCACGAGATTGGCCATGTTGGCGTCGGAAGCGTCGGCAAGCAACTGCACCCGGGCACTTCCCTCTTTTTCGAGTTTCTTTGCGAATTCCGGTTCGAACACGATCACCTCCTTGATGTTCCCTTCCCTGAATAGGTCTTCGATATTCGCCACCGATCGCAGGTTCTCCTCCAGGATGAAATAGCCCGAGGCGGTGATCTTGTTTGAGATATCCAGTGTCACCTGGTCTTTTGACTGGTCATAGATGGCGATCCTGACATTCCTGATCTCGTTTTTGACCACGTATCCGAAAATGAGCAACTGGGCCACCGGGATCCCGAACAGGACCAGGAGGGTGCGGGGGTCCCTGAAGATGTGGAAGAATTCCTTTTTTACAAATCCCAAAAATTCCTTCATGGCCTGTGTGTTCAGCTCATTGTACCCATTGTTTCGTCTTTCGGGGCCGGGGCTCCCGGCGCCCTGGCCAGTTTCAGGAAAACCTCGTCCATGTTCCTGGCATGGTATGTTTTTTTCAAGCCTGCCGGGCTGTCGAGGGCCTCGATCCGGCCGTCGACCATGATGGAGACCCGGTCGCAGTATTCTGCCTCATCCATGTAGTGGGTGGTGACGAACACCGTGATCCCGTCTTCGGCCGCCTGGTAGATCATGTCCCAGAATTGCCGGCGCGTGACCGGGTCCACTCCCCCTGTGGGCTCATCCAGGAAAACGATGCGCGGCCTGTGGAAAATGGCCACGGAAAAAGCCAGCTTCTGTTTCCATCCCAGGGGAAGCGAGGCGATAAGCTTGTCCTTCAGGTCACCGATCCTCAGCCTTTCAAAAAGCTCCTCCATCCTGGCCTGGATCGCTTTCCGGCGCATCCCGTATATGCCTGCGTAGAACCGGATGTTCTCGGTCAGTGTCAGGTTCTCGTACAGGGAGAATTTCTGGCTCATGTAACCGATGTTCCGCTTGATCCTGTCCTGCTGCCTGTACACATCGAACCCGGCCACCTTCACCGTCCCCGAGGTGGGGGCCGAAAGCCCGCACAGGATCCGGATGGCCGTGGTCTTGCCCGCCCCGTTGGCCCCCAGGAAACCGAAGATCTCCCCCTCCTTCACCTCGAAGGTCAGATGATCATTGGCGGTGAAATCGCCGAACTTCTTCACCAGGTCCTTAGCTATGATGATAGGCGTGTCAGTCATGGTTCAGGGTCATCAGCTGCATGAAACAATCCTCGATGTTCGGTTCGATCGGTTCGAGCCTCACCCCGCTGTGCCGTAGGCCCTCCAGTTCGTTGACAAGGGCATCCGCGCGACCGGGACCGGGAAGCGCCACATGGATGGAATCGCCGAAGCGGTGTGCCGAGATCACCCCTTCCATGGTGGCGAGGTCCTTCAGGAGGCGGTACATGTCGGACGCGGTGATGCCGACTAGGTGATGCTCATATTTCTCAACGATGGCCTGCGGCGTGTCGATATCCATGATCCTGCCCTTCTGGATCAGCCCCACACGGTCGCATTGTCCGGCCTCATCCATGTAGGGGGTCGACACGATGATGGTGATCCCCTGCTCCTTCAGTTGGCGCAGCACCTCCCAGAACTCTTTCCGCGACACGGCATCCACCCCTGTGGTGGGTTCGTCCAGGATCAATACGTCCGGTTTGTGGATCAGCGCGCAGGAGAGTGCCAGTTTCTGTTTCATGCCGCCCGAGAGCTTTCCTGCCTTCCTGTTCCTGAAGGGCTCGATCTGGCCGTAGATATCCTTTATGAGGTGGTAATTTTCCTCAATGGTGGTCCCGAAGATCGTGGCGAAGAACCGCAGGTTCTCCTCCACGCTGAGGTCATAATAGAGGGAGAACCGGCCGGGCATGTAACCCACGATCTTCCGTATGGCCCTGAAATCCCTGACCACATCAAACCCTTCCAGCCTTGCGGTGCCCCCGTCAGGCAACAGCAGGGAGGTAAGGATGCGGAAAAGCGTGGTCTTGCCGGCCCCGTCAGGGCCGATGAGCCCGAACAGTTCACCGCGTTCCACCTCCAGGGAGATGGCATCCAGCGCCAGCACGTTGCCGTACCGCTTGCTTATGTGGTGGATATGTATGGCCGGTTCCATCCAATGATCACAGCGTCGTGCGTGTCCAATAGGTGGTGCGGCCGATCAGGGAAATCCCGATGTAACCGCGGACCTTGAGGACATCCTCCGAATCGAATTTCATATAGCAGGAGTAGGTATTGCCGCTCTTGGGGTCGTAGATCTCGCCGTCCTCCCACTCGTCATCCCCGTCGAAGACGAAGTCCTTCATCAACAGCAGCCCCATGATGGGCCTTTTTTGAAGTACGGGATCGTCGTTCTCGTCGTCGAGCTTGGGCAGGCCGGTGTCGGGTTCGTTGGGTTCCTCCAGCCACACCACCTTTCCGTAATATTTGCCGTTCTCCTGGTAGATCTCCACCTTGGCATCCTTCTCTTCGTTGAACCAGATCCCGAGGATGTCACCCGCTTTGTACTCTTGAGCAACCAATTGCATCCCCAGGAACATCAACACCCCCAGGAATAAAACAGAATTCATCTTTTTCATACAAGTTTCAATTTAAGATTTATTATTAAACACTTTCATTTTGTATTCTTCACTCTTCACTTTGCATTTTTACGTTCCCAAAGTTGGCCTCTCCCGGCATCCCGATCTTCAGGCTCCCGTCGTTCTTCACCCTGATCTTGACCGCGTACACCATGCTCACGCGTTCTTCTTTGGTCTGGATGATCTTGGGCGTGAATTCTGCCGTTTCCGAGATCCAAGAAACAGTACCTGCCAGGGCGCGGTTCGAGTTCTCGCCGGCGTCGATCAGGACCTCGGCCTGCTGGCCGATCCTGACGTCCGGCAGCTGGGCACCCGAAACATATACCCGGAGGATCATCTCGTCCAGGTTGGCGATCTTGTACAGGGGCCTCCCGAATGTCGTTACTTCCATTTGTTCGGCGTAGGTTTCCAGCACCACCCCGGTGATCGGGTTGATCACATGGCACCTGGCGATCGATTCCTCCACCTGCTCCACCTGTGTTCCGATCACCTTCAGTTCCGATTGCACCTGGGTGTACTGGGTCCGGGTGGAGACGATCTGGCTGTCGACAAGGTCGATGGCACCGTTGATATCATCCATCTGTTTCTGTGTGGCAGCCCCGTCCTTCATCAACTTCTCCACCCGCTCTTTGTCCACCAGCAAGTTCTTTTTCTGCTGTTCCTGGACCTTGATCTGGGCCTCGATGGATTCGATCTTTGACGAGACGGCCCTGGCCTGGGCCTGCAGCTGCCGGCGTTTGATCACGAGGTCGGTGGTGTCGATGACGGCGGTGATGACCCCGGCATCCAGCCCATTTCCTTCTTCCGCATTGAAAAGCAGTAGCTTCCCGTTGGCCTCGGCGGCCACCATGACATCCTCCGCCTCGAAGTTGCCGTAGGCATCAGACAGGTCTCTGTTTCCGGAGCATGCGGCCAGGACCACTAAGATCCCGAACCAGGTGTTTTTTATTCCTTTGCTTGTCATATCCATGAATGCTATAAATTACCCAATGTCGATTGATAGTCGATTTTCGCCCTGACCAGTTCGATTTTGTGCACCTCCCTGTCGAGCCTGGCTTTGGATTCGGCGTTGAGTTCGGTGACATATTCGGTGGAGGTGATGGCCCCGTGTGCAAGCTGAGCCTCCGCGGATGCGGTGATCTTCCCCCTGAGCCGGATGATCTCGTCGTCCTGCTGCAGGAGCTTTTCTGTTTTCCGGATGCCTGCCAGCTTGTTCTCCAGGTCGATCCGCACGTGCCTGTCGAATGTCTCCTGGCGGGTGGCAATGATGTCCTGCTGGAGGTCCAGGATCTCGCGCTCTTTCCCGGCCTTGTTCCAGTCCCACACATTCCAGGTGAGCCGGGCTCCGATCATGTAGAAATCATCGAATTGATTCTTCAGCATGTCATAGCCGGGCCGGCCATAGCCTGCCTGTCCGAAGGCCGACAGCCTGGGGAGGTTGCGTGCACCGACCAGGTGCTTGCTGGCCTCCAGTTTGCGCTGCTGCAGGCTGAAGAGGGTATACTCGGGCCGGTTGTTCTGGTAGCTGTCCAGGTTGACCTGGATATCGGGAAGCAGGAATTCCGTGTCCTCCCCAAACTGCAGTCCGGTGTATTCTTCCAGGATCGCGATGGTCGCCTCCCGGGCGATCCTGACCTCCGCGGCCGATTGCTCCAGTTTCAGGATCTCGGCCCTCAGGATGTCGGCATTGGAGGCCAGCACGGTGCCGTTGCGCACCCCCGACTCCACCTGGGCTAGGCGCTCATGCAGCGTTCCTTGGTGCAAATCCAGGATCTTTTCTTGCTCGTGGAGCAGCAGGATGCCGAAGTACACCTGGTTGACCCGGTCCTTCAGCTGGTAGAGCTCCACTTCAAGGTTCTGCTGCTCGATCTCCAGGTTCGCCTCTTCCACCTCTTTCTGCCGCGACGTTGCGCTGCCGTCGTAGATCACCTGGTTCACGTCCAGCATGATCTTGTACCAGTCCTTGTCAAGCGGGGAGATGCCGAACACCGGCATATCCTGGATGGGGACCTTGGTGACGTCGCTCTGGTAATGCACCTGGCCATTGATGTTCATCTGGGGAAGGTAATTCTTGTTCAGGTTCTTGAGGGCGAGTTCGTGGCCTGCCGCCAGCATTTCGCCCTGCCGGCTCAGGGGATAATGCTCCACGGCCCTTTCATGGCACAGGTCGAGCGTGACCTGTTGTTGCGCCGGCAGGGCCAGTGCGGCGAGAAACAATGCGATTATTCCGGTTGTACGTTTCATTTTTTGATGGAATTGATGATGAACTCCGGGACCGACCGCTTCCGCTCCTCAATGAAAGCATCGAAACCCGACCGGTCCTTCTGAAAAATGATGTTTTGCAGAATGGGGGCTGCAACAAATGGGAAGATGCACAAAGCCAGCATGTTCACCACCAGCTCCCGCGGATCGATGGGCCGGATGGTGCCCCTCTCCACTTCTTCCCGCACCTGTTCCATGAAAAATTCGGGCTGGATGCCGGTGCTGGAGATCAGGGTCACGATCCGCTGGGGGTTGCGGCTGAGCTCATGCAGGACGAACCCCGGGATGTAGCGGTTCTCGTTGAAGATATCGATGTATTGTTCCGTGAACAGACGGATCTTGTCGAAGAGCGGAATTTCTTCCTTCAGGACCGATAGTACGGTGGGCAGCAGGCGGAAGAAGGCATCCCGGAAAACGCCCTCGAACAATTTGTCCTTGCTGCGGAAGTAATAGTGCAGGAGGGCCTTGTTGATCCCGGCTTCGTCCGCAATTTCCTGCATCCTTGCCCCCTCGAGCCCTTTTTCGATAAAAACCTTTTTCGCCGCCAAGAGGATCTTCTGCTCGGTATTCAGGTCCTTGTCATTCATTTGATCGTTCAGTTAAATTTAAGGGTTTAACTAAATGGATAAACCATGCGGACAAAAATAGGATAAGAAAGACCGGAAGTCAAGTTTTTTCTTCGGAATTTTTGGGGAGATCCGGAAATACGATTTTAACCGCCTATAAAACAGAGTTTTATGGAATCATGTTTTTTCCCGGACCATTTGCGGGCGATGACTCCCGAAACGCTGCTCATCCGGCCGGGGTCATTTTCCGAGGGAGATCGAATGCGCGATGGCCTCGAGCTGGATCAGCAGGTCGCGCTTCGGCTTGTTCGGTGCATATACGTAGCCGTCGATGGTGACCACTTTATTGTTCTGTTCATTCACGAAAGTGTAATTCACGAACGGCCCTCCCATGAAATCGTTCTCCAACCGCCAGAGACCCCTTGTCTCCACCGCAAAGAGGCCGCTGAAGTCGATGGGGTGGGACAGGATCGGGGAATATTCCTCGGCCACGACCATGTAGGAGCCCTCGCTGGGACCGGGAACGAACTCTTCGGTGATGGTGTTCCTGAACGACAGGATCCGGCCCTGGTCGAAGGCAAGGGTATCCACGTAGTCGTAGGTGTAGATGATCAGGCCCTGGCTGTTGTGTTTCGTCTCCTTTCGGATCCACATGAACTCGGCCTTTTTGGTGGCGATGTAGAATCCGCTGGGCACCTCGAGGGTGAACCCGAAATGGTTGCTGATCTCGGTCATGATCTCCCGGTCGCGGAAGGTATAGAAGGTCTTCTGGAGGCGCTCGTATTCGGAATCCATCAGGATCTTGTAGATGGTTTCTTTCTTTTGTTCAAAGAACGTGGCAAACGCATCTTCGGATGGCGATTTGATGTTGATGATCCGTTGGGGCCTGGCCCAGAAGTCCTTTCGTGCTTCGATCGTGTTTTCCGTCGCCGTTTCGTCGATCTCAACGATCAGTATGTTGTGGTGGGCCCTGAACATCTTGTTGTCGATCAGCTTGTTGATGGGAAGGTGGGCCATCTCGAAAAGGGGTTCCGACTGGGGCAGCACCTCGTAGTCCCTGCCGAAGAAAGCCCGGATGGAATCGCCCACGCGGCTTTCCCAGCGGGTCTCGCTGTTCGTGGCCACCAGCATTTCTGCCGTTTTGCCGGACGACCGGTTGGAAGTCCCGCGTTTCGTCTGTTCACCGCAGGAAGATAATAGAATGGACAGGGCAAGCATGGCCGAGAGGAGCACCGGTTGTTTTATCATGGCGGACATTTTGATTGTTCCCAGGCAAATTTACTGGTTTGAAAGGAAGATTCCAATAAGGAGAAGGTGAAACGCTGCGCACCTGTGCATGAACAGCATATCAGCCTTTGTAACCTACCTTGAGCTTCTGTCCGGGCTTGAGCCGTTTCGTGTTCTCGATGTTATTGAGCTTTTTGATCTGCTCCACGGTAACTCCGTCATAGAGCTTGGCGATGTCCCAGAGCGTATCTCCTTTTCTCACCGTATGGTAAACGTAGCTGCTTCCCATGTTATTGCCGCCACTGCCACTGCCACTGCCACTGCCACTGCTACTGCTACTGCTACTGATACTGCCACTGCCACCCCCCCCGGGTTCATACACGATC
>CAYLTG010000059.1:0-21473 GCA_964386225.1 uncultured Bacteroidales bacterium
AAACGACCAGTTCTTTCGTGACCGGGTTATACTGGAAGGGTGTGATGCCGAGGGTGACCATATCAACGCCCCTGATCTCGGTCACTTCCGAGAGCATGACGGGGTTCTCCGGATAGAATGCATCTTTCAGGTAGATGGCTTCATCCTTGTGGAAATCGAGCGGCCCTGTTTCCGTCTCCCAGGGGATCCTGGGTGCCGGGGCCATGTCAATGTCCTTGAAGGTCTCGGTCCGCATGGCGGTCACCTCGAAGGTGGCCGTCGCCCCTTCGGGGATGGCGATGAACCTTCCGTTCCCGGGGAGGTTCGGTGCCCCTTCGTCGTTGGGCAGGAAGGTGCCCGGAAGCTCCAGGACATCCATATTCTCCCCGTTGATCATGCTTTTATCGATCGCAAAGGACTGGATCGAGAAATTGACCTCCACGCCGGAAGCCTTTTGCTGTGTCAGCTGAAAGCCTTGCTTGCCCCAGCTGTCGGTGTAGTTGAATTCCTGGGCCTGGGCGGTAAGTACGAAGACCGCCAGCACCAGGACGATAAGGTTCAACAGTGCATTTTTTTGTTTCATAACGTAAATTTTACTGGCATAATTTATTGATTGTTCTCTTGTGAATTTTTTATCTTGTCAGGATCAGTTTTTCCTTATGGACCACGTCCCTGCTTTTCAGGATCAGGAAATAGACCCCGGCATCCAGGCCGTCCAGGTCCAGGACCACGGGACCGGCATGTCCGGCTTTCACTTCCCTGGCGGGAGCCACTGCGGCACCCAGCTGGTCGGTGAGGATGAACTGGCATGGGTTGCCGTTCAGGCCATCCAGGTACAGGGTGACAGAACCCTTCGCCGGATTGGGGAATAGGCGGACCCTTTCCGTTCCTTCCTCCTCCATGCCGCTGCAGATCTCCACCAGGATGTAATCCTCGTAGGTAACGGTATGGTCGATGGTCCCGTCCGATACCGTGAGGGTGACATCGAACGATCCCGGGTTGAAATAGGCCACCGTAGGATTCTGGAAGGCGGAGGTAGCCGGTGAGCCCCCTTCGAAGGTCCACTGCCAGGAGACCACGCTGCCGGTGGAAGCATCCATGAAATTGACGGTCTCACCCGTACATATCTCCGTGTTGTCGGCGGTGAAGGAGGCCGTGAGGGCGGTGAGGGCCCCTGCCGGCAGGGTGATGTAATCCAGCCAGGCGCAGTCGGAGCCGGTGGACACACTCTGGTCCTTCTCATAGGCCCAGGTAAAAGTATGCTGACCGGTCGTTACGGGATAGGAGGAGGCACCCCAGGAAACGGTTCCCGACCACTGGTCGACCATGTTGCCGTCGATATAAAAACGGAGGAAATCGTAGGAGGCCTCGGACGACACTTTCTTGTAGAACCCGACCTCGCCGTTGGCCTGCACATCGAAGGAGATGGAGAGGTATGTGGTTTCTTCGTCGTCGATGGGGCCCGATTTCACGCAATAGGTCCCTTCGTAGGGATCCTGGGTGGAGATGGTCCAGGTGTTGTCACCGCCCGTTTCCCATTCAAACTGCTCGAAAGTACCTGTTTCCCAATCCTCTACGATCAGTCCCACCGAAAAGGCCATCATGAAGTTGTTCTGGTAGGCCCCGCCGTTGGCGGTCACTTCCAGGTCGATGGTCACGGGCTGGCCTTCGGGGGTGGCCTCGTCGGCCGTAAGGGTAAAGATGCCTTCGGCCTGGGCGCCCTGGGCGAGGTTGCCGAAGCTGGCCGTGCTGACGTCGAGCCCGATGTAAGGCGAGCCGGTGGTGATGGTCCCGCTGGTGCTGTTGGCCAGGACATCGCCGTTGTTCTTGATGGTGACGATGACGTCGACGGTCTCGCCCGGGTCGATGCGGCCGTTGTTGTTGCCATTGCTGTCGTCGATCTCATAGTCATAGAGCGCCAGGTAAACCCCTGAGATCGCTTCCATGGCCTCGACGGCATCCAGGTCGAAGCCGGCGTCGTTCACATTGGCACTCCCGTCACCGTCATCCAGGATCTTGATGAACTGTGCTTCCACCATCGGGCCGTCGGACAGGTCGAACTCCGTGGTCCCGCTACCGGTGCCCAGTGCGACCCACGGACCGTCCATGCTCATCGAACCGTAGCATGTGTAGCCTTCGGGGGTGGCATCGTTCTCCCACACCACCAGGTCGATACCCGGCCCGTCGAGGACGGGGGCCTGCATGTCGAGGACCACCCAACCGTTCTTGCCGATGGAGTAATGCACGTTGTCGGGGGCTCCCAGCGCGGCGGGGGTGTTGCCCTCGTCGGCCTCGTTGTTGTCGGGGATCTGCGACGACGAAAACTTGTAGGCATACCATCCGTCGGCCGGCTGGAGCTCAAAATCGGTGACTGCAGCGCTGAAGGCATCCACCTCCACATCCTCCACGGTCATGGACTCATACCCGTTGGCCATGACGGTGATGGTGTAGGTTCCCGGCAACACGTATTTGTGGTAGTCGCCGGCGGTGGGGTCGGTGTAGGCGGGATAATAGTCCTCCACAAGCACAATGGCGGTGACCGGTTCACCCGTTACGGCATCGGTCACGGTCCCTTCCAGCCCGTAGCCTGCATATTCTATCATCGCCAGCATGGCCGGGTAATTGCGGTTATAGTACATCATCAGCTGTGAGGCGGGGGGCTGCTTGTCGTAGGAGATCTCCATCGACCAGCTGATGCTTCCCATGACGCCGTAGTTGGAGTCCTTGGTGCTGCCGTTGATGGCATACATGCCGGAGTTCCCCTGTCCGTATTCAAGGTTGGGGTAGAGGGAGGTGCTGGCATAGACGCCGCCGAGCTGGTAGATGTGGGCCCAGTCCTCGGGCTGGCTCGCCCGGTAGCTCCAGGGCAGCGAGATGTATTCCGTACCCCCGTGATAGGTCGTGTGCACCACGAACTGGTTTTCGTACATGCAGTCCCTGAGGGCCTTGGACTCCACCTGCGAATAGGCGCCGGTGCTGCCTCCCCATGCGTCCCACATGTACCCGAAGTCGCGGTTGAGGTCCACGCCGTTGTTGTTGTAGCGCACCCGGGGCACCGCCTCACGCCCGTCGGGGTTCACCATGAGGTAGAGCCAGATCTCCCGGCTGTCGATGAGGCCGGTGATCTCGGGGTCGGTGCCGTAGTCGATGCAGATGTCGCGGGCAAACCGGATGAGGTTCTCGGGGCCGCCTATCTCATCGCCGTGGATGCCGCCGTCGAAAATGACCTCGGCCTCCGGCTCGTCGACCGTCACATTGTCGCTGATCTTGAGGGCGGCCAGCTGCCGGCCCCCCATGGATTCGCCGAAGATGTATTTCTCGCAAATCCCGGGAAACTCAAGCGCGAGGCTGTCGGCCAGGTCGATGATCTCCTGGTAGGAGTGATAGGCTTCGTCGGTGACAGGGGCCATCTTGTTCAGGTCATCGACCTCCACCGTATATTCCATGCCGGCCGATCCGAGGACGGCAAGCTCTTTGGGCACCACATAGGCCCGGATCAGGTCGGGGCCCACGACATCATAACTCAGGCGGAGGCTGCGGACAACATCGGCCTGTTCCTGCGATGCCAGGGTCAGGAGGATCTGCTTTTCAGAAGGGCGCCATCCCTGTGCCAACAGGCCGGCATGGAGGATGAGCAATGCCATCACGGTGAGTGTATACTTCAGTGTGCTCATTTTTGAACTGGAATTAACTGTTTTCAGGGCTTCAGGCGGGATTTGAGATCGTCTTTTCTCATACATGCTTCGGGAAGGTGTCAAATGTCCGAAATTAATCATTACGAATGAATCTAAATTAAGATTCTCATTTTCATCAGAATAATATTGGAATTTAGACAGTTCCCGGGGCGAAAGGGTTGCATGGCCATGCGCCTTCCGGCGCGGGGTGCGGGGCCTTTCAGGATTCTGCCGGGAGGGTAAAATAAAAGGTGGACCCCTTGCCGGGTTCCGAGTCGACCCAGATGGTCCCGCCGAGGATCTCCACGATCTTCCTGGTAATGGCCAGTCCGAGGCCGGTCCCTCCATACAGCTTGGAAACCGATTCGTTCACCTGGGTGAAACTCTCGAAGATGATCTCGTGCTTGTCCTTCGGTATCCCGATCCCTGTATCGGAAACGAAGAATTCAAGCATCTTCTTCCCATCCTTTTCCACCTGCCTGTATCCGAAATCGATGCGGCCCTTCTCGGTGAACTTGATGGCATTGTTGAGCAGGTTGTTCAGCACCTGCTTGAACCTGTCGACGTCGGAATTGAGGATGATGTCACCTGTTTTCCGGTTCTGGTCGCAGGATATGGCGAGTCCGGCCTTGTCCTTCCTGGTCTTGAGAAGCCCGCTGAAGCCCTGGAGCAGTTCATCCAGCACCTGGTGGACGGAGTACCGTGATTTGATGACCTTCATCTGTCCGGCTTCGATCTTGGAGATGTCGATGATGTCGTCGATGAGGGTCATGAGGTCGTTGCCCGAGTTCTGGATCAGGCTGATGTAATGGTTCCGCTCGGCTGCGGTCAGCCCCGGCTCATCGAGCAGCTGCGAGAACCCGAGGATGGCGTTCATGGGGGTCCTGATCTCATGCGACATGTTGGCGAGGAATGCCGATTTGAGCTTGTCCGATTCCTCTGCCCGCTCCTTGGCGGCGATGAGCTCCTGTTCCATTTTCTTCCGCTGCGTGATGTCCTCTTTCATGGCGATGAAATGGGTGATCTTTCCCTGGTCGTCCTTTAGCGGGAATATGATGGCCGATTCCCAGTAGAGCTCCCCGTTCTTCTTGCGGTTCTCGAACTCACCTGACCATTCGCGGCCTGACAGCAGCGACTTCCAAAGTTCCTCGTAGGTTTTCACCGACGTGCGGCCCGATTTGAGGATCCTGGGGTTCCTTCCTACGGCCTCGGGCAGGGAGTATCCTGTGGTGGCGGTGAACTGGGGATTGGCGTACTCGATGTTGCCGTTGAGGTCGGTGATGATGATGATGGTGGGACTTTGCTCCACCGACCTGGAGAGCTTCCTGACCTCCTCCTCGGCCAGCCGTTGTTCGGTGATGTTGGAGATGAATCCTTCCAGGGCCAGCAGCTTTCCGTCCGGGGCATACACGCCGATGCCCTGCTCCAGGACCCATTTGACCTTTTTGCCGGCATCGATGATCCGGTAGGTGAGGCGGAACGAGCTTTTCGTCTTCACCGCCTGCTGTACCTCTTCCCAGATCCGCTTGCGGTCATCCGGATGGATGATCCCGTTGTATGAGACGGTGTTGTTGAACAGGAGGTCGGCGGTCTGGTACCCGGTAAGGTCAAAGCATCCGTCGCTGACGAATTCCATGGTCCAGTCCTTGTCGTTCCTGCAGCGGTAGGCCATTCCCTGGAGGTTGGACATGAGGGTGGAGAGCCGCCGCTCGCTCTCCTTGATGGCGATCTCTGCCTTTTTCCTTTCGGAGATGTCCTCTGCAAAGGCCACGACGACCTCCTTGCCGAAATACGTCCCCTTGTTCAGTTTCACCTCCTTCGGAAATACCCGCCCCTTCCTGTCGATGCCCCAGAACTCGAAGAACTGGGGCTTCCCCTCGAATGCTTCCTCGAGGCGGCCCCTGACCTTGTCCATGTCGTTCTTCCCCGGGGCCGAAAGGAAATCGGGGAATTTCCCGATGAAGAAATCGCGGGGGTACCCGTACATCCTGACGGCTCCCTGGTTGACATCCAGGAACCGGCCTTCCCTGTCCTGTATGTAAATGGCGTCGGTGGTACTGTTGAACAGGCCGCGGTAGCTTTCCTCCGACTTCAGCAGGGCCTCTTCAGCGATCTTGCGTTCGGTGATGTCGCGGCCTACGCCGATGATCTCCGTCACCTCGTCGTGTTCGTCCACGACAGCCGTGTTCATCCAGGCGATCCAGCGCCACCCGAACCGGGTGTGCGCGCGTTGTTCTATGTACGCATTGTAGGGGGGCTGGTATAGTTTCTTCATGGCCTCGAGGGTCGGGTCCCGGTCATCCTGGTGTACCAGCTTGATGAACCGGCTGCCGAGGAGGTCCTTTTCCTGGCGCCCGAAGAGGTCGCAGTAGGAGGGGCTCACGAAAGTGAACCTTCCGTCGGTGCCGATCTTCACCACCAGGTCGGTCTGGTTCTCGATCAGCAGCCGGTATTTCTGCTCGCTTTCCACTAGGGCCTGTTCGGCCTTCAACTGCACCGTGATGTCCTCGGCAATGCACATAATGCCGTGCCTGCCGTCCGGCAGCTCGATGCGGTTCTCGCTGAGCTGGACGAAAATGATGTTTCCCTCCTTGTTGATGTTCTTCTTGATGTGCCGGATGGGAGTGCCGTTCAGGATGGTCCGGATATTGCTCTCCACTTCGTTCCAGGCTTCGGGATGGGTGAGCCTGCGCACATCCATGCCGAGGAGTTCCTCTCGATCGTAGTTGAGGATCCTGCAAAAAGCGGGGTTCACGTCCAGGATGATGCCACTGGCGTCCTCGATGAGGATCCCGCTGGGCGAGAAATTGAAAAGGCTCCGGTACTTGTTCTCCGATTCCTTCAGCACATTCTCCACGTTCTTGCGCTCGGTGATGTCCTCGACGATGCCGTCGTAGTAGACGGGCTTGCCTTTCTCGTCGCGGGTCACCACCGTGGAGATGGAGGCGATGAAGACGACGCCGTTCCTTTTCTTCAGTCTCACCTCCAGGTTCTTGACAAAGCCCTTGCTGAGCAGGCTTTTCTGAAGCGCCTTCCTGTCGCCGGGATCGACATAGAGCGATGACACCGGCGTCTCCATCAGTCCCTTCTTGGAGGGGAATCCGAGCATCCTGACGAAGGCGGGGTTGACCTCCAGGAACGACCCTTTGTCGTCGGCCGTGCTCCTGTACAATCCCACGTTGAGGTTGAAGGCGAGGGTCCGGTATTTCTCCTCCTGCGCCTGCAGCGTGTCCTGGGCCAGTTTCTTTTCGGTGATGTCGCGGCAGGTGATCCTGAGTTCGGAGACCTTTCCCGTTTCGTCGAACATCAGTTTGGTGCGCTCGTTCACGAAAAGGATGCTGCCGTCTTTCCTGACCTTCCTGAACTCCAGTTCCCCTTCGGCCTTCCTGCTTTTAATGATCTTCGTGATCACGGACCTGACATAGGGCAGGTCCTCGCTGCAGATGACCTTCCAGACCGGCTGTTCCACAAGTTCCTCCTTTTCATACCCCAAATGCCGGGCCCCTGTCTGGTTCACGGAGATGACGGTGCCGTCGGGCCTGATGGAGAAGAACATGTCCGGGGCATTGTCATACAGGTCCAGGTACCGGGTGCTCACCCGCCGGAGCAACTCGGAAGAGTCCACCTCCTCGAGCCTGCGCAGACGGCGGTTCTCCTCCTGCAGGCGGCTCAGCTCCTCCTGCAGGCGGCTCAGCTCGGTGTTCTGTTCTGTTGCGGTCTTGCGTGTATCGGACATCTGGATACGAAGAAATATTGTGTGTGTTGGTCTTGCGTGATAACAGGTTAAATATACAAAATAAATTTGTCCCTGAAAATAAAAGTTCGCGGACTACCTCTTGGAAGCCCGTCCGAAAAGGTATTGCGACAGGATGATCAGGGCCATGGTGAACACGGTGCTGTAAAGGGTCCTGAGGAGCACGCCGAAGAATCCCTGGAACCTGAAGACCTCGATCATGAAAAGGGCAAGGTGATGGATGAATACCAGGATGATGGAATAGGTGAAGAACCAGGCAAATCCCATGGCAGGGATGGAGGGTACCAGGCCTGGTTCCAGGTCCCTGCTGACCCCTACGATCTTGATGACCAGCGGGCGCAGGAAGGCCATGAGCGTGGCGGCGGCGGCATGCATGCCCGGCGTCCCGGCGAATAGGTCGACGCCCAGCCCCAGCATGAAGGAGAGCAACAGCATGGACCAGCCCGCCACCTCGAAAGGCAGCATGAGGATGAACAGCACATAGAGGTACGGGTTGATGTGGCCCCCGAGGTTGATGTTGTCCAGCACCAGCACCTGAAGCGGGATCAGAAGGACGAACCGGATGATATTTGCGATCAGTGTCCTGCTCATTTATTCCTCCGGTATAAGTTGCTGCTGCTCCTCTTTCATCAGGTTCGTGATGATGAGCACATGATGCAGGTTGTTGTAATCGACCGAGAACCGCACAAGCGCGGTATTGAACTTATCGGATGCCCGGGGATTGAATTCCTCCACGGTGCCTATCACCAGCCCTTCCGGGAAAATGAGCGAATTTCCGCTAGTGATGATGGTATCGCCCGGCAGCAGGGTCACATGGCTCGGGATGTCGGTCAGCAGGCCGGTCCTGTAGTCCTTCCCGTCCCATTCGATGTTGCCAAGGTGCCTGTTCTTTTTTATCCGGGCATTGATCTTATTCTGGATATGGAGCACCGACATGATGCGTGCATAGTGGTCGGAGACCTCCACCACGGTACCCACGACGCCGGTGGCGGTGATCACCCCCATGTCGCGGTCCAGTCCGTGAAGCCTGCCCTTGTCGATCATGATGTAGTTCTTCTGTTTGTTCACCGTGTTGCGGATCACGCGGGCATAGGTATACCGGAACAGCGAATCCCCCCGGACGTAGATGCCCGTATCGGGCCTGTAGAAGGAGGTGGCCAGCTGGCGCCGCAGCTCCAGGTTCTCCCGGGCCAGCTCCAGGTTGGTCTTGCGAAGGGAGAAATATTCGGACACATTGCTTGACAGGGACAGCACCGACCCGGTCATGCGGTTGCTTGCCTTCAGGAAGGAGGCGCGCTGGTAATTGTTCTGGATGATGAGAATGAAGGATAACACCTCGAGGACGAGGAAGAGGAAGAAGAAATTGAACTTGATTATGTAGGCAAAGAGTCGTCGCACATCGAGATGCTTATTTCCATGTCATCGGTCACGCTTCCTACTTGATGAGGAATGTGAACTTGTCAAAGTTCTTCAGGGCGATCCCCGTGCCCCGGGCTACGGCCCGGAGGGGGTCTTCGGCCACATGCACCGGCAATTTCGTCTTGAGGTGCAGCCGCTTGTCGAGCCCGCGCAGCATGGAGCCTCCGCCGGCGAGGTAGATGCCCGTCCTGAAGATGTCGGCCGAGAGCTCGGGGGGTGTCATCTCCAGGGCGTGCAGCACGGCAGCCTCGATCTTGGAGATGGATTTGTCGAGGCAGTGGGCGATCTCGGCGTAGTTGACCTTGATCTCCTTGGGGATCCCGGTGAGCATGTCGCGGCCATGGACGGCAAAGTCGTCGGGCGGGTTCTCGATGTCGGGCATGGCGGCGCCCACTTCGATCTTGATCCGTTCGGCCGTGCGCTCGCCGATGTTGATGTTATGCTGTTTCCGCATGTATTCTTCGATGTCGGAGTTGAAGTCGTCGCCGGCGATGCGGATGGATTTGTTGTTGACGATGCCGCCCAGGGCGATGACGGCGATCTCGCTGGTGCCTCCGCCGATGTCGATGATCATGTTGCCGGTGGGCTCCAGCACGTCGATGCCGATGCCGATGGCGGCGGCCATGGGTTCATGGATGAGGCGGACCTCCTTGGCGCCGGCCTGCTCGGCAGAATCTTTCACCGCCCGCTCCTCCACCTCGGTGATGCCGGAGGGAATGCAGATGACCATCTTCAGGGCGGGGGGGAAGAGCTGCTTCTTGGGCCACAGCATCTTGATCATCTCCCGGATCATGAACTCGGCCGACTGGAAATCGGCGATGACCCCGTCGCGCAGCGGACGAATGGTCTTGATGTTCTCATGGGTCTTGCCGTGCATCATCATCGCCTCTTTTCCGACGGCGATGATCCGTCCGGTATTCCGTTCGATGGCCACGATCGACGGTTCATCCACCACCACCTTGTCGTTGTAGATGATGATGGTGTTGGCCGTGCCCAGGTCGATGGCGATTTCTTTGGTAAAAAATGAAAAGAGGCCCATATTCTCGATAATTATTTTTCAGATCTGATGACTAATCCCATGTGTTCAATACACGTTAGTGTTTAAAGTGCCGGATGCCCGTAAAGACCATGCTCATGCCGGCCTGGTCGCAAAAATCGACCGAATCCTGGTCGCGCACCGAGCCGCCTGGCTGGATCACCGCCGTGATCCCTGCCTCATGGGCGATCTCAACGGAATCGGCAAAGGGGAAGAATGCATCGGATGCCATCACGGCCCCGTTGAGGTTGAACCCGAACGAGCGCGCTTTCA
Organism: uncultured Bacteroidales bacterium; assembly: GCA_964386225.1. Lineage (GTDB taxonomy): Bacteria > Bacteroidota > Bacteroidia > Bacteroidales > JAADJA01 > JAADJA01. The sequence continues at coordinate 10,136 of CAYLTG010000059.1, forward strand.
GGATGGCTTGCTTCAACGCATCGACCCTCGATGTCTGTCCTACGCCACTTCCCAATAATTGTTTCCCTTTTACCAGGACGATTGCATTCGATTTCGTATGCTTCACCAGCTTGTTGGCAAACAAAAGGTCATCTACTTCCTGTTCTGTGGGGGATTTCCTGGTCACCACCTTCAGGTCGGCGGCGGTTTCGGTGGCGAGGTCCCTGTCCTGCTCGGCCACACCATTCAACAGCGACCTGAATTGCTTCTGCTGAAAATCGTATGCATTCTTGCGCAAAATTATTCTATTTTTCTTTGCCTGAAGTATTTCGAGGGCATTTTTATCATAGCCGGGAGCCAGGATGATCTCGAAGAACAGCTTGTTGATCTCCTCTGCCGTTTCGGGGTCGACGGTGACGTTGGTGACAAGGACGCCGCCGAAGGCCGAGACGGGATCGCCGGCGAGGGCATCCTTCCAGGCGTCAATGAGCTTTTCCCGCGTGGCGGCGCCACAGGCGTTGTTATGTTTCAGGATGGCAAAGGTGGGCCTGTCGAACTCCATGATCAGGTTCACTGCGGCGTCGAGGTCGCCCAGGTTGTTGTAGGAGATGGCCTTCCCGTGCAGCTGCTCGAACACCTGGCCGAGGTCGCCGTAGAAGACCCCCGCCTGGTGCGGGTTCTCGCCATACCGGAGGGGTGCCGCCCCCTGGATGCTGGCCTTGAAGGCGGCGGGCCCGCCGCCGGAGAAATAGCGGTAGATGGCGGCATCGTAATGCGACGAGACATTGAAGGCTTCCGCGGCGAACGCCCGGCGGTCCTCCAGGGAGGTGCTCCCTCCCTTTTCGTTCAGCAGGGCGAGGAGGGCGTCGTAGGAGCCGGAGGAGGGCACGATGAGCACATCCTTGTAATTCTTGGCCGCGGCCCGGATCAGGGAGATCCCCCCGATATCGATCTTTTCGATGATCTCCTGTTCGCTGTCGGTGGTGGCGACGGTCTTCTCAAAAGGATAAAGGTCGACGATGACCAGGTCGATCTCGGGGATCCCGTACTGGCCGAACTGTTCCATGTCGGACGGGGTGTCCCTCCTGCCGAGGATGCCCCCGAACACTTTGGGGTGCAGGGTTTTCACCCGGCCGCCCAGGATGGAGGGGTAGTCGGTGAGCGACTCCACCGTGTCGGCCCCGACACCCAGCTTGCGGATGAAATCATAGGTGCCCCCCGTGGAGTAGATGTGAATGCCCAGGCCGTCGAGGGTCGTGACGATCTCGTCCAGCCTGTCCTTGTGGAATACCGAAATAAGTGCGTTCCTGATCTTTTTCATCGATGGGATTTTTGGATAACCTGATTTCCGGCATACAAAGTAACGATTAAATTTGTTTTCGGTCTCGGCGAAATGATATAATTTTACAAATTCGAACATTAGCGGAACTGCGCAGATGGTACTTGTAAAACTGATCCGGGAAAGTTTCCTTTTTGCATTCCAGGCGATCATCGTCAACAAGGTGAGGACGCTGCTCTCCCTGCTGGGCATCACCATCGGGATCTTTTCGGTGATCAGCGTCCTTACGATCTTCGATTCCATGGAGATCGCCATCCGGACCAGCATCAACCAATTGGGCGACAACGTGCTGTTCGTGCAGAAGTGGCCGTGGGCCGGCGGCAACGATTACCCGTGGTGGAAATACATGAAGCGGCCGGAGCCGAGCATGACCGACCTCAAGGAGATCCAGCGCCGGAGCCAGGCATCCGAAGCGAGCGCCTTCCTGTTCGGTGCCCAACGCACCATCAAGTACCAGGGCAACAGCATCGAGGATGTGAGCCTCCAGGCAGTGTCGCACAACTTCGACCGGGTGATGCCCATGGACCTTCAACAGGGGCGTTACTTCACATTCGCCGAGTCCCAGGGCGGCACCAACGTGGCCATCATCGGCAGCGAGATCGCGGAGAAACTCTACGGCGGTCTCGACCCCATGGGGAAGGAGATCAAGATCTTCGGCTCCCGGCTGGAAGTGATCGGGGTGTTGCAGAGGAAGGGCGACGACATGTTCGGGCAGTCGACCGACAACACCGTCACCATCCCGGTGAATTTCGCACGGCGGTACATCAACATACAGGAGGTGCAGACGTCGATCCTGGTGAAGGCCAAACCCCATGTCTCCAACGAGGAGCTCCGCGACGAGATCACGGGCATCCTCCGGTCGGTGCGCAAGCTGAAGCCCATGGCCGAGGACGACTTTGCCATCAACGAGACCAGCATCATCAACAACGAGCTGGACTCCCTGTTCAGCGTGATCGCCATCGTCGGCTGGATCGTCGGCGGGTTCTCGCTGCTGGTGGGCGGGTTCGGCATTGCCAACATCATGTTCGTCTCGGTCAAGGAGCGGACCAGCCAGATCGGGATTCAGATGTCGCTGGGGGCGAAGAAGTTCTTCATCCTCTTCCAGTTCCTTTTCGAAGCCGTTTTCCTCTCCCTCTTCGGGGGCATCTTCGGGTTGCTGATCATCTATGTGCTGGTGCTCCTCTCCAAGGGATTCCCCTTCACCCTGCACCTCACGCTGGTCAACATCCTGATCGGCATGTCGGTGTCGGTGGCGATCGGGCTCATCGCGGGCATCATACCCTCCTATATTGCCTCCCGCCTCGATCCCGTGGAGGCCATGCGGTCCACTTTCTGACCCCCGGAACCCATTTTTCGAGGCTAACCCTTTAAGAATCAAAAGAGAGAAAAATATAGGTCAATTTCTTTCCCGGCCGCCCCGGTTTTTTGTTATTTTTACAGGTTCAAAATTCTTCTATGAACAAGCGCTGGGTATTAAAGGAACAGGGAGATGAAGAGAAGATAGCGCATCTGGCGAGGGTGCTGAACATTGACCGGAACCTGTCGAACCTTCTCGTTCAGCGCGGCATATCCACTTTCGAAGAGGCCCGGTCCTTTTTCCGGCCATCGCTGCAGGAGCTGCACGATCCCTTCCTGATGAACGACATGGATAAGGCGGTGGACCGGATCCAGCTGGCCCTGGAGCGCAAGGAGCGGATACTGGTGTACGGCGACTACGACGTGGACGGCACCACGGCCGTTTCGCTGGTGTACACCTTCCTGCGGACCCTGTGCGACCATGTGGATTTCTATATCCCCGACCGCTACGACGAAGGGTACGGCATTTCCTACAAGAGCATCGACTTTGCTGCCGTCAACGGTTTTTCGCTGGTGATCGCCCTCGACTGCGGCATCAAGGCGGTGGAGAAGATCCTTTATGCCCGGGACAAGGGGATCGATTATATCATCGCCGACCATCACCGGCCCGGCGACACGCTGCCGCAGGCGGTGGCCGTGCTCGACCCCAAGCGCCCCGACAGCACCTACCCCTATGAAGACCTGTCAGGTTGCGGCGTCGGGTTCAAGCTGATCCAGGCCTTTGCCGGCAAGCGGGGCATCCCCTTCGAAGAGCTCATCACCTACCTCGACCTGGTGGTGGTGAGCATCGCCTCCGACATCGTGAAGATCACCGGTGAGAACCGCATCCTGGCCTATTACGGGCTCAAGCTCATCAACACCAGGCCCAGGCCCGGGATCGAGGCCATCCTCAAGTTCAGCGGCATCAGCCGGAAGGCCGTCTCCCCGGTGGACGATTCGGACCACATCTTCACCAAGGACCTGACCATCTCCGACCTGGTGTTCCTCATCGGCCCGCGCATCAACGCCGCCGGCAGGATCGAAAGCGCCAACAACTCGGTGGAGCTGCTGGTGGCAGGGACCCTCGGGGAGGCGGAGAAGCTGGCCGAGACCATCAACAACTTCAATACCGACCGCAAGGAACTGGACGCACAGACCACCATCGAGGCCATGGAGATGATCCGGGGCAGCCAGACCCTCTCCAACGCCAGGGCCACCATCGTCTACAACGAGCACTGGCACAAGGGGGTGATCGGCATCGTGGCCTCCCGCCTCATCGAGACCTACTACAAGCCCACCATCGTGCTTACCAAGTCGAACGGGCTCATCACAGGCTCGGCGCGATCGGTCAAGGACTTCGACATCTACGATGCCGTGGATGCCTGCAGCGACCTGCTCGAGCACTTCGGGGGGCACAAATATGCGGCGGGCCTCTCCCTCAGGCCGGAGAAGCTCAGCGCGTTCCGCGAACGCTTCGAAGAGTTCGTCAGCGCCAACATCACCAAAAACATGCTCACCCCGGAGATCGAGGTGGATGCCTCCATCTGCCTGAACGACATCACCAAGAAGTTCTTCAAGATCCTGAAACAGTTCGCCCCCTTCGGCCCGGGCAACATGTCGCCCGTGTTCATCAGCGAAAACCTGATCGATACCGGCAGCGGACGCATCGTCGGAAAGAACCACCTGAAGCTGGAGGTGGTGCACAAGGACATCCGGGGATACCCCATCCCTGCCATCGCCTTCCAGCAGGCAGGCCTCCTGGACCACATCACCCATAACAAACCGTTCCACATCTGCTACCATATCGAGGAGAACGAATGGAACGGCGTGGTGAGCCTCCAGCTTAACGTGAAGGACATCAAGCCGGCGGCGGAGGATGAGGACGAACGGTTCTTCTGAGAGGACCGTCCACCAGAATTTCCACAGTTAGACCGGCAGTTCTGAACCCCGTCGCCTCTCTGCTGGCTTGCGCATGGCCGCTGAATCTTTCAACAACCCTTCGCAGTTTCCCCGTACATATTATCTTTGCACAAATTTTTCACTATGCAACTCAATTTCGTTGAAGAACTGCGCTGGAGAGGCCTGGTGCATGACATGACGCCGGGGACGGAGGAGCAACTGGCGAGGGAGATGACCCTGGGATACATCGGGTTCGACCCGACGGCCGATTCCCTGCACATCGGAAACCTGGTGCCTGTGATGCTGCTGGTGCACCTGCAGCGGTCGGGGCACAAGCCCATCGTGCTTGTCGGCGGCGCCACGGGCCGGGTGGGCGACCCGTCGGGGAAGACCGAAGAGAGAAAGCTCCTCTCCATCGAACAGATCAACCATAACCTGGAGTGCCAGAAAAACCAGCTGATGAAGTTCCTGAACTTCGCCGACGGCGAGAACAGGGCCGTGGTGGTGAACAACTACGACTGGTTCAAGGACTACCTCTTCCTGGATTTCATCCGCGATGTGGGGAAGCACATCACCATCAACTACATGATGTCGAAAGATTCGGTGAAGAAAAGGCTGGATACGGGCATGTCGTTCACCGAATTCTCCTACCAGCTCGTCCAGGGCTATGATTTCTACTGGCTATACAAGCACCTGGGCTGCAAGTTGCAATTGGGGGGCTCGGACCAGTGGGGCAACATCGTGACCGGCACGGAGCTCATCCGGCGCAAGTATTTCGACGACGGCGAAGGGGAGGCCGAGGCCTATGCCCTCACCTGCCCGCTGGTGACCAAATCCGACGGCAGCAAGTTCGGCAAGAGCGAAGGGGGCAATGTGTGGCTCGACCCCGAGAAAACGTCGCCGTACACGTTCTACCAGTACTGGCTGAACGTTTCGGACGAAGACGCGGAGAAGTTCATCAAGTATTTCACCCTGTTGCCCAGGGAGGAGATCGAAGCCCTCACGGCACAGCACAGGGAAGCCCCCCACCTTCGGGTCCTCCAGAAGGCCCTGGCGAAGGACGTCACCATCCGCGTGCATTCCGCGGAGGACTACCAGATGGCGGTGGAAGCCTCGGACATCCTCTTCGGAAAAGGGACCACCGAAGTGCTCCGGCGCCTGCCGGAGAACGTGCTCCTCAACGTGTTCGAGGGCGTGCCGCAATACGACGTGCCCCGGAACAGGATCGACGAGGGCATCGGCATCCTCGACCTCCTGGCGGAACACACCGCCATCTTCGCCTCCAAGGGCGAGGCCAGGCGCATGATCAAGGACAACGGGGTATCCCTCAACAAGGAAAAAGTGAAGGAAGACCTCACGGTGGGCCGCGAAAGCCTGCTCCGTGAAAAATATATCCTGGTCCAGAAAGGAAAACGGAATTATTTCCTCGTAAAAGCCGTGTGACAGGGATCCGCTGAACGGGGTTTTCAACAAAAACGGCATCCATCTGTTAATAATCAATGTGCCATGGGCCCGGGGCCTTTTCTGGACCTAAAATCGAAACCATTTGGAATTTAACCTGTTAATTCTTTTACTTTTGCACAACTTTTTTAAACTTATATTGCTGATCTATGGCTAAGAACCTAGTTATCGTGGAGTCGCCGGCCAAGGCCAAGACCATCGAACGTTTCCTGGGAAAGGATTATTCGGTGAAGTCGAGCTTCGGGCACGTGCGGGATCTTTCCAAGAAAGATCTGAGTGTTGACCTGGAGAAAGGTTTCATCCCAAAATATGAGATCCCTGCCGACAAGAAAAAGACCGTGAAGGAGTTGCGGCAGCTGGCCAAGGGCGCCGATGTGGTGTGGCTTGCGACCGATGAGGACCGCGAGGGGGAGGCCATCTCGTGGCACCTGGTGGAGGCGCTGGAACTGGACGAAAAGAGGACCCGCCGGATCGTTTTCCATGAGATCACCCGGAATGCCATCCTGCATGCCATCGAGAACCCGCGCAGCATCGACCACCACCTGGTGGATGCCCAGCAGGCCCGGAGGGTGCTCGACCGCCTGGTGGGCTATGAGCTCTCGCCGGTGCTCTGGAAGAAGGTGAAACCCGCCCTTTCGGCCGGACGGGTGCAGTCGGTCGCCGTCAGGCTGATCGTGGAGCGGGAGGAGGAGATCAAGAACTTCGTCACCGAGTCTGCGTTCCGGGTGGTAGGGGTATTCGAAGTAACCGGAAAAGATACGAAGACCACCATCACCGCCGAGCTGAACAAACGGTTTGACACCCCCGACGAGGCGAAGCGGTTCCTGGAGCAGTGCATCGACGGCACATTCCAGGTGGAGTCGGTGGAGAAAAAGCCGGCCAGGAAATCACCTGCCCCGCCGTTCACCACCTCCACGCTTCAACAGGAGGCCAGCAGGAAACTTGGCTATTCGGTGGCCAAGACCATGATGGTGGCGCAGCAGCTGTATGAGTCGGGAAGGATCACCTACATGCGTACCGACTCGGTCAACCTGTCGAACCTGGCCCTTTCCATGGCCAAGAAGGTCGTCACTGACAGCTACGGCGCCGAGTATGTGAAGACGCGGCAGTTCGTGACGAAATCCAAGTCGGCACAGGAGGCCCACGAGGCCATCCGCCCAACCTACCTCGACATCCAGGAAATCGAAGGGGATGCCTCGCAGCGGAAGCTTTACGAGCTGATCTGGAAGCGTACCATCGCATCCCAGATGGCCGACGCCCAGCTGGAGAGGACCAACATCACCATCACCGTTTCCACCGCGCCCGAGAAGTTCATAGCCCGCGGCGAGGTGGTCAAGTTCGACGGCTTCCTGAAGGTCTACCTGGAATCGACCGACGACGAGGACCCCGAAGCGCAAAAAGGGCTCCTGCCCCAGGTGCACGAAGGGGAATCGCTCCGGCGCCTGCAGATCGAGGCCACCGAGCGCTTCACCCAGCCGCCCCCGCGCTATACCGAGGCCAGCCTGGTCAAGAAGCTCGAAGAGCTCGGCATCGGCCGGCCTTCGACCTATGCCCCGACCATCTCCACCATCCAGAAACGGGAATATGCCGTGAAAGAGGACCGGGCCGGCGAGGACCGGAACTATTACCAGTACATCCTCCGGAACGGCAGCCTCGAAGGGGCCAGCCACACGGAGAAGACCCGTTATGAGAAAAGCAAGCTGTTTCCCACGGACATCGGCACGGTGGTGAACAATTTCCTCGTGGAGTACTTCGACAACATCCTCGATTACAACTTCACCGCCAAGGTGGAGAAGGAATTCGACGAGATCGCCGAAGGCCAGAAAGAATGGAACCAGATGATCCGTGAATTCTACGGCCCCTTCCACGAGCGCATCGAGAAGACCCTGGAGACCTCCAAGAAGCAGAGCGGCGAGCGCCTGCTGGGCCAGGACCCTGTTTCGGGAGAGAAGGTCTTTGCCAAGATCGGCCGATACGGCCCCATCGTCCAGATCGGCGAGTCGCAAGGCGACGAGAAGCCCCGGTTCGCCGGCATGGTGAAAGGGCAGAGCATCGAGTCGATCACCCTGGACGAAGCGCTGGAGCTGTTCAAACTGCCCCGGTCCCTCGGGAAATATGAAAACGAGGAGATGACCGTGGCCATCGGGCGGTTCGGCCCCTATGTGAAGCATGCCGGCAAATTCTACTCCCTGGAGAAGGACGACGATCCGCTTTCCATCTCTTTCGACCGCGGCGTGGCGCTCATCGAACAGAAAAAGAAGGCCGAGCGGGAGCGGATCATCCTGGAATACAAGGCCGACCCCTCGGTAAAGGTGCTCAGGGGACGATACGGTGCCTACATCGCCAAAGGGAAGAAGAACTTCCGCATTCCCAAGGGCAAGGACCCTGCGAAGCTGACCCTCGAGGAATGCCTCGAGATCATCAATGCCGCACCCGACAAGAAAGCGCCCCGGAAGAAATAGCCTCCCGCACACCGCTTCAGTTGGGCGATCCGGAGGTTTGTTGACATCGTCCGGTTAGTATTTTTTTGGCAGGCCGATGGTGGATTTATATTAATTTGGCCACGCTAACGACCGGATATGGACATCTCGATCTACTTTGAGCCCCTCGATACTCCCCTGTTCGACTTTGACCAGAAGACCTCGGCCCTCCAGCTCGGCGGGTTGATGCGCAGCTACCTCGAGAAGGAGAGTTTCCCCGATCTTTCCGATGTCGACATTGCCATCTTCGGCGTGCTGGAGGACAGGAAATGTGTCGGCAACGAGGGGTGCGCCAAGGGCCCCGACAAGATCAGGACCCAGCTCTACCAGCTGTTCGGAGGGGAATTCAGCCCCCGGGTGGCCGACCTGGGCAACATCCGGCAGGGGCATGCCGTGAACGACACCTATTTTGCCGTCACCAATGTGGTGTCGGCCCTCATTGAAAAAAAGATCGTCCCGGTGATGCTCGGGGGCAGCCAGGACCTGACCTATGCCAACTACCGGGCCTATGAGTCGCTCGGACAGGTGATCAACATCCTGGCCGTCGACCCCATGTTCGACCTGGGCACCACCGACCAGGAGCTGGACAGCAGGACCTACCTGAACAAGATCATCCTGCACCAGCCCAACTTCCTGTTCAACTACACCAACATCGGCTACCAGACCTATTACGTGGACCCGGGCTCCGTCAAGCTGATGAAGAGCCTTTACTTCGACGTGTACCGGCTGGGGAGCATCCGCGAGAGCCTCGAGGAGGCCGAGCCCCTCACCCGCAATGCGGACATGCTCACCTTCGACATCGCCGCGGTGCGCCACTCCGACGCGCCGGGCTCCCGCCTCGCCAACCCCAACGGGCTGCACGGCGAGGAGGCCTGCCAGATCACACGCTATGCCGGCATGAGCGACAAGCTTTCCTCCATCGGCTTCTATGAGTACAACCCGGAGCTCGACATCAACAACCAGACGGCCCGGCTGATCGCCCAGATGATCTGGTATTTCATCGAGGGCTACTACAACCGGAAGAACGACCATCCCCACCGCGACACCGCCGATTACGTGAAGTATACCGTATCCATCAAGGAGCACAAGGACCAGCTGGTCTTTTACAAAAGCAAGAAGAGCGACCGCTGGTGGATGGACGTGCCGGTGAAGAAGAACTACAAGAACATTTACGAGCGCCACCACCTGGTGCCCTGCTCATACAGCGATTACGAGATCGCCTGCCGCGATGACATCCCGGATCGGTGGTGGCAGGCCTATCAGAAGTTGATGTGACATTTGTGATCAGTGGATTGGAACTACCTTCAACTTCTGATAAATTCCAAATTACAAAAAGCAAATTCCAAACAAATCTGTTTTAGCCCCCTAAAAAGTTGGACAACGATTAGTGATTTAAAACACTAATTTTATGTTGACAAAACGAATCATGAAAATCCGAAGTAAAGAGGACAAGGAGCGGATCCTTTTGGATATCCAACGAATAGGAGTTATTGCTGGTTGTCGCAAGCATGAGATCGATCCCAGCACCTATTACACCTGGCTGGAGAAGTACCAGGCCTCGGGCATCGAAGGACTGGAAGATCGAAGGGGCAGGACCAATGAACATCTGCTGCGCAAGGCCGAGAAGGAGATCCGCTTGCTCAAGGAGATCCTTGCTGAGAAGGAACTGGAGTTGAAGATGAAAGACGAGCTGTTAAAAAAAAAGATGGATCAGTGGAAGCGAGAAAGCAAGTCGTAGGAAAGATGGTCTCATTGGGCATGCGTACAGCAAAGGCGCTTGATATAGCTTCCATCCCACGCAGTACTTACTATTACAAGAGCACAGGTGGCAGGAAAGGCCGAAAGCCTCAGGGGCATACCCTGTTAAACGGGCAGGTGGTGCCTGACAGTCAGGTGGTCCGTTCCATTTATGAGATCCTGGATCAGGACTTCATAGACTACGGTTATATCCGAACCACCGAAGCCCTCAAGGCCATAGGCTATAAGATCAACAAGAAGAAAGTATACAGGCTCATGAAGGAGCAGCAACTGCTCTTTCCAAAACGCCTTATCAAAGGTCGCAGTAAAGAGTATGTTTCCTATAGCAGCCCGATCTGCATCCGTCCTTTTGAATTGATCGAGATCGACATCAAATACATTTACATCCAGGGAGAAAGGCGCAATGCCTACCTGATCACCATTCTTGATGTATTTACCCGCAAGGCCCTTGTATGGACTTTGAACTGGGACATGAAAACCCGCCGGGTGGTTGAACTGCTGGAACAGTTATACTCTCAGTGGCTGATCCCGCAGGGAATCGACCCGAAAAAAGCACAGGTAAAGATCCGGACGGATAACGGGTCGCAGTTTATTGCCAAACTCTTTCGAGAACACCTGGATAAAGCCGGGATCAGCAATGAATATATCCGGCCGGGGACACCCCAGCAGAACGGTCATATCGAGGCGCTTCATAACACTATAAATAAGCTGGTCTGCAACAAGTACGAGCTGGATTCCATGCATCATGCCAGGCAAATACTGAAACGGTTCTATGATGCTTACAACAACAAAAGGATCATGAAGTCCATCCTCTACAAAACCCCATCGGGATTTTATAAGCTGTGGAAGAACGGGGCTATCGAAACACGAAAAGTAAATGGGAAAATAAAGTATATTTTCAGCGAGAAGAAGCCTGATAAACAGGCTGTCTCCTCGGCTGAATCATGTAATATGCAAAACAAATTTATTGAACAAAATAACACAAGTCTAACCCATTCACTAATTTAGTCCAGTTTTATGGGGGTTAGACCACCCATATCCCTTCCCCAAATCACAAATCACTATTCACTAATCTGCTATCTCTAAT
>CAYLTG010000060.1:0-21438 GCA_964386225.1 uncultured Bacteroidales bacterium
TGAAGATATCCAGTCCCTTCTCCTCCTCCCCTGCTTCGAGGTACACCTCCCCGATTGTGAGCGAGAAGTAATCATACGGTATCTTCTCATCGGGCAGCACCTCGAGGCAACGGTCGCAGGTGGCAAGTGCCGCTTCGGTTTCGCCAGCCCTGATGAGCGACTGGGCCAGGCGACCGAAGTTGCTGCGCAGGTTCAGGGCCATGCGGCGGTTGGTTTCGTCGAGGTATACGCCGGGCTTTCCCATGTTCCCGAACTCGAATTTACTCACCATGTTGTGGAACATCTCCTCGTTCCCTACCCTGCCGATGTACATCCCCTGCTTGGGCGTGCGGATGGGCACCAGCCGGTAGGTCAGCCCCTCGGCCTGGAAGTAGTCCTCCAGCCCCACGTAGGAGCTCATACCGGTCGTTGAGGCGAAGTATACGGGCCGCTCCCAGTTGTTGGCGGCCAACAGGTCGAGGACCATGAGGTGGGCCTTGCCGAGGCCTGCACCGCGCAGGGTCCAGCGGATCTCCTTTTCGATGAGGTGGGCATCCTCCGGGCTGACGGTGCCGGTGTTGACAACCTGCACCGAATCGATGGTGATCTTCAGCTTTTTGGTGGGCAGGTATTCCAGCGGGCCGATGCGGGTGTTCATCACCAGCCGGTCGGGATTCTCGCGGAGGATCCTGAACAGCTCGCTCAGCTCCACGTGGCCCTGGATGTTCTCGTTCTCGATGAAATAGGTGAAGCTGTGGGTGCCGTCCTTGTACTGGTCCCAGGGCAGCGAAAAGGGTACCGGGTCGGCATCGTAGGCTTTCCTTCTCATCTGTTCGATGTACCACTCGGTGTTGAGGAGGCTCAGGTTCACCACCCGCACGTCGGTGCGGATCCCCTCCACCTCCTGGGCGTACCACAGGGGGAAGGTGTCGTTGTCGCCGTTGGTGAACAGGATGGCATTGGGCGCGCAGGAGTTCAGGTAGTTGCTGGCCATGGCCAGGGCCGTGTAGCGGTCCGAGCGGTCGTGGTCGTCCCACCCTTCCTTCGCCATGATGCCGGGAACCAGCAGGAGGGTCAGTCCGCCGACGACCCAGGTGGAAAGCTTGTAGTCCAGCTTTTTCCCGGCGAGGTCGATCAACCCGTACACCCCCAGCCCGATCCAGATGGCGAAGGCATAGAAGGAGGCGGCGTAGGCATAGTCGCGCTCCCGGGGCTGGGGCGAATGCTGGTTGAGGTAGACCACGATGGCCAGGCCTGTCATGATGAACAGCAGGGCCACCACGATGAAGTTCTTATCATCCTTCCTCAACTGGTAGATGAAACCAAAGATCCCCAGCAGCAGCGGCAGCAGGTAGAACTTGTTCATGGCCTCCGTCCTCAGGCTGGGCGGGGTATCGAGCACCGGCCCGAGGCGTGCGTCGTCGAGGAAAGGGATGCCGGTGATCCAGTTGCCGTTCTTGCGGTCGGCCAGGCCCTGATTGTCGTCCTGGCGCCCGGCGAAATTCCACATGAAATAACGGATGTACATGTGGTCGAGCTGGTACCGGAAGAAGAACCGCAGGTTCTCGGCAAAGGTGGGCCTGTTCCGGGTAACCGGCTCGCCGATCTCGTCCTGCACGGTCACCGGCACCCCCTGGAGGCCGCTCCAGGCCTTGTAATCGTCCTTGTACCGCTGTTCCGTGCTGTTCCACATGCGCGGGAAGAGGGTGGTGAACTCGGGGTGGTAGACCGGCTTGATGCCCTTGTTCTGGTTGATGATGTAATACCTGCCCTTTTCGCGGCTTTTGCGGTATACCGGACTTCCATCCTCCCGGCCGGTGATGGGGGCATTGAAATAATGCCCGTGCAGGATCGGCCAGTCGCCGTATTGCTCCCGCTTCAGGTAGGAGAGCAGGCTGATGGCGTCCTCCGGGTTGTTCTCATCGATGGGGGTGTTGGCGTTCGACCGGATGATGAGCATGAAGAAGGAGGAGTACCCGATAAGGATGAACGTAAGCCCCCAGAGGGCCGTGTTCAGGACACTCTTCGAATGTTGCCTGGAATAGCGGATGCCCCAGGCGATCCCGCCGATGAGCAGGACGAAATAAATGATGGTCCCCGAATTGAAAGGCAGCCCGATGGTGTTCACGAAGAAGAGCTCGAAATGGGCCGCCAGGTTTACGATCCACGGGATGATGCCGTTCATGATAAGCCCCAGGATAAGGACAGACAAAACCAGGGTGACGGTCATGCCCTTCCAGGTGTGCTTCCTGAATTTGCGGAAATAGTATACAAAAGCGATGGCCGGGATGGCCAGCAGGTTGAGCAGGTGCACGCCGATCGACAACCCGATCAGGAAGAAGATCAGGATCAGCCAGCGCGCCGCATGCGGCTCATCGGCCTTCTGGTCCCACTTGAGGATGGCCCAGAAGACCAGCGCGGTGAAAAACGACGACATGGCGTAGACCTCTCCTTCCACGGCGGAGAACCAGAAAGAATCGGAAAACGTGTAGGCAAGTGAACCGACCAGGGCGCCGCCGAAAACGGCCAGTTGCCTGTCGCGGGTGAGCCCGCCCGAGGCGAGCGCCAACTTGCGGCCCAGCAGCGTCAGCGACCAGAAAAGGAACAAAATGGTGAAACTGCTCGAGAAGGCCGACATCAGGTTGATCATCATGGCCACCCGGCTGGTGTCGCCGAACGCGAACAGGCTGAAGAATCGCCCGATCATCTGGAACAGGGGTGCCCCCGGCGGGTGCCCCACCTGCAGCTTGTAGGCCGTGGCGATGTATTCGCCGCAATCCCAGAAGCTGGCGGTGGGCTCAATGGTAAGGATATAAACGAACGAAGCAAGGGTGAAAACGATCCAGCCCAGGATGGTGTTCAGCTTTTGGTAATCTTTCATGCGAAACGAATTACAATATCAGGATACGAAGGTATTAAATTACCTTTTTCGGCGGAATGCTTTGTGGTATAATGTGTTAATAAACTTGACATCCTGCTGGAAAATTCGTAATTTTAAAGGTTCTGCATTAAGCTAACCAGGAACCCAGGCACAGGTCATGAAAAATTCGGACCCCGATGTCCGACCAGTCATTTTGATGCATCGGAAATGCCGCCATGGTTTTCGGATGCATGAAGGATCCTCGACTCCAGTCAGCTATTTTCTTAAATATTCCCTATTTGTTTAACTCCTAAAAACTTAATGATGAAAAATCTAACTAAAATCGCAGCAACAGCATTGATCCTCTTCGCATTCCTGTCCGGCACTTCAATCTCTGCCCAGGAATGGACCAAGGACCAGCTTGAGGTCTGGAACGTTTCCCAGGCCATGTGGGAAAAATGGAAAGCCAAGGACATGGAGGGGGCATTTGCAAACATCCATGACAACTACCAGGGCTGGAACAATGAAGTCCCCATGCCGATGTCGAAAAAGAAATGGATGGAACAGATGAAGCCATACATGGACATGATGTCGGACCTCTCCTACAGCAACGAACCGGCCCGCATCGTCGTGGTCGGTGACGCGGCGATCATTCATTACTATTTCAGCTACAGCTTCATGATCACCAAGGACGACAAACAGAAATGGATCAGCAACCAGGGGAAATACACCGAATTCTATGTAAAGGACAAGGGACAATGGATGATGATCGGCGATTTCACTTTCAGCATGGAAGAGGACGATGACTGATCCGGTCATTCACTTTCCCTAAAGACCTTTTGTGAATCTTCGCGCCTTTGTGTCTTTGTGGCCGGAGAATTATTGCCACGAAGACGCAAAGGCACGAAGGCATCACGAAACAATATCTCAAACCTGGTCAACACTAATCCTAAATCCAGTATTATGAAAAAACCACGACAATACACCATGAGGGTAGCCACTCTCCTATTTATCACCGCTTCCATCTGCAGCTGCGCCCCCATCCCCGAGGATATCTCGGACGAGATCGCCGAGGCCAACAACCGCTTCATGGTCGCCTTCAACAGCGGCGACGCCGAACTACTCGCCGAAAACTATACCGTTGACGGCAAACTGCTCCCTCCCGGAGGAGATGAGGTGGTGGGACGGGAGAACATCCGCGACTACTGGCAGGGTGCCATGGACATGGGCATTAAAAAGGCCGAGCTGGTGACCGTGGAGGCCACAGGATTAGGCAACACAGCTGTGGAGGAGGGAAGGTACACCCTGTATGCCGATGGCGATGTAGTGATCGGCAACGGCAAATACATCGTCACCTGGCAAAAGGACGAAGGGCAGTGGAAACTGCACAGGGACATCTGGAATGCCAGCACGCCACCGCCGGTGGCCAGGGCCATGACCAACGACACCGTCAGGGTGGTCTGGAACAACATCAAGGCCGAAAAGATCAAGGAGTTCGAACAGTTCAACGCGGAGATCCTCGAACCTGCCGCCCGGGAGTATTACCCCGCCATGCGCAACACGGTGAGACTGCTCAGGCCGGCAGAGGCCAACGACGACGGTTCTTGGACCTACTTCTACCTCATGGATCCCGCCACCAGCCCCGACGGGTACGACATGCTGCTGCCGCTGGAGGCCAAATTCGGGAAGGAGATGGCCCTGAAGTACCTTGATGAGCTTTCCACCTGGTTCAAGGACGGGAAACAGCACTGGGTGGTGGCGGTGCAGACGGAGTGGTAGTTTCAGAACAGAACCTGGAAAAGTTATCAAGGTATCCTGCTATTTAGTTCTCTGGCTGAAAACAGCCAGGAAAAAGTCGGTGCGGAGAGTTAACTTTATATATATACCTGGACATACCGTTGAGCGAACGTTCACGGCGCCAGGCAGAACCTCTGAGCCATGAAACCAGATGCCAAGATGACCGGAATGAAATGGGTCGCACCGGCCCTGCTCTTATTTCTTGCTTCCGGGACCCAGTCACAGACCCATTGGGAGAAACACCCGGCCGGGCCGGTCTTCTCAGGCAACCCGGGATCCTGGAACCACCACGTCAGCCAGCCCTGTGTGATCCGCGAGAACGGCATCTACAAAATGTGGTATACGGCGAAGGATCCCAACAACTCTGAATCGATCATCGCATACACGCAATCGGAGGATGGCATCCACTGGCCTGCCCGGGATGTGCCGGACCTCAATGGCGTGACTGACGGATACTGGGACCGGTATAAATGCAATGCGCGGGTCATCCGGGTGCAGGATACCCTGAAAATGTGGTATACGGGATATTATTACGACCTGTTCCGGCCGGTGGCAAGGATCGGCTATGCGTGGTCGGTGAAGGGAAATGCATGGAATTTCCATCCGAAACCTGTCCTTGAAAAGGGGAAGCACGGTATCTTTGACGACAGGTACGTGTTCTGTCCGTCGGTGATCCATGACGGGAAAATCTATCACATGTGGTATTCAGCCCGCTCCCTCAGCGACGAATTCAATATCGGGCATGCCACTTCATCCGATGGCATTCACTGGGAAAAAGATGAAGAGAACAGCCCGGTCATCCGTTCCATCGGCAAATACGGATGGTACTGCAGGGGCATCCAGCAACCCCATGTCATCCTGGTTGGAGATACCCTGCACATGTGGTTCGGGGCCTCGGGCTACGAATGGGAAAGAACGATCGGCCATGCCGTTTCCGCCGATTGGACCAACTGGGTCTTGGACGGGGAAGCCGTGCCTGTCCTGGAGCCCGGGCACCAGGTCGATTGGGACAGCCAGCAGGCAGGGTGTCCTTATGTCATCATTGACGAGGGCCGTTATAAGATGTGGTACAGCGGGTCAAATACCCGTGAAAACCGTTGGATGATCGGGCTTGCCCTCGGTGATCTGGTCAAAGAGCCCCCTCCAGGGGACAACGTTGGCTCGTCCCATGCCATGTCAGCGAGTCCAAATCCATTCACAGGCGACCTCATCGTCACCTGCAATTTCCTTGAGAACACCAGCTATTCAATGGATGTGTTTGCCCTGACAGGACAACATGTTTTAAAACTGGAGGACGGAACCATTGGTCGTGGCAACTACTATTCCCATTGCAACCTTGCAGACCTTCCTTCCGGGATCTACTTCCTGGTGCTGAAAACGACCGGAAGCACCATCAGGCAGAAAATCATCAAGCAATGAAGATGCTTTTAATTCTCACGAAAATTTCTTACATTTAAAGACGCGAATGCGTTGACCGGACACCGAAGATCCTGACGTAATGTGCTTCGTGATTGAAAGAAACAGAACCGTCTGGTTAAATTGATAACGGAGCGGAGTAAACAATATAACAATATAACAATAAAACATTAAAACGAATAACAAGAGCCCTGATCAAGGGATGAATTTTCATTGTGATGTTATAATGTTTTAATGTTTTTCATTACATTTTACAACGGATTCATTCTTCAAAACCCGATTCCCCATGTCCTTCAACCTCGAAAAGCTCTTCACCGACGTCTTCGCCCCGCGCGATGAGGTGGTAACCGTGATGCACGACCTGCCTTCCACCGGCATCAACGACCATATGGCCTGGGCGGAGCGGAGGGGAATGGCCGCCGACTGGCACGACCGGATCGTTGCTTTTTCAGCCAAGTACAACATGCAGGTCAATCCCCTGCTCACCTACACCGCCACCGGCAAGCACAATGCGGACCTTCCGAAGGACGGCGAGTGGGCAGGAAAGAAAGTGGACCTGCAGGATGCGGTCCTCGGGTCTACCATTGTTATCGCCATGCCCCAGTATTCCCCGTCGGCACCCCTATTACTGCTCACAAAAAAGAAACGCGACCTCCGGGTGGCGAGCATGCCGATGGTATCCAGGGCCATGGAACAAACAGGCCTGGCCGCCGACTATTCGAAGATCGCCTCGGAATGCGAAATGCTGGCCGAGTTGTTCGAGCATGCCATCGGGATCGAAGTGCACTTCTCGACCGGCCACTACTGCCATTTCGATATCTCGGACAACAAAACACCGCTTCAGGACAATGGTATCCTCCACCGCGACAGGACAGGCGAAGGCATCAGGTTGAGGAACCTTCCTTCGGGTGAGGTTTGCGTGAACCCGGTTGAAAAACAATCCAGCAGGACCGCGGGCAGGATACCTGTCTGGTACAAAAACGAGCTTATGATCCTCAAGGTGGAACGCAACAGGATTGTGGACGTGGATGGAAAAAGCCAGTTCGCCAGCCGCTGCCGCGAGAACTTCCGCCAGGAGCCCGCCATGGCCAACATCGCCGAAGTGGCCATCGGCTGCAACGACAAGGCAGCCGTAACCGGCAACATCCTGGAAGACGAAAAGGCCGGTTTTCACTGGGCCTACGGCCGCAGCGACCACCTCGACGGTACCATCGGCGTCAGCGATTTCTCAAGCCCCGACAAGGTCATCCACCAGGACATCGTCTATGCCAAGGGCAGCCCCATTGAAGTGGAAAGGCTGGACTTCATCAACCCGGGCGGGAAAAGGGTAACGGCCATCAGGAACGGATCGAGGGTTGTTTGACAGGTATTTTTAACCACAAATCACACAAGGAAGACTCTAGCTTCTCAAATACATTTTTGCATTCCTCGTTTTAGTGAAACTTGTGATTCCCCTCCTGGGGTTTGTGGAACTTGTGGTTAAACAACCATTATTGAATGAAGAGTGAAGAGCATTAGAACAACTGAATGAAGAATGAAGAAAGCTGCGCGTAACTGCTTTTGTTTGCAGGAGTTGTTCCTGAGGCCAAAAATTGATCCGAGCTATCTTAAAAAATAAAAGACAGAAGCCTGTAGGTAATGTCTTCATTTTTCAATATGATGTTATAATGTTGTAATGTTTTTCATTCAAACCAACGGTTTGCCCGTCATCTCCTCCGGCACCTCCATCCCCATCATCGTCAGCAGCGTAGGCGCCACGTCGGCCAGGATGCCGTCCTTGATCGACTTGTACCGGTCCGACACCAGCACGCAGGGTACAGGGTTGAGCGAATGGGCAGTATTGGGCGACCCGTCGGCATTGACGGCGTTGTCGGCATTGCCGTGGTCGGCGATGATCATCAGGTCATACCCGTTGTTTCGGGCAGCTTCCACCACTTCACCGACACACTGGTCGACGGCCTCCACTGCCTTCAGGATGGCTTCATACACCCCGGTATGTCCCACCATGTCGCCATTGGCAAAATTCAAACAGACGAAATCCACCTCTCCCTTGTTCAACTCTTCCACGATGGCATCCTTCACCAGGTAGGCGCTCATCTCGGGCTGCAGGTCATAGGTGGCCACCTTGGGCGACGGGATCAGGATCCTTTTTTCATGTTCGAATTCTTCTTCACGACCTCCTGAGAAAAAGAAAGTGACATGGGCGTATTTTTCGGTCTCCGCGATCCGGATCTGCTTCCTGCCCGCCTTCGCCAGGGTCTCGCCCAGCGTGTTGGTCACATTGTCCTTGTCATAGATTACCCCCACCCCCTTGAAGGTATCGTCGTAGTTGGTCATGGTGTAATAGTGCAGGGGAATGGTATGCATGCCGTACTCGGGGAGATCCCTCTGGGTCAGCGCAGTCGTGATCTGCCGCAGGCGGTCGGTGCGGAAGTTGAAACAGATCACAACATCGTCCTCTTTGATAAGACCCACGGGCTTTTCTTCATCATCCACCACCACGATGGGCTTGATGAACTCGTCGGTGACCCCCTCGTCGTAGGATTCCCGGATGGCTTCCACGACGTTCCGAGTTTTCTTCCCGGTGCCATGGACCATGGCGTCATAACCCTGCTTGATGCGCTCCCACCGCTTGTCGCGGTCCATGGTGTAATACCGCCCGGTGAGGGTGGCCACAACCCCGTTGGAGTGTCGCAGGTGGTCCACCAGGTCGCTGACGAAGCCCAGGCCGCTTTTGGGATCGGTGTCCCGGCCGTCGGTGAGGGCATGGATATATACCTTGTCGAGGCCATAATCGCCGGTCAGGTCGCACAGCTTGTACAGGTGCTTGTCCAGTGAATGTACCCCGCCATCGGATACCAGCCCGATGAAATGGACCGCCTTGCCGTGGTCCTTCGCATACGTGAACGCCTCCACCAGGGCCGGGTTTTCCGCAATGGAGTTATCCTTGACGGCAATGTTGATCCTGACGAGGTCCTGGTAGACGATCCTGCCGGCGCCGATATTCAGGTGCCCCACCTCGGAGTTGCCCATCTGGCCGTCGGGCAGCCCCACGTTCTCTCCGCTGGTGAGCAGCTGCGATGTGGGGTATTCCCTCATCAGCCGGTCCATGTTCGGCGTGTTGCCGTTGTAGATCACATCCGATTTCGTCCTGTTCCCGATCCCCCATCCGTCGAGGATCATCAGCATCGCCTTTCTTGCCTCTCCCATTTTTGTAAGTGTGATATGAACTGTTCAGATTTGATTTCTGTTATTCCCTTCGCGATTTCTTGGTGCCTTGGTGGCTTTGTGGCTAAAATATACGCCTCGAAGGCACAAAGACACGAAGGTTCACGAAGGACCATGTTGATCATTAACGAAACAAAATTAGCGGAATTAAGTTTCTAATAGGGTAAAATTGGATACTTTTGCAGGTACAAAAGCAATGAGAGAGCACTGGGTAATACCTGACATACACGGATGTGCCAAAACCTTACGCGCCCTGGTCGAAGACATGATCAAGCCGTCGAAGCACGACTGGCTCTATTTCCTGGGTGATTACATCGACAGGGGTCCTTCCTCCAAAGAAGTGATCGATTACCTGATGTACCTCCAGCGCGAAGACTACAACCTCCGCCTCCTGCTCGGCAACCACGAGGATTACCTCCTGCAGTCCTACGCCATTGAAATGAACCTGAAAAGCGTCCTGGGCATCAAGCAGGCCAATCGCAAGAAAAGGGAATGGCTGTTCCACGGCGGCAAGCAGACGATGGAAAGCTTTGGCCTGACAGACCTGAAACAGTTTCCCATGGAATACCTCGACTGGATGAGGCACCTGGAGTATTTCATTGAACTGGACAATTACATACTGGTGCATGCCGGGCTGAACTTCAAGATCGAAAACCCTTTCACCGACAAAGACTCCATGCTGTGGATCCGGGAGTTCGACGTCGATCCCGGGAAGATCGGCAAACGGCGGGTGGTGCACGGGCACGTGCCGGTGAGCCTGGAGTTCATCGACCTCAGCATCAGGAACAAATCATACAAGTTCATTGACCTCGACAACGGCTGTTACATGCACAAGCGCGAAGGGTTCGGCAACCTGGTGGCGCTGGAACTGAACAGCCTGGAATACAAGGCCCAGCACAACCTCGACTTCTAGAGCACGTCGTACTGGAAGCTCGGATACCCCTTCTCCCCCGTTTCGCTGTAGAAATTTATGAACCGCATTTTGAAATAGAGCCCCTGGCGGGTCCTCACCAGGTAATTCCGGCCGGGCACGATCTCATAATGGACGTTGCCGGAATTCACATCGCCGATCAGCTCTTTCCAGTCATAGCCGATGCAATCGCGGTTCCGTGTGTAGGTGAGCGACTGGGCAAAGGTCCTGTCGAGGTCATCGTAAGCCACGGTGCTGTCCATGGCCAGCTCGATATGGCCATAGTTGGAAAGCACCCCGGTGACCAGGTAGGGGTAGGGAACGCCCTCGTTGGTATATAGCAGGGTGGTGTATTGCGTGAAAAAGAGGTCCCAGGAGTCGATGCGGGGCTCCAGGTCAAGCTGCTGCCCGCCGTCCATGAAGGAGAACATGGTGAAATAGACGCCCTCGCGCTTGCTGATGGTGAACTCGTTGGAATTGTCGCCGTTCATGTCGGAATACCGGAAGGAATAGGAGACAGAATCCACGTGGGTGAACATGACCTTGCGCAGTCCCCTGACGTTGCCCACATGATCGTAGCCGCGGTTCAGGACATAGACATGGTTCGAATAGAGGGTATCGCTTCCGCTGATGGTGAACCATTCACCGACAGCCGTCGAATCGGGATCGCCGTCGGACTTGTCGAACCGCCACTTGAACCCCGTGGTGTCGATGGGCTGGTCGAAATCGGTGATCCCCGAATTGGCGATGAGCGGGAAGGCCGAAGTGTTCAGTACGATGTGCCACGAACTGTCGCCACATTCGAACCCAAGGTCCCAGATGTTCCTGTCGTTGGTGCGGATCACCTCATTGGTGGCCAGGTTGAAATAGGACTGGTACCTGTAATACTGGCCCATTTCGATGGTGGTCGACTGCATCTCGAATGCCGGCATGGGCTCATCCTCCTTGAAACAGGAGGTCAGCAATGCAATGACGATGAGAAAAAGGACACTGTGCTTCATGGTTAAAACTTTCTGAATCCGTAGGACAAACTGATGAAATAGGACCTGCCATACCCGATGAGGGAGCTGCTTCCCCCGCTGTGGACACCCCCGGCTGCCCCACCCGTGGCGTTCACGGCTTTCACGTCGAAGAGGTTCTTGACGCCCGCGGAAAGGGTGAGGGTCCGGTTGAAAAAATGTTTGTTCACCGATACGTCCATGGTATGGTAATCCTCGATGTACCCTTCCTCAAGCTCCCCCTGCGCATTCTGGAAATACTGGGGCAGCTTGCCGTTGTACTTGTAGAATACGGAGGCATCGGTGTTCCATTTGCGGACGGTATAGGTGATGCTTGTGTTCACATCGGTGGAATAGAAGAATTCCTTCATATCCCCGGTCTCATCCTCCATGGTGTTCTTTCGTCCCGTTTCGGCCAATCCCACCTTCCACCGGAAATTGGGATAGAGGTCATAGAACAGGTCTGCCTGAATTCCTTGCGATGTGTAATTGTCCACGTTGATGTATGAGAACAGCGTGTTCTCCACCTGGGCAATGGTGATGATGTTGTTTATCGAGTTGTAGAAAAGGTCGATGCCGAAGCCGTATGCGGCCTTGCCGTTCTCCCGGTTGAAACCCAGGTCGAGGACGAAGTTGTGCGAATCCTCGGCTTTGAGGTCGTCGTTGCCCTGAATGTTGTGGTTCACATCCACGAAAAAGAGGTAGAGTTCCTTGAGCGACGGGGCCCTGAAACCGCGCGAATAGGATGCCCTGGCCGTGAGCGCTTCGGAGATGCCAAAGCGCACGTTGAGCGAGTAGACCAGCGGGGCATCGTACCGGGTGTTGTAGATGAGGCGCAGGCCGGGCTGGATGGTCAGGGCAGGCAGAGGCTCGTATTTCAGGGTCAGGTAGGCGGCATAGTCGCCGATGAACTGCTCCTGGTCCTGGATCCGCTTGCCGGAACCCTGCTCGTTGTTGATGTCGAGGCCAAACTGGTAATTGAGCCGGCTCTCGTCACTGCTTTTGTTCATCTCCACCCGCACGTTGAGCGAATTGAACCGGGTGGTGTCCTGGTCGCCGCTGTTCTCTGTCAATACCTTGTCAAGGGTATGCAGGTTCTTGAAATAGGTCTCCTTCCGCCGCTCGTAGATGGAATAGCCGGCAAGGGCCTTCAGGTAACGGTGCCTGCCGATCTTCGTGGACAGGTCGAGGATGTTGTTGAAGCGGTTGGTCCTGAAATAACTGTCGATGGCATAGTGGGGCTCGATCACATCGCCCTTGTTCCACAGCAGCTCGTTGAAAAAGGAGGTAGTGTACTTGAACTTGAACCGGTCATGGTCATAGATGTAGTAACCGTCAAAAAGGTACTGGCGCTTGGGCTTCCAGGTCATGGAACGGCCCTCCCCCTCCTCGGTATACCCCTCGAAAAAGTTACGTCCGCCCGAAAGGGCAAAGACGTTCCTGTTCCTTTTCAGGGAGGCGTTGGCATTGACATTATAGGTGCCGACCGACTCATAATAGCCGTCGACGCCCGCGATCAGGGGGGTGTTCTTGTTCTCTTTCGTGATGATGTTGACCACCCCGGCCAGGGCATTGCTCCCGTAGACCACCGACATGGGCCCTTCGATGAACTCGATGTGGTCCACATTGTGGAGGTTGAGCTGGCCAAGGTCGATATTGCCGTTCATCCTGCCGATCACAGGGACACCGTCGACCAGGAACTTGACATGCTCGCCGCTGAGGCCGCGGATGCTCATGCTCGACCCCAGCGCCCCGTCCTGGTTCACCCGGATGCTCAGCTGGTTGGTGAACAGCTCGCCCAGGTTATTCGCCGCCCTGTTCTCGATCTCCTTCACCCCGATCACATTGACCTTGTAAATGGATTTGTCGACACGCTGCGGGGTATACTGGGCCGTCACCACCAGCTCGCTCATGTTGAACACGGTGGGCTTCAGGTATAGGGTCCTGGCCTCGCCGCCCGAAAGGGTGTCGTAAAGGGTCTCGTAACCCATGTACGAAATGGCGACCACGGTGCGGCCAGCTGCTGCATTGGCCACGTCGCCCTCCATGCTGGTGATGGCATGGGTCTGTTCGCCGCTGTCGAGCGATTCGAAACAGACATGGGCGAATGGCACGGCCTCGCCGGTCTTGCCGTCCAGGACCCGGATCCGGGCCTGCTGGCCCATCCCTTCGAGAGTGGCCAGCAGGACAAGGGTCCAGAAAATGATACCTGATTTCAGGTTGAACTGCATTATGGGTATTGAATTTATTGGATCAGAAGTTTTTGAATGTGCTGCTGGTCGCCCGTCCTGATGCTGACAAGGTACATGCCCGACGGGATGCCGCTGACGTCAAGCCGCACGGTCGCCCCCGTGGCCTCGGTCCTGAGGACAGCCCTGCCCGACAGATCGAGGATGGTGACAACCTCGGGCTGAAGGCCATGGACAGCTTGCAGGGTGATCATGCCGCTGGCAGGGTTGGGGTAGATGGCGAACTGGCCGTCTTTTATCACCTCGCCGACAGTGGCAGGGCTTACCATGGACTTGGAAAAGACCACCTTCCCAGCCATGTAGTCGAATACGGAAAAAACTAGCTTATACACGTCCGTGGCCCTGGTGCTGATGAAGAAGGCAGTGGAATCATCGACCACATAGCTGAAGGTGCCCATATTAAAATATTTCCAGTCGTACCCGATGGGGCTCTTGGTGGAATCCATGGGTTTGGCCGACCAGTCGTCGAAATCCTGTCCCACTTCGTTGAACTCGTTGGCCGGCACATCGATGTTGTTGAGCACACCCGTCACAGGATAAGGTGTACCGTTCTCCTGGATGGCAATATATTTCGTGAAAAGGATATCCCAGCTGCCGGAGGCCGGTTCGCGGTCGAGCAGCTCGCCCGTATGAAGGGAGTAGTAAACGAAGTTCTTGCTGGCATAGTCCGCGCAGCCGACCGTCTCGGCCACTTCATTGGAGCCGTCGAGGTCGGCGTACTTGAACTTGTATACGTTCTGGGTGGAGATCTTTCTCTGGATCCAGATCTTCTTTGCGGTTCCGTCAGCAAAGGTCAGGATGTACAGTGAATCCCCGACGACGTCGTGGGTGATGGCATTGTAAACCCCCCAGCCGTAATCGGGATGTCCTTTGGTGAACCTGCTGAAGGCACCGTTCAGCCACTCATGCTCGTCATTGTAAAGCACTGGCCAGGTGGACAGGCCCGTCGTGTCGATGGCATCCCAGCCGGAAGTGTCGGCTTTGGGGTATGTCCGCAATTCGGCACCTGCCCCTTCATTGATCAGGATCTCTGACGACCAGGTCAGGGTATGGAAGGCAATGTCCCAGTTGTCGCGGTCGACGGAATGCACCTCGCCGTTCTCCATGCTGTAATAGATGTCGTTGGCATAGGACGGGCCCATGACAATGGAATCGACGGTCATCTGACCGTATGCGAAATCTGTGATGATCATGCCATATAGCAGTATGGCCGCAACGAATTGATATAAACGTTTCATAGTTAAAATGTTATAATTATTTAAATAGATTGGATTATCCTGTTAATCGATTAACAAACTCAGGTATGCGTATTCACAACCGGCCCCGTGACTGGCAGGGCACAGGCAAATGAACTTCGCGGGATGGAAAGGGGGTCAGGCAGCGGGGGGGCCCCGTAGTGCCTTGTCGTAGATATACTCCGGGCTCTTGAGGTCAAAGAGGTGCCGGGAGTAGGTGTTCGTTTCCCTGCGGAGCACAAGAAGCACATCCTCCCGGTATTGAATGTCCTGGACGATGCCGTCGGCACTCATCAGTTTGACGAAATGGGTAACGGGCTTGACGTACTTCTTCGAATCCTTGCCGGCCGTCTTCGTGGCCATCAGGTGCCAGAAACTGATGTTGTTCTTGTACACATGCACCTGGTGGAACTCGACGATCACGCCGATGAGCATGCAGTTCACCGCCACCGCGATCTGGATGATCCCAAGGATATGTATCAGTTTCTTCATTTTAGCAACTCCGGATTCAATCTTCCGCATGCAAATATATATCTATATTTTCATGTAGATTGAATAAATATGTAATCTAAAACTATTCTAAATTTAAAATATTGCCTCCCAGGTGGTCCGGAAGCTTATTTTCTGCTTTCGATCATCAGTTCCAGCAGCTTGATGCCGGCATCGGAGATGACGGAACCGGGCCCGAAGATGGCAAGCACTCCGGCCTTGTACAGGAACTCGTAATCCTGGGAGGGGATCACCCCCCCGACGATCACCATGATATCTTCCCGGCCCTGTTTCTTCAGTTCGCTGATCAACTGGGGGACCAGGGTCTTGTGCCCTGCCGCCAGGCTGGAGACCCCCAGGATGTGGACGTCGTTCTCCACGGCCTGGCGCGCGGCCTCCTCCGGGGTCTGGAACAGGGGACCGATGTCCACGTCGAACCCGATATCGGCAAAGCCGGTCGATACTACCTTGGCGCCCCGGTCGTGTCCGTCCTGCCCCATCTTGGCCACCATGATGCGGGGCCGGCGGCCTTCTATTGCCGCAAACTGGTCGGCCAGCTCGCAGGCTTTCCTGAAACTCTCGTCGTCCTTGCTCTCTGAGGAATACACCCCGGAGATGGCCTTGATCTCGGCCTTGTACCTGCCGAATACCGCTTCCATGGCATCCGAGATCTCGCCCAGGCTGGCCCGCTTGGCAGCGGCATCGATGGCCAGCTCCAGCAGGTTGCCGCTGCCGCTCCCGGAGGCGTCGGTGATGGCTTTCAACGCTGCCTTCACCTCCTCCTCGTTGCGGTGGCGGCGAAGTTCGTGAAGCCGCTTTATCTGGGATTCCCGCACCGCCGTGTTGTCAACCTCCAGGGTCTCGATGGGATCTTCCTTGTCGAGTCGGTATTTGTTCACCCCCACGATGGTATCCTTGTAGGAGTCGATCCGGGCCTGTTTCCTGGCCGCCGCCTCCTCGATGCGCATCTTGGGAATGCCCGTCTCGATGGCCTTGGCCATGCCCCCAAGCTTCTCGATCTCCTGGATATGGCCCCAGGCCTTGCGGGCGATCTCGTGGGTGAGGGATTCCACGTAATAGGAACCGGCCCACGGGTCTACGGTGCGGCACACATTGGTCTCTTCCTGGATGTAGATCTGCGTATTCCGGGCGATCCGGGCGGAAAAATCGGTCGGCAGCGCGATGGCCTCGTCGAGGGCGTTGGTGTGTAACGACTGGGTATGTCCCAGCACCGCGCCCATGGCCTCCACACAAGTGCGGGCCACATTGTTGAACGGGTCTTGCTCGGTGAGGCTCCAGCCGGAGGTCTGGCAGTGGGTGCGCAAGGCCAGCGACTTGGGGTTCTTCGGGCTGAACTGGCTCACGATCCTGGCCCACAGCATCCGGGCCGCACGCATCTTGGCGATCTCCATGAAATGGTTCATTCCGATCCCCCAGAAGAAGGAGAGCCGCGGGGCGAACGCATCGATATCCATTCCGGCATTGACACCTGCCCGCAGGTATTCAAGCCCGTCGGCAAGGGTGTAGGCCAGCTCGATGTCGGCGGGGGCTCCCGCCTCCTGCATGTGGTACCCGCTGATGCTGATGGAATTGAACCGGGGCATGTGCTGCGAGGTGAACTTGAAAATGTCGGCAATGATGCGCATCGAGGGCTGGGGCGGATAGATATAGGTATTGCGCACCATGAACTCCTTGAGGATGTCGTTCTGGATGGTGCCCGACATCTCCTCGTATTTGACCCCCTGCTCCAGGGCGGCCACGATGTAGAAGGCCATCACGGGGATCACCGCCCCGTTCATGGTCATGGAGACCGACATCTTGTCAAGGGGTATCTGGTCGAACAGGACCTTCATATCCAGGATGGAATCCACCGCCACCCCGGCTTTGCCCACATCCCCCACTACCCTGGGGTGATCGGAATCGTACCCGCGGTGGGTGGCGAGGTCGAAGGCGATGGAAAGGCCCTTCTGACCGGCGGCCAGGTTCCTCCTGTAAAAAGCATTGGATTCCTCGGCCGTAGAAAAACCGGCGTACTGCCGGATGGTCCATGGCCTGGTGACATACATGGTGGAATACGGTCCGCGGAGGAACGGCGGCAACCCTGCCGCATAACCGAGGTGCTCCATGCCGGCAAGGTCCTCTTTCGTGTAGACCGCCTTCACCGGGATCTGCTCCGCAGTGATCCAATCCGCAGGGATCGGATGCCCCTGCTCCCATTGACCGGGATCTGGCTGTTGGATTCCCTTTTCGATATCTATGTTGTGAAAATTTGGTTTCATCTCTGCATCGTTTTATGTGGTACTCATCTTCCTTCCCCTTCGATACCCAGCAATTTCTGGAATTCCTGCAAGGTTTGCAGCACATTGCTGCGCAGGTGGATGAAATGCCTGATCCCGCTCTTCTTCAAGCTGTCGAGGATCTCCTTCGGGTAACCCGCAACTACAAATTGCACCTCCCCTCCGATCAGCCCGTGAAGTTCGGGGGCCAGGCTGGCGTACTCCTCATCCGAGGAACAGAGTACGGCGATCTGGGCACCCGACTTCCTGACGGCGTCAGCCGCCTCCCGCGTGGTGGCAAAGCCGTTGTTGTCGATGACCTCGAACCCGGCACATCCGAAGAAATTGCCGGAAAACTGGGCCCTGGCCCTGCGCATGGCCAGGTTGCCCATGGTCAGGAGAAACACTTTGGGCCTGCCTGCGGAACGGGCATGCCTGTCGGTCCGGTAACGCAACCGCTCGAATGCCTGTGCGCCGCGGTAGGGCTTCAGCGTTTCAACCTCCGCATCGCCGGCCGTCAGGTCGGTTTCGTGAAACACGGCGTCGGGAAGGTCCCTCTCGATCACCTCGCCGGAATTGGGATACTGGTTGGTACCCAGCAGGATCTCGTGGCGTGTGGCGATGTTCATGTCGCGCTGGGCCGCCGATCCATTTACCGCCTGCTGGATGAAGCCGGCGCGGAAGGCTTCGAGGAATCCGCCCCGCTCCTGGACTTCCATGAACAGCTTCCAGCTTTCGCGGGCGATGGAGTCGGTCAGGTTCTCGAGATAATATGATCCGGCGGCAGGGTCGGCCACTTTGTCCATGTACGACTCCTCCTTGAGCAGGAGCTGCTGGTTGCGTGCGATCCGCTCGGAAAAGGGAGTCGGGCCCTCGTATGCCTCGTTGAACGGCGCAATGGTAAGGGAGTCCGCACCCCCGGTGATGCCGGCCATGGCCTCGGTCGTGGTCCTCAGCATGTTCACATAGGGATCATAGACGGTCTTGTTCCAGCTGCTGGTGACCGAATGGACATACATCCTGGCCTTGGAATCATGGCAGGGTCCGTAGGCTTTGACAATGTGCGCCCAAAGCTGCCGGGCCGCCCTGATCTTGGCGATCTCCATGAAATAATCGGAGCCAATGGCAAACTGGAACTTGATCCTCGGTGCCACCTGGTTGATGGAGAGCTCCCGCTCGGTGAGCTGGGTAAGGTAGTTCACCCCCTGGGCGAGGCTGAAGGCCAGCTCCTGCACAAGGGTGGAACCCGAGTTGTGAAAATGGTCCCCATGCACCGTTATGACCCTGAAGTTGGGCAGATGACGGGCAGCCTGGATCAACTCCCGGGCCTGGTCGAAAGAATCCCCGGCCGATTTGGGGAACTTACCCTTCAGGACATAGCTTCCAAGCGGGTCGAAATCAACCGAACCGTGGATGTCCTCGAATTTCCGGTTGTATTTCACCGCCAGTTTCTCAATGTGGCTGACGAGTGGCAGGGGGACCCCCTCCATGGAAAAGTTCAGCTCGACGGCATCGGCATAGATGTTCTCGCATAACAGCTCGATCTCCTCCAGCCGGGGCCCGGGCCGGTCGCCCAGGATGAACCCGAGGGAGGTGACTCCCTTCATCAGCACGTCGAGTGCGTGGCGATTGGCCATGCGGATGTCATCCACACGGATATCCTGCCGGATATGCCAGTCGTTGGCCAAACGGTTCCCGCGCCGGTATGGGAATACATCCGGCAGCAGACCGACCGCACCCCCCGATGGCAGGTCCACGGCTGTATAGAACGGCTGCACGGTGAAGCCCTCACGGGTTTTCCAAACCAGTTTCTTTTCGTAATCGGCACCCTTGAGGTCCGCCACGATCCGCTCCTTCCATTCTTCCGGCTTCACCGGCGGAAATGCCTCGAACAAACGTTCCTTTATATCTGGATTACTCATGTTTGATTCTTACGCTTTTAGTAAACTATTTACGCATTCGGGTGGCAAAATTATGGTTTATTTTTTGAATCCTGCAAGAATATTGTTAATTAAATAACAAGTCAATGAACGACCATCAGCCTGCCTGTCCAGCTTCCATTGCCGCAATGGAGAACGGCAGTGTACATGCCTGCCGGCAGCCCCGAGGCATCGATCCTGATCGTCAGATCGCCGGCTGCAGGGCGGGCCTCCGCCATGAGCCTGCCGGCACCATCGAAGATCAGCAGGTGGCAGGAGCGGAACTGCCCATCTGCAGGGATATCCAAAAGGCACTGGCCACTGGCGGGGTTGGGCAGGAACTCCAGCTTGCCCGGTGCCCGCGGGTCGCCGATGCCCGACACCGGGACGGTATCATAGACAGCCCTCCACCCGGCATCCTCCGTGGCTCCATCCGAACTGAACCTCAGGACAAGTACATTGGAATCGGAATGGATCAACGGGGGGACGGCATCGCCGGTGTAGATCCCGGCGGTGTCGGTTCCATTGAATATCCAGAGGGTGTCGTAGCCCGCTTCGGTGTCAAGGTAGCTGAAGGACAAGTAAATGGAGGTGCCGGGACGGGTGGTGATGGTGTAGGTGTAGCCTTCGTCGCTGTAATAGTCGAATGCCGGGCCACCGGTGTCATACAGGGTATCGGCATCCACCGGGTGGGCCAGGGTGGTGAACTTTGCAGCGATGAGATCCCACAGCTCCTGGTGGCCATTGTCATATCCCAGTGCCCAGATACCGATACCCCCAAGGCCCCGGCGGTTGACAATGTCGTATTTTTCCCCCAGGCTGTAGGCATCATCCAGGAAACACTGGTACCATCCGTTTGATTCAAACGCAAAGTAGGGGGAAAAACTGTTTGGCTCCAGTTGCTTGTTCCAGGAAGAGTATTGCCCGGACGTATTGTCCTTGATATACCTGTATGTGTAGGCAGCACCTGGCCCCACCGCGGGTGAAGGGGCGGTTGGGCCCTCGGTTTTCCATTGATAGGCATAATAGGGAACACCCATCACGATCTTCTCCGGGGGAACATCCTGCGACTGATAATATGAGATGGTGCGGGAAAAGCTGTAATTGTAACTGCCGGTCATGGGGTATAGCGGCGAGACCGGACCCGCCAGGGAGCTGCCGCTCCAGTAATAATCGTACCCCATCACCATGAAAAAATCGATCATTCCGGCCAGCAGAGGGACATCGAACTTCTCGCTCCAGTTAACGGCCGGGGCGGCAATGCTTACCTCCAGGTCAGGGTCTGCAGCCTTCACCTGGCTGCAGAGATCGGCCATGAACGCATGAAAACCAGCCTTCTGCGAGAGGGGAAGTGCCTCCACATCCATGTTCACCCCGTGCGCCCCCCGTTGGAGGATCAGGCCGATGACCTGCTCGATCAGGGTCTGCCGGGCAACCAGGTTGGGAAAAAAGATGCTGTGTCCCGAGAACAGGGTGACACAGAGATGGACCTTCACCCCGTGCGCCAATGCCGAATCGATGGCCGGCGATGTATCCCAATCGTGAGTAGTGACCGGCAAGCCCGAAACAGGATCCACCTCGTAGGAGAAGTGGCACAGGTCACTGAGCAACCCCCACCGGTAGTTGAGGTAGTTGCTGCCACCCCAGTAAGGATGATACCCGAAGATCCTCCGGGTGAGCGGCACAGTGTCGGCAGGGATGTCCGCCATGTAATCAGGGGCGGCATGGGGTTCGGGACGGAGAGGTCCGGAACCGTCGTGCCGGGCATGGTTCATAAGCTCAAGCTGATGAATGGAGATCACCTCAGGGTCCTGTGAAAAAAGCGAACAGGGAATGACAAGCAATATAAGTGCAAGTTTTCGGATGAGCATGGACGATTGTTCCCGGGCAAATATAAAAATAATGAGGCAGCCCGAAATGCGACCAGCGTTGTTTAAGCGGCCCGGTCCGTGTCAGGATATGTGGGAATATATTGAATATGTGGCAATTTTTTAATAATTTTGCAGTCCTTTTTCAAAATTACATCAAGATTATGGAGAAAGCCAAGGTATTATTCATTGCCCAGGAAATAATCCCCTATCT
>CAYLTG010000061.1:0-21286 GCA_964386225.1 uncultured Bacteroidales bacterium
CAACTTCACCTATGAACTGGGCGTTCCGGAAGGCAGCGCCAACTCCTTCGAATGGGTCTCCGTCATGAAGGACTACGGGGTGAAGGGTGATTTTGTCTATTACCTCAATGAGAACAACACCATCCGGTTCGGCGCCAGCACCCTGTATCACAGGTTCAACCCGGGCAAGGCGCAGGGACTGGGCGAAGACGCGTTCTTCGACGTGTACGAGGTGCAGAACAACAACGCACTCGAATCAGGACTCTACATCAGCAATGAGCAAAAGCTGGGGGCACGCTGGTCATTGAAATACGGCCTCCGCCTCTCTCATTTCCAGAACGTGGGTGCCGCCACAATCTACAACTACGACGAGAATTACATGGTGGTGGACTCCACCACCTATGGACCGGGGGAATTTTACAGCCCCTACGCGGGACTGGAACCCCGTTTGGGTGCCGTATACATGCTGAACGAGGTATCCTCCATCAAGGCAAGTTATTCCCGCACCCGGCAGTATATCCACCTGGCCCAGAACTCGACGGCAGGCACCCCCCTCGACGTGTGGTTCCCCTCCTCCCCCAACGTGAAACCCCAGATCGCCGACCAGGTGGCCGTGGGCTATTTCAGGAACTTCTTCGAGAACAGGCTGGAAAGCTCCGTCGAGGCCTATTACAAGTTCACGGAGAATGCCATCGATTTCAAGGACCATGCAGAGCTGCTGCTGAACAGGGAGTTCGAGGGTGAACTGCGTTACGGCACCGCCCGGTCGTACGGGCTGGAGTTCCTGTTCCGCTATAACTTCAGCAAGTTCAGCGGATGGGTCGGGTATACCCTCTCCCGCGCGGAGCGGAAGATCGACGAGATCAACAACGGCGAGGTATACCTGGCCGGGTACGACAAGCCGCATGACATCTCCGTTGTCCTGAACTACGACCCCTCCAAACGGGTCTCGGTGGGCGCCACCTGGGTATACCAGACCGGCTCGGCCGTCACCTTCCCCACCGGGAAGTACGAGTTCGGCGACAAGTTCGTGCCGATCTTCAGCGACCGCAACGGCTACCGCATGCCCGACTACCACCGGCTCGACATGAGCGTCACCCTCAGGTCGAAGGAAAAGCCCGGGAGAAAATTCCACCATGACTGGAACCTCTCCGTTTATAACGCCTACGCCCGGAAGAACCCGTGGGTGATCAATTTTGTACAGGATCCGGATGACCCGAACAAGACCTACGCCGAAATGACCTACTTGTTCAGCATCATCCCGGCCATCACGTTCAACTTCCATTTTTAAAGGCATGAAAGAGATGAAAAACATACTTGTGATTCTGGCGGCCCTGCTCGCGCTCTCCGCCTGCACGGAACGGATCGAGATCGAGCTTGACAACACCTTCGAGCGACTGGTGGTCGAGGGCCACATCACCACCGACACCGCCACCCACTGGGTGCGCCTCACACGCTCCGGAGATTATTACGGCAGCGACCCGGTGCCGGTCATCAGCAATGCCGAGGTGATCCTGCAGGATGGGAACGGATCCATGCTGCTGGCGGAGAATCCCGCTAACCCTGGATACTACGAGACCGACGACGATTATTTCGGCGTGCCCGGCACGGTCTATTCCCTGCAGATCAAACTGCCGGAGCCCATCGGCGGGAGGGACACCTACTCGGCCAGCTGCGAACTGAGGCCCGTGGGGGCTATCGATTCCATCCATGTGGTCTACAATGACAGCTGGGATATCTACGAAGTGAGGATATTCGCCTGGGAGCCCCCGACCGAGGACTGGTATATCTTCCAGGTCCGGAAGAACGGCGTACTGCTCAACGACACCATCAACGAATGGTGGACCAGCGACGACCGTTTCTTCAACGGCAACTACACCAACGGGATCCCGGTGGGCTTCCTCAATCCCGAGGACCCGACGCAGAAGCCCGAACCCGGCGACACCATTACCCTGCAGATGTCGGGCATCACACGTGAATACTACAATTTCATCGTGCAGTTGCAGGACCAGACATTCCAGTTCAGGAACCCCCTTTTCAGCGGCCCGCCGGCCAATGTCACGACCAACATCCCGGAAGCGTCGGGTTTCTTTGCCGCGTATTCCAGGACCTATGCCTCGACGGTCTTTGAAGAATAAAACCTGGTTCCGGCCATTTGTGAGGAAGGAACCGGCAGGCTACTTTTACCATAACCGCGGCCGTGCATCAGATTTTACTAAATTTGGTTCTTAATTTCAGGATTATGAGACCTATCCTATCCCTGCTGCTGTGCCTGCTCCTGGCCGCGCCCCTGCGGCACGCCTCTGCGCAGGAGGACAGCACGAAAAAGGAGGATGATTTTCAGTACCTGTTCAAGTTCAAGAGGGACACAGCCCAACTGAAGAAAGCCAAGTCGCCGGACACCATCTCCCTCTCCGACTTCTACGACATGTCGCTGGAGGAGCTGGAGAGCCTGAAAGCGACCGGGGTGTCCAGTGAGCTGGAAAAATTCATCAACAGCCTTATTTCCGTCTCGACCCAGAAGTCGTTGCCCACCCGCTACTCCCCCAATATCGTGACCCTTGTGACCGAGGAGGAGATCCGGGCCATGGGTGCCCGCGACCTGATCGACGTGCTGCGGCTGGTGCCGGGCTTTCATTTCGCCCAGGACGTGCGGGGCAATGTGGGGCTGGGCATACGCGGCAACTGGGCCGCCGAGGGAAAAGTGCTCATCATGCTCAATGGCAAGGAGGTGAACGAGCACTATACCGCCCATACCTATTTCGGGAACCACTTCCCGGTGAGCATGATCAAGCGCATCGAGATCATCCGGGGCCCCGGGTCGTCGGTCCACGGGGGCTACGCCGAATTCGGGGTGATCAACATCGTGACCCGGACGGCCCGCGACCTCAGCGGCCTGGAGGCGGAAATTGCCAACGGCTGGATGGGGGATCGCGTCAACCGGGGCGAGTTCAACTTTTACGTGGGCAAGAAATGGCGGAAGGCCGACCTGTCGTTCGACCTCTCCACCGGAAACGCCCAGCGGAGCAAACGTCTCCACTACGGGTTCTACGACTGCAAGATCGACAGCGCGGTGTGCACCGACACCCTCGGCGTGGGGGCCTATGCCCCGCTGGGCGGCAACTCCGCACTGACCAAGGTGATGACCAACCTCAACTTCAACTGGGGCGGATTCAGCCTCTCAAACCTCACCGACATCTACAGCGTGACCAACGTCGCCGCCCTCGACTCGAAGAAGCGTCGCCCGGTAAGGTATGGCTATGTGTCCAATTATTTCGAGACGAAATACAAGTTCAGGATCACGCCCAACCTCACCATCACCCCGAAGATCAATGCCAACTTCCAGACCCCGGTAGAAGAAAACACGCCCTATTTCGACGCCCTGGTGGAGAACCCTGAAGGGATCGACACGCTGGCCATCACCGTCACCCGTCTCCGCGCCCGCCTCGACATGAACTATGACATCAGCCACCGCGTGAACCTGCTCGCCGGGGTCGATTTTTTCAGCGATTGGGCGAGGAATGCCGACACCGTGGCCGCCCTCTACAAGGGCGACCCGCCCGAAACTTATGCCAGCACTGCCGTTTACGGGGAGGCCATATTCAAATTGCCCATCTTCCACCTCTTCGCCGGCGCCCGCTACGAGACCAACTCCTCCTACAAGGCGGCCTTCTCGCCCCGGATCGGGATCACAAAGAAAATGAACCGTTTCCACATGAAGTTCCTGGTCACCGATGCCTACCGGCTCCCCACCCTCGGCAACCTCTACTATTCCTTCGACGGCACCTACGAGGTCACCCCCGATTCATCGCGGTTATTCAACCTGGGCAGGGGGCTGAAACCGGAAAAGACCCTCGTGCTCGAGGTGGAGGCGGGATACCAGTTCACCGACAAGGTGATCCTGACCGCCAACATCTTTGACATGACCATTCGCGATCCCATCGTCTATTATTACTACCAGGACGAAACGGTCAGGGAGATCTACGGCGCCCAGTCGGGGATCTATGTCTACCAGAATTTTGACAGGGCGGGCACCCGGGGCTTCGAACTCGACTTCCGGTTCCAGGACACGTGGGGGTTCCTCAACGCCAACTATTCCTTTTACAGCGTGGCCAACAAGCCCCGGATCAGCGCCTATACGGTGAGTACCTTCAACCGCGACCCCCTCCTCAGGGAGGAGGTGCGGACCAACACCCTGCTCGCCTTCCCCAGCCACAAGTTCAACATCAACTGGCTGTACAAGATCACCCGCGACCTCTCGGTGAACGTCACGGGCACCTTCTTCGGGAACAGGTGGGGCTACGACGTGGACATTTTCGGCCCCGGCCCTTATGATGTGGATGGCAAACTGGTCAAGCAGCGGTTCACATACCTCACCAATTTCTACTTCAGGCATGAGAACCTGCTGACCAAAGGGCTCACGGCCGGCATCGGACTTTATAACGTGTTCAACCAGGAACAGGACTTCCTGCAACCATACTTCGGCGAGATGCCCCCGCTGCCGGGCTCCAGCAGGGAACTGGTCTTCAGGTTGTCCTACACCCTGCCGTTCAAAGGAAAATCAAATAAATAAGCATGGCCTATAGGAAATGATCTACCCTCCTGTGCGACATAGATACGGTTGTTTCCGGCTCCTGATGACAGGGGTGGTCATGCTCGTGTGCCTCACGGACCTGAAAGCACAGGATCTCGACTACAGGGCCCAGTCGCTGTACATTTACAAGTTCACCAAGTTCATCTATTGGCCCGCGGAGAGGTCGACAGGCGATTTCATCATCGGGGTTTACGGCAGTTCGCCCATCCTGGAGGAGCTGCGGCTCATGGCCTCGATCAAGAAGGCAGGGACCGACAGGAACATCGTGGTGAAGGAGATAAAGCCGGAGGAGGACATTTCCGGATACCATATCATCTATGTGCCATCCTCCAAGAGCAGGCAGCTGAAAGCCCTTGCCGACCAGCTGGGGAACAAGCCCGTGCTGATCGTGGCGGAACGTGAGGGCATGGCGGCCCGGGGCGCCACCATCAGTTTCCTGATCGACAATTACGAGATCCTGAAGTTCGAGGTGAACACCGCCCGGCTGAAGGAACAGGAACTCGACATCTCGGATGAACTGATAAAACTGGGGTACAAACTATGACCCTCATGAACAGAATGAAAAATATCGCAATCCTGCTTCTCCTGTTGGTCCATGGTGGTCTCAGGGCTGAGCCGACAGAAGAGAGCTTCAAACGGATCTCCACCGCCGACGGACTGTCGTCCGCGGTGGTCACCGATATCATCCAGGATTCCAGGGGTTTCATGTGGTTCGGCACACAGGACGGCCTCAACCGCTACGACGGTTATACCTTCAAGATCTACAGGCATTCGGACACCGTAGCGGGTTCCATCGGCGGAAACTATATCCTGGCACTTTATAATGATCCCTGGGGAGGCATCTCGGCAGGAACGGAGGGCAACGGGCTCAGCTTCTACGACCGTTCCAAGGACCGCTTCACCGTGTACCGGCACAATCCGGACGATCCGCGCAGCATTCCGGGCAATACGGTCCGGGCCATTACCCAGGCCGCGGAGCATGTGCTGTATGTCGGTACCGACAGGGGCACCTGCCTCTTCCGTCCGGATGAAGGAACGTTTGAGCCGCTCCCGGTCCGCGTGGAGGATTCCCTCGCGGCAAAGCTGCCGGTATATGTATTGTATTTCGACGCCAGGGACCGGACACTCTGGATCGGCACATCCAGCGGCCTTTTCCATTACCTTCCCGATGAGCGGAGGGCCGAGGCCTATCTGCATGACCCATCGGATGCCGCCACCATCAGCAACAACTTCATCAATTGCATCATCCGGTCGAAGGAAGGCCAGCTGCTTGTGGGCACCAACCAGGGCGTCGACCAGTTCGACCCCGTGACGGGCACCTTCGCCCGCTACCACCATATGCGCGAGAATCCGCGCAGCGAGGTGCAGGCCATGAAATGGGACGACCGCGGGAACATGTGGCTGGGACTCTTCGGGAGCGGCCTCGAAAAGATCGAACCCGCCACCGGGCGGACCACCCTCCATGTGCACGAGATCGACAGGTACAACAGCCTGTCCAGCGATTACATCACCTCGCTCTACCCCGACCGGGCGGGCATCCTTTGGATCGGCACGTATGGGGGCGGGGTCAATATGCTCGACCTGACCAGGGTGAGGTTCGAGCACCTGCAGGCCGGGGAAGAAGGCCGCTCCCTGCCGAGCAACGAGGTCTATGGCATTCTTCCTTCCCGCGACGAGGTGTGGTTCGGGACCGAGCAGGGTGTCAGCATCTGGACCCGGAGCACCGACCGGTTCACCGATCCCGGGATCCCCGGCAAAGCCGGGGCGGCGGGAAATGCGGTGTACAGCCTGGCGGAGGACGAAGCAGGCAACATCTGGATCGGAAGTGCCGCCGACGGCCTCTACCTCCTGGCGGAAAAAAACCGCCGGTCAGCTCGTTTTGAATTCATTGCCTATGCACAGGATGCACCCCCGGATCGGCAGCTTGTCCATGATGCGGTGCTCTGCCTGCACCCGGCTCCCGACAGCAGCCTGTGGGTGGGAACCTCCGGCGGCATTTCCGTGATCAGGGAGGGCAGGGTGACCGCCAATTTTACCAGCGACCCCTCCGATACGACCAGCCTGGCCGACAACGAGGTCTACTGCATCCACACCGACCGGGCGGGCCGCATTTGGATCGGGACATTCCTGGGCCTCAACCGTTTCAACCCCTACGACTCCACCTTTATCTTTTACGACCGGCTTCTCGGCGACGAGCCCGTCAACTCCATTTATTCCATCCATGAGGATGGGAACGGGAACCTCTGGTTCGGCACCGACAACTCAGGCCTCATCAAATTCGACCCGGCGAAGGGAAACACCATCAGCCATTACGACAGATCAGGCCAGCTGCCTGACAATGTGATCTACGGCATCCTGGAAGACAAGGAAGGCAACCTGTGGCTCAGCACCAACAGCGGGCTTGTAAAGGCCATCCCCCGGTCGGGGTCCGACGACCTCAC
Source organism: uncultured Bacteroidales bacterium (assembly GCA_964386225.1). Classification (GTDB taxonomy): domain Bacteria; phylum Bacteroidota; class Bacteroidia; order Bacteroidales; family JAADJA01; genus JAADJA01. The sequence continues at coordinate 7,015 of CAYLTG010000061.1, forward strand.
CTTCATCCAATACAGCACCGCCAACTGGCTCAGCACCGACTCCTACAACATCGGGGCCTATGCACAGGGGCCGGAAGGGACCCTCTATTTCGGGAGTTTCGAAGGGGTCACCTATTTCCACCCCGACGACGTAAAAGGCAACACCGCGGCACCCCCGGTCTACATCACGGGACTCGAGATATTCTTCCGGAAGGTGGCCGTTTCCGACGACGGGAGCACGCCCTTATCCGAGGATGTCATCGAAACAGAGGAGATCAGGCTGCGCCATGACCAGAACGTGCTGAAACTCGAATTTGCGGCCCTCAACTACCTGGACCCGGAAGAGAACCTTTATGCCTTCAAGATGGAGAACCTCGATAACGACTGGAACTTCGCAGGCAACCAGCGCGAGGCGCAGTACATGTACATCCCGCCCGGCGAATATGTCTTCCGGGTCAGGGCAGCGAATAACGACGGTGTATGGAACGACGAAGGCAGGGCCCTACGGATCACCATCGTACCCCCTTTCACCCGGACCGCCTGGTTCTACCTCATCCTTGTGGCCGGTTTCACCGCCCTCATCCTCTGGATCATGAACTTCAGGACCAGGCAGCTGAAGGCGGCGCGCAACAGGCTGGAGAAACAGGTTCAGAAAAGGACGGGCGAACTGAGGGAAACCAACACCAGCCTCAACAGGGCGCTGGAGGACCTGCGGAGAACCCAGGCACAACTCATCGACTCGGAAAAGATGGCCTCCCTCGGGCAGCTTACGGCCGGTGTAGCCCATGAGATCAACAACCCCATCAATTTCGTGAGCGGAAACGTGCAACCGCTGAGGCGCGACATTCAGGACATCCTCAGCATACTCAGGCAATACGACGAGATCGTGCGGCAGCATCACCTGGAAGGGGCGTTCAAGTCGATCGAGGCCTTCAAGGAGGACCTCGACTTCGACCTTGTCCTGTCCGAGATCGACAAGCTCCTCGACGGGATCGGAGAAGGGGCCGCCAGAACGGCAGAGATCGTGAAAGGGCTGCGCAACTTCTCAAGAATGGATGAGCATGAACTGAAACCGGCCAGCATAAACCAGGGCATCGACTCCACCCTGCTGATCCTTCACAACAAGATCAAGGACCGCATCGAGGTGATCAGGGACTACGGGGAATTCCCCGACATCATGTGCCACCCCGGACAGCTGAACCAGGTGTTCATGAACATCCTGAACAACGCCCAGGAAGCCATCGAGGGAAAGGGCACCATCACCATCCGTACCCGGAAGGCAGGTGACTCCGTCAGGATCTCGATCCGCGACAGCGGCAAGGGCATCCCGGAAGAGGCGAGAAAAAAGATCTTCGACCCCTTCTTCACCACCAAGGAGGTGGGGAAAGGGACCGGGCTGGGGCTATCGATCTCCTATGGCATCATCGAAAAACACAATGGGACCATTGAAGTGAAAAGCGAGCCGGGCAAGGGTTCGGAATTCATCATCACCCTGCCCGCAAAACCTAACGATAATAACGAATAACGTGGAAAAGAAAGAGTTCAGCATCCTGTATGTCGATGACGAGGTCCACAACCTCATTTCCTTCAATGCCACCTTTCGCAGGGAGTACAAGGTGCTCACCGCAGAAAGCGGCAGGGAGGGGCTGCAAATCATGCATGACAAGGAGGTGCACCTGGTCCTCTCCGACCAGCGGATGCCCGGAATGACCGGAGTGGAATTCCTCGAGCAGGTGCGTCACCAGTACCCCGAAACCATTCGCATGATCATCACCGGGTTCAGCGATATCGACGCCGTGATCGGCGCCATCAACAAGGGAGGCGTCAACAGGTACATCAACAAACCCTGGGATGAGCGGGAGATGAGGATCACCATCGAAAATGCGCGGCAGCTTTTCGGCCTGCAGGAGGAGAATATCGTCAGCCAGTTCGAATCGCTCAAGGCCCAGGTGAACCCGCATTTCCTTTTCAACAGCCTCAATGTGCTCTCCTCCCTGATCCACATCGACCAGGAGAAAGCCGCCAGGTTCGTCAGACAGCTCTCGAAGGTATACCGCTATGTGCTGGAGCATAAGGACCGCGATACCATATCCCTCAAGGAGGAACTCCCCTTCATCGAGTCGTATGTCTTTCTCCTGGATACCCGATTCGACCAGAACCTGAAGGTGGAGATTGAGCTGCCCGAAGAGGCCCGCGAAAAACATGTGGCCCCGATGGTGATCCAACTGCTGCTCGAGAATGCCATCAAGCACAACATCGTATCCCGCTCCAGGCCCCTCACCATCCACATCGCTGTGGAGGGTGACGACCTGGTGGTACGCAACAACCTGCAGCGCAAGTCCAGCACCGAAGTGTCGTCGCGCACGGGACTCGAGAACATTCGAAAACGCTATGAATACCTGACCAACAGGAAAGTCGGGATCGCGGAGGACGACGGCCACTTTACGGTGCGGATCCCGCTCCTGGATATGGACATACTAAAAAAATAACCAGATTATGAATGTATTGATCATAGAAGACGAACCGTTTGCCCAGCAGGAACTCAGCCGGATGCTGAAATCAGCCGATCCGGGGATCAACATCCTGGGCTGCGTCGATTCGGTCGAAGAGAGCGTCGCATACCTGGCCGAAGGCCCTGGGCCCGACCTCATTTTCATGGACATCCAGCTTTCCGACGGGATCAGTTTCGAGATATTCAACCACATCGACGTGAAGGCTCCCGTGATCTTCACGACGGCCTACGATGAATATGCTCTCAAGGCATTCCGGGTCAACAGCATCGATTACCTGCTTAAGCCCATCGAGGAGGAGGACCTCCACAGGGCGCTTCAGAAGTTCAGGAAACTGACTTCCGCCAGGACGCAGGGCGACACGTACCTCACCAGCGAACAACTTGAAAAGGTGCTGGGGCTATACCGGCCCACCCATAAGACCCGCCTCGTGGTGAAGATGGGCGACCGCATCCGGCACGTGGAATCCAGGGAGATCGCATATTTCTATTCGGAGGACAAGGTCACCTTCGTCATCACACGCACGGGTGAACGGTATATGTTGAACTATTCGCTGGAACAGGTGGAGAAGATGATGAGCCCCGACGACTTTTACCGGCTCAACCGAAAGTATATTGCGCGGATCGATTCCATCGCCACCATCGACAAGTATTTCAACAGCAGGCTGAGGATCGGGCTAAAGCCCGAGGTGGAAGAGGATATCCTGATCAGCAGGAACAAGGTGAGTGATTTCCTCAACTGGCTCGAACGATGATGGGCGGCGAAAGGAGATCGGCCGCGGGGATGAGGCCCCCCGCTCCCGGGCCGGCGGTGCGCTCCGTCGGAATAAAGGGTTGTTCCGGTCGGGAAAAACAGCATTTCATCACAAAAAAACACGTTCAGGCAGATAAGCATCGTATTTTTAGGACTGAATTGATCAATTTCGAGGCACATATGAAGAGGTATCTGAGTGTATTACTGGTGCTGGCCGGGATGTGGGCCCATGGCCAGGGGGACGATCCCGGGGAGTTCAAAACCATCTTCGGCGATGATTTCAAATCCGGGGGGTATGGCGCCCCCGAGCTGAAGGTCGGACCTTTGAACGGCGAATCAAGCCTGTTCCTCGGTGGCCGCGGCGGCTGGATCATCGGGCATAAGTTCGTGCTCGGCGGCGGAGGGTACGGGATGACGAACAGCAACACCTTCATGGAAGACCCGATCCACAAACCCTCGGGCCTGCCGGATGATTCCACCCGCGTGATCAAGATCGACATGGGGTACGGCGGCGTGCTGCTGGAATACATCGCCATGCCCAGAAAGGCCGTCCATCTGTCTTTTCCAGTATTGATCGGGGCCGGAGGTGCCAACCTGGGCGCCAGGTATTATGTCGCCCAATCAGAGTACCTTCCCGAAGGCGTGGCCACCTACGATTATGTGGAGAATTCGGGATTCTTCCTCGTCGAACCGGGGGTGTACCTGGAGCTCAACATGACAAAGTTTTTCAGGCTCACGGCGGGAGGGACCTACCGGTTCGTGTCCGGGACCGACCTCCAGCGGCTGAAGGATAACAACCTGTCCGGTTTCACTTTCAGTTTCGCCCTGAAGTTCGGATCTTTCTGACGCTTATCTCAGCTGGTAACTGCTGACGAAGCTGTCCTTGCCCGTGATCAGGTTCAGCTTCCCCTGCTCAAGGGTGCCGGCGGCACACGGCACGGTCCCTTCAATGCGAAGGTCCCCGAACCGGCGTCCGCGGTGATCGTAGAGTTGGATCTCCCCCAGCGCATCGAGGACCACGGCGATGTATTTCCTGCCCGCCCAACTGAAGATGACAGGCCGCCGTGTGATCACTTCGGCGAAATCCTGGTCCAGGATCACCTTCTTGAACCTGTCGAATACGACCATCCGGTTGCGGTCCAAAAAGATAAAATCGTGATGGTCGTCACCGTCGAGGTCCTCATAGAAGAAAAAATGCTCCGGGCCGAAGGAGCCGAACCCGGTCCGGCTCACCTTCCCTTCCTCCGTGAGGTACACCAGCTTGCCCTCCTGGTCGGTGGTGATGAAAAGGCCCTTGCTGTTGGTCCGGTTGATGTGGAACCTCGAATGCACGGCCTTGTTCAACGGGACGGCCAGACTGATCCGCTCCCTCCCGCGGCGGTCGGTGATCTTCACCTGGCCGTTGGCATCGGTGACGATGAGGTAATCCTTGCCTCCGTTCCTGAGGTGCTGCACCGGCTGCCTCACGGCCGCCGCGGCCTGTATCTTCTCCCATCCCTCCACGGGCTCGAACCGGAGGTTGTAGTTGTGGACCTTGTTGTCATCGAGGGCAAGCACGATACGCACATTGCCGTCGTTGTCGTAATCAAAGAGTGAAAGGGGACCCGTGGAAGATGCCGGGAGCTTCCTGGGAAAGTCGGCCACGTGGTTCCCGTTGAGATCCACAAGGAAAATGTAGTTCTCCGAATTGAACAGGTACTGATTCTTGCCATTGCCGTAATAATCGACCAGGTAGACCCGGCCGAGGGGCGGCTCTTCCATTGCCAGGTCCCATTGCCGCCGGCCGTTCTGGTCGAGAAGATACATGCGGTTGCTCCTGTCGAAAGCCAGCACGTTGGTCATGCCGGTGCGGTGGTTCCTGACCAGCGTCGGCCGGTCCACGATCGCATCGTCCAGTTCGGCCAGCCAGCCGGTTCCCCGGTCTTCCGTGGATTCCGGGTTGTAGCTCAGGAACATGTTGGTGTAGAACATGCGGTTGATGTAGCTGAATTGCAGGGCAAACCCTTCAAAGTGCCGGAGGTCCCCGATAAGGCGGCGCGAGCCGGCATTTCCGGCCAGGTCCCAAAGCCAGCTCCCGGGATCATCGAGCCGGGCAAACACATAGATGTTGGAATGATCGGAAATGTTGTCGGAGAATGCCTTGTAATTGACATCCTCGGCCAGGGTCTTGCGGTTATAGAACTGATCGATCAGCATCACCAGGTCGCCGGGGCTCTCCGAAAAGATGATGTAGTCTTTCAAGGTGACATAGAAGGTATTTTCCATGACCGGGAAAGGGTTGCCGAGCAAGTCGCTGAAAAGCCGGTTCAAGCCCAGCTTCCGGATCTTGTAATCGGTATGCTCAAGCAGGTAGGGGGTCGTGCGGTTCTTCTGGTTCACTTTGGCCTCCATCGTGCCGAGGCTGAGAACGGCCCGCACCACATCCTCCGAATGCACCAGCACCAGGTGGCCCTCCCCGCCCGCCTCATGGCGGATGCCTGCCACGGCGACCTCATGCCCCACCCAATCCACGAACTCCGACCCCAGGTCGATCCCGAAATCCTGCTCGTACCCGGCGAAAAGCGAGTTGAGCGCAGCGTTGCTCCTGCCGCCGGCCAGGAAAGCACCGAAGTCGGCAACGCCCAGGTGTACCATCCAGGAGACCTGGGCTGGCAGGATCTCCGTGACCCTGACAGGTTGCGGCGTGTACATGAACCGGTCAAGAAAACGGTGACCGGTATCGCCGGCGATGGTGTAGCCGTTGAAGAGGAGGTTGTCGTTGTTGAGCAGCAGGTCGATCTCGGTCCAGGTCCCGAACCCCTTCAGCCCTTCGGCCACCGGCTGATGCTCCCCGGCGAGGGCCCTGCCGCCCCATTCCATGAAATTGGGAATGTGAATGTAGAAGTTCGCCTCCACGTTCTTGCCCGCGGTGGGATGAATACGCTGAAAGGCCGGGTCGCGGAGGATCGACTGCCTGCTGTTGAGCTGCGCGATGGTCGACCTCACGAGGGACTCCTCGAAACTGCCGGCGAAGACCCCTTTGTGCACCGTATAGAAGAACAGGGCTTCCGGGCCCGCCAGGTTCACGGTGACGATCTCGGCCCGGTCGAATTCTTTCCGGAGGAGGACACTCTGTTCGCCGTTCACGGCCCTGATGAACTCCTCAAACCCGTACTCCGAATGACCCGGCGGGAGCTCCAGCAGGTAGGTGAAGTCATACCCCCCGTCAGGAGCCGGGTACAGGGCAAGGGTGAAGGTCTGCAGTTCGATGAGGGCGTTGAGCCCGCTCCGCGACGAGATGAGGGAATCAAGGTACAGGAATCGCGACTGGAACCGGGCCAGGAGGCTGTCGTCCAGCAGCACGGGCCAGTAATCGCTTTCATTGGTCAGCTTGTAGAGTGCCGCACGGATGTCGTCCGATTGGGCGAAGAAAACCACCCCGGGCCCGATGGCCTCCAGCGCAGAGGAGTGGGGCCCCTTGACCGAAAGGTACCGGTCCACAAGGACATATGCCAGCAGAAGGAAAAGGATCCCCCCGACAATGAACACGATGATCTTCCAGGTTTTGCTCATCAGTAACCCTTTGGTGATGGTGACCCAGACAAAAATAAAGAATCTGGAACAAGTCCGGGGGGGTGGTCGCGATTGTTGTTAACAGCAACGGGTTGAAAGGATGGTCCCGTGACGGCACCCCTTGCCATATGCCCACGTCAGGGCCGGGTTCGCATGAAGGGGCCCGCCAAAATGCAGGTAAAAAAACCGCGGCCCCGGGATGGACCTTCGAAAGGTCGCACGGGGGCCGCGGTCTGTCATCAGGTAATTGGGCTTACCTTAATTAGTTTTGGATTATTCTTCAGTGTCGCCGGTACTCATTTCAGGGATGTATTCCGAGAGCTCGTCGTATGAACTTTTCACCACCTCCCGGTACTCCTCGAAGAATCTCCAGCGCGATCCTTCTCCGTGGACCTCTTCGTAATCTGTCCAGAACTTGTCGTCCTCATCGAAGAAAGCATAATTCTTGAAACCGAACCCGATGGCCACATCGTGCCCGTTACCGCCGTTAAACTCGCTGTTGAACACCTGGAAATAATTGGGGTAGTTCTTTTCCCTGTACACCTTCACCACGTTCTCGAGCAGCGCCTTGAAGCGGTACCCTTCGAAAGGAACGATGTCATAAACCCTCCAGATCTCCTTGCCGGTGAACGATCCTTCGGGGATGTGGGAAAGGTCGTCGTCGCGCTTCCAGTACTCTCCGTCCGATACGCTCTTGACATTGGGCATCACATTCTTCATCCAGTCCTCGGTATGCTCCTTCGTATCGGGACGGCTGTCCATGTCCGTGAAGGTCATGGGCCCCATGACCCAAACAAAGTCGCCGGTGTGGGGACCGGTGTTGCACATCCAGACGTGAGTCTGGTGCGGGGCATCGGAATGGAATTTCTTGTTGTGGCTGGCCAGTGCCTCTCCAAGTTCCATGATCCTGTCGGTCCTTGGGGTAAGGTAGAGGAGCTCAAACATCTCGTAACTCTTGTCCTCACTTTCCTGTGCCATCACAGGAAAGGCAATAACAGCTGCAAAGAACAGCAATAGCGTCTTTCTCATAAGTAGGTTGATTAGTTTGTTAAGGAGTGTAATTGTTATTTAGATTGATTCCAGACAAAGGTAATGCTTATGCGGGGGTACAGCCACTATTTAACGTTAAGTTAACAAATTAAGTAGATGGCCACAGGCTGCATGGATACAAGGGAACCGCGTCGGGGATCAGGCGGTGCATTCCACGACAAACTCCCGGGATCCGGCCATGAGCGGGCTTTCCAGGAAATCACCGAAGATCCTGAAATTGCTGAAAACGGACCTGTGCAGCAGGTGTTCGAGCTCGTACCTGAAGAAGAAACGCAACCGGGTGTCCCAGGTCCTGCTGCGGACCTGCCCTTCCTCCTCCCACTCGAGCCGGAAGGATACCATGCTAAGCTGGTTGACGAGATCGGCACGCATGGAGGTGTACCTCCGCAGCGCATGCCCGGGGGCATATTCCCCTTCAAAATCGAGGAGGTCCGTCAACCCCCCCTGAAGCATCTTCAGGTCGGGGACAAAGAGGTCGAAAACCAGCTTTCCCCCTTTTGCCAGCATTCCGTGCATGGCCTCCAGGGCCTTCAACTGACGTTCGATGGTAAGCAGGTGCATGAACACCCTGAAGGGTGCGACGACAAGGGAATAGCTCCCTGCAGGCCGCAGGTCGCACACGTCGGCCACCTGCACCCGGTATTGCTGGTCGGCGGGAAGCCCGGACCTCAACACCTCCACCATGGCAGGGCTGATGTCCACGCCGTGGATGTCGGCACCGCCCTGAAGGGCCTCCAGGAAAAACCGGCCCGTGCCCACGCCCACCTCCAGCACGGGCCCGTCCGCTTCCATGATCCGGCGCATGAAATAATCATGATCCTGGTCACTGCGGACTTGCTTGTAAATGACATCGTAGAACCTGGCGAAGAAATCGGGATAAAGATCCGGGGCTGACATAACGGCGAATATTGGGAGTTACTGCAAAGTTAAGATTTGTGGTAAAACATAATTACTTTTGTACGCCCATTGCAATTCTATGGAACTGAACGTTTACACGGATGAATATTTCATGAAGGAAGCCCTGCGGGAAGCGCGGAAAGCCTACGATCTTGACGAGGTCCCCGTGGGGGCCGTGATCGTCTGTGATCAGCGGATCATTGCCCGTGCGCACAACCTGACGGAACGCCTGAACGACGTAACGGCCCATGCCGAGATGCAGGCCTTCACGGCGGCGGCCAATCACCTGGGGGCGAAGTTCCTGGACGACTGCACCCTGTATGTGACCATCGAGCCCTGCGTCATGTGCGGAGGAGCTGCCTTCTGGTCACGGATCGGGAAGGTCGTATACGGGGCAAGGGATGAGAAACGGGGCATGTCGACCCTGAAAAAGAATATTCTTCATCCGCGGACCAAAGTGGTGGAAGGGGTCCTCGAAGGGGAATGCAGCACGCTGATGACGGACTACTTCAGGCAGAAAAGGGACTAGCCCCCGAAAGGAAAAACAAAAAACCAGATATAGTATGGAGATCTATTTCAACGGAAACAAGCAGGTATTTGCCGACGTGAACGGCCATACCATCCGGACCGACCAGGCGGTGCGCGCGGGAGGCCAGGGCGAATATCCTGAGCCCTTCACCCTGTTCCTGGCTTCGCTGGGGACCTGCGCCGGGATCTATGTCAAGAGCTTCTGCGACCAGCGGGGCATACCCACGGACCAGATCAGGCTGACGCAGGCGCAGAACTATAACCCGGTCCTCAAATTGATCGATCAGATCGAGATCCGGATACACGTCCCGGCCGACTTCCCGGAGAAATACGAAAATGCCGTGATCCAGACGGCCAGCCTCTGTGCCGTCAAAAGGCACCTCAAGGATGAGATCGAGGTGGAGGTGAAGATAATCCGCAACTAGGGCCCCTTACAGGTCGGTCCATCGCAGTACGCGGATATGGACCGTATCGGCAAAGCCGAAAGAGAGGGTGCGGTTCGGGATCTGGTTGCCCTGGGCATCCGCCTCCACGGTCGACCAGTCACCGCGCGTGATCTTGTACTCGAACTGCGCTCCCCGCCCGGGCACGGTGAAATACGGCCTGCCATCGGGCAGCGAGCCGAAGATCAGGTCCCTGTCGCCAGGGTCCCACCCATTGAAATCAGGGGCGAGGAAGATGGCCGCCCCGGCCGGGGTGGTGGGGGGAAGCTGATCGATCACCAGGGTCACGTCGGGAAGGTCGCGGGGAGGAAGGTCCTTCCAGTTCTCCACGCCCAGGTAGAGGGTGTCGATGTCCTGGTAGGCGAATGTCCTGTTCGATATGTCGCTCCCCATGGCATCCACCTCCACATTCCGCCACGAACCCCGCGTCAGCTTGAATTCGAGAAAACCCTTGTCCCGGGGGAGATTGATAAGGGGCATCCCCCCGGGACCTTCATGAAAACTGTATTTGGACCGGCCGGGGTTCCAGCCGTTGAAATTGCCTGCAATGTAGATATTGTCCCCGTCAGGCGTCGACCCGGGAAGCTGATCGATGACCAGGGTCACCTCATGATCGGTGATGGTGGAAAGGTCCTTCCATGCGGTGACTCCGATGCGCACTGTGTCGGGGCTGTCAGGGCCGATGACGCGGTTGGGGATATCATAACCGAACCGGTCGACCTCCACGGTGCTCCAGTTCCCCCGGGTGAGCTTGTACTCGATAGCCCTTTTCTTGCGGGGCACGGGGAAGAACAGGCGTCCCTGGCCGTCCTCCTGGAAAAGGTAGTTCTTGTCGCCCGGCATCCATCCATTCAGTGAACTGGCCATGTACACTTCGCCCGGCCGCGAATTTCCGGGCAACTGGTCGATGAGGACGACGACCCTGTTGCTTTTCTTGCCCGGCCGGTCGATCCAGCCCTCGATCTCCAGCTCGACAGTGTCGCTGATGCCAAACCGCAGAACCCGGTTGGGAACCATGTTCCCGAACTCATCCGACTCCACGCTCGACAGGTCGCCGCGCGTCAGCTTGAACTCGATCTCCCCGATGTCGGCCGGCCGTTCGATGGTGATGGAATAATTGCCGGCGCTGTCCTTTCTCAGGATGGAGCTGCTGTCGATGCTCCAGCTGTTGAAGTTGCCGGCGACGGCAAGCCTCTCGCCGGGCCTGGTCTCCTGCGGGACACTCCTGACAAGGAGGGTGAGCCGCGGGCAATTGAGGGGGGCCAGGTCATTCCAGCTTTCAATGGCGTTGACGACAGTATCGGCCTCGGATATGACGAGGCTCCGGTTTTCGGTCTCATACCCGCAAACATCCTTTTCCACCGTGGTCCAGTCACCGCGGGTGAACTTATATTCCACGGTCCCGAAACCGGGTGGCAGGTCGATGGTATAGGTGCTGTCGGGATTCAGCTGCATGCGGTAACGCGCATCCCCCGGGTCCCAGTTGTTGAAATTCCCGGTGATGTAGATGGGCTGTCCGGCGGGTGTGTTGCCCGGAATGGCGTCGACGGTCACAACCACCCGCTTGCAGGCGCCCGCCAGCAGGATGAAGGCGAGGAATGTCAGGGAACGGTATGTGAGAAAAGGCCTCATTACTTGTCGATCCAGTTCATGAAATCAGGAACCCGCACCCGGCTGATCAGGACGGTGTCATCCGTTACCGGGGCCAGCTCCAGGTGCAGCCGGCTGTTGAAATATTTGCTGATCCGCCGGATGGCCCCCGGTGTCACAATGTAACTGCGGTTGGCCCTGAAGAACTCCCCCGGCGGGAGGAGGCCGTTCAGCTGATCGAGCGTATAGTCGATCACGTACCTGTTGTTTTCGTGTGTCACAAGCATCACTTCGTTGTCTTCCGCCATGAAATAGGCGACATTTTTTATGTCGATGTGTTTGATCTGGTCCCCCACCCTGGCAATGAACCGGGTCTTGTATTCGGGCCGGTGCAGTTCGAGCAGTTTTTCGATCTGCTCGATGCCGATGCCTGCCGGCGCCTTTCCGAATTGTTCCGAAAGCGCTTCGTATTTTTTCACCGCCGCATCCAGGGCCTCCAGTTTTACGGGCTTGAGCAGGTAGTCAATGCTGTTCACCTGGAACGCCCTGATGGCATATTCGTCGTAAGCCGTGGTAAAGATGACGGGAGTCTTCACCGCCACATGGCTGAATATCTCAAAGCTGAGCCCGTCGCTGAGCTGGATGTCCAGGAAAGCCAGGTCGGGTGCGGGATTCTCACGGAACCATTCCACCGCTTCCTCCACGCTGTCAAGGCAATCCAGCACCTCGATCACCGCGGGCAGCTTTGCCAGCAGACGTTTCAGCTCATTGCGGGCATGGGGTTCGTCCTCTATGATGATCACTTTCATGCGGCGTGTATTAAAGGTATCTTGACGATGAATTCGCTTTCCGTTTCCTGCACGATCACAGGATCGTCGGTCAGGTAGGCATAGCGGCTCCGGATGTTCTTCAGGCCCAGCTGGCTGCTGTACTCGCGGCTCTCCTTCTTCTGGAGGTTGTTCCTCACGGTGAGCGTATCCTTTTCCACGGTGACGTCGATCCGGAGCGGCCTCTTCCGGGAGATCACGTTGTGCTTCACTGCATTTTCGATGAGCAGCTGCAAGGTGAGCGGCGCGATGCGCATTCCGTTGTATCCCGGGGGGACCTCCAGGTGAACCTCCAGGTTCTTCTCGAAGCGAAGCTGGACCAGGTAAACGTATGACCGTGCGAGCGCCATCTCCTGTTCCATGGCCACAAGCTCCCGACCCCGGTTCTCGAGGATGTACCGGTACACGTCCGACAGCTCGCGGATGAATGCTTCCGCCTTCTCCTGGTCTTCATAAATAAGCGATGACAGGGTGTTCAGGCTGTTGAACAGGAAATGGGGGTTGACCTGCGACCGGAGCGACTCGAACTGGAATTCGGCATTCTCTTTCTTGAAGCGCTCCAGCTCGGCCAGGGAGAACCTCCACTTGTTGAGCAGGAACAGGACAAGCTCTGTGGTCACAAGCACCGTGATCCCGATGATCAGAAGCACCAGGATGACGACCTCATCCAGCACCCGCACATAATGAAACCCGCTCATGGCCAGTTTCCCGATCCAGCGGACGCCGAAAATGAAGAAGACCCCGGACGCCAGTGAAAGCAGCCACTGGAGGAGGTACCTCCGATAGGGTTCGGCATCCCACCGTACGCGCTTGCCGAGCCGGTCCCTGAAGAACCATGCCGCTTCGAGGGTCAGCGCCGAAAGGAGCATGGCATAGACATATCCTTCGAAGGGCTGGAGCAGGCTGTAATTCCTGAACAGCAGGCTGAGCACCACATCAAGGATGAACTTGAAAAGGGCTCCGGCAATGATGTAGAAGCCCAGGCGCCACCAACGGTTGCGTATCACTCTGTCCATCCGTGTTACCTCTGTGATTATACTGCTTACGCTCAAAAGTACGAATTATTGCAAAGGGGGAGATCAGGATGTCAAAGAACAGAAAGAAAAGTACCGGCCGATCATTTATTCTCGGCCAGTACTTCGGGACCCTTCTTGATGTCGGCAGTATAGACCACCTCTTTGTCCTTTACGACCTTGATGGTGTAGTTGCCATCGGGGAACTGACTGATGTCGTAGGTAATGTTGGCCGTAGCCTCTTTTTTCACCCGCTGCATGTAAAGCAGGTCCTTGCCTTCGTACACCATGATCCGGACAAGTTCGCGGGGCGCCTTCTCCATGAGGAGGGTGACCTCGTCGCCGGTGTGCTGCAGAACGGCCACTTCGACGGATGATTTTTTCAGTTCGGCACTGTCGTTGTTTTCGGAGGCGGGTTTCTGGGCACTTGCGAGGGCGGCCGAAACTGCCAGGGCTGCTGTTAAGATCAGAGTTTTCATGATTTAAAGATTTAAGGGTTATCGATTGTTTCTGATCCAAAATTACAACAGGTGTGCGCCGCAGGAAATGGAATAGCTGTGAACTTCAGGTTCGGGGAGGTGAAATGCACGAAGGGCCCGGTGAATTTTCGGAAGGAAACGGGGAGACATAAAAAAGCCCCGGTCGCGATGACCGGGGCCTGCACATATATTAAGGTATTGCCCTCTTAATCCACGATCGCCTTGAAGGCCGCTTCGTCGAAGAACTTGAGGAATTCCCTGTCCTCCTTTGCGTAAGCTTTCATTGACGCATCTTTGTCAACTGCTTTCTTGAGGTATTCGTACACCATGTCGCCATTGCCGGTGCGGGCGCCATAAACAGCCAGCATGTAATTGGTCTGGGCACTCTCGGGGGAACACTTCAGGTTGTTCATGGCCTCGTTCATCTTGCCGCTGAGCAGTTGGGCCAGTCCCACATTGTGCTTGCAGTCGATGTCCTTGAAATAGGTGAGCGCTTTCTGGTAATCGCCTTTCTGGATCATGATGATCCCCATGTTGTAGAGTACATCTTCGCCATAGTTCTGTGCGGCCAGGAAGTGTTGTTCGGCGGTGGCATAATCCTCGCGGTTGCAGGCAACCACGCCCATGTTGTTCTCGATCACCCCGTTCTTG
>CAYLTG010000062.1:0-20965 GCA_964386225.1 uncultured Bacteroidales bacterium
AGATGAACAGCCGGATGTTGGCGAAGAGGGTCATGAATTTCATGTAGTTCTCCACATTGTTCCAGATGAATACCGCCCGCTGGTCTTCCGGGTCGAAATGGTGGCGCTGGGCCAGTTCATTCCGGATCTGGGCCACCATCTCCTGGCTCCGTTCCACGGAGGCCTCCCCCACGGTCATCGACATGGTGCCCAACCGGTTGCCGCGGTTGAAAACCATCTGGGCCGTGGAGATGGGGATGTAGATCCTGGAAAGGTCCCTGTCGCCCCCCGGGTCGTCGAAGACGCCGATCACCTTGAAGGGTATCCCGGCCACCTGGATGTATTTGCCCAGGCCATCCTCCCCCTTGAACAGGGCATCCTCCACAAGGGTCCCGATGGCTGTCACCTTCCTGAAGTCCTCCACATCCCTGTCGTTGAGGAACCGGCCTTTGACGGGATGAAGGTTCTCCACGTTTCCATAACCGGGATGGGAGCAGAAAATGTCAAAGCTGCCGTATTCGTTGCCATAGCTCAGGGTATTGTTCTCCCAGATGGTGAACCGGCCGGAAATATGTTCCACGTCACGGATCTTTTTCGTGGCATCGAAATCATCGTTGGTGAACTGGATGAACCGGCCGGGCTTGTACCCTTTATAGGCCACACTCGTCACCCCCTGGTTGATCCAGATGGTGTTCTCGGCATCCCCTTCGAACTCCTTTTTCACTCCGTTCTCCAGCCCGTATCCCGATCCCAGCAGGATGATCAGCATAAAGATGCCCCAGGCCACGCTGAATCCGGTCAAGAACGTACGCAGTTTGTTCTTGCTGATGGTGCTGTAGATCTCCTGCCATTTATCAAGGTCAAACATGTTGCCGGGGTTCTGGGTGTTGGGGTTATCAGGCCATGACCTGCTCGGCCAGCCATTTCTTGCGTTCTCCGTTGGCCACGATGGAATCGATCAGGCCGTCCTTGAGACGGATGATCCGTTGAGTCTTTGCGGCGATATCGCGTTCATGTGTAACGATCAGGATGGTGATGCCCATGTCGTTGATCTCCTGGAAGAGCTCCATCACTTCGATGGAAGTTTGCGAATCAAGGGCTCCGGTAGGCTCGTCAGCCAGGATGACCTTGGGCTCCGAGATCAGGGCCCGGGCCACGGCAAGGCGTTGTTTCTGCCCCCCCGAGAGCTCATTGGGCAGGTGGTGGGCCCATTCCTTGAGGCCCATCCGGTCGAGGTACTCCATGGCCTTCATGTTCCTTTTCTTACGGCTTACCTTCTGGTAATAGAGCGGCAGCGCCACGTTTTCCATGGCATTTTTAAAGGAGATCAGGTTGAAGGACTGAAATACGAAGCCGATCATCTGGTTCCTGTACCAGGCGGCCCTTTTCTCACTCATGTCGCGGATCAGCTCCCCGTTCAGGAGGTATTCCCCCTGATCGTAGTTGTCGAGTATCCCGATGATATTAAGCAGTGTGGATTTCCCCGACCCGGATGACCCCATGATGGAGACGAGCTCACCTGCTTCGATCTCCAGGTCGATGCCTTTGAGCACATGCAGGCTGTTGCTTCCGGTTACGTAGGATTTATGTATTCCTTTGAGGTGAATCATTGAGAATTCGTTAGTTTATGTCAGACGTAGCTTAAATTGGATAAACAAGAAGGAACGATTTTCATGCCAACAGCATATTCGTTTTGATTGTCAACACATTATAACGTCTAAAATTGGAATTGATTACATGCATTGTGTCCAATATCTTACAAAAGTGTGCGATGGCGTTCAGTCCGGGACCGCCTGGACCGCCCGTCACGGCAGAAGCCAAAAAAAAAGCCCCGGCAGCGTGATGCCGGGGCCTTGGTGATCAGCCGCTGATTGTGCTATTCAGTGAGGTGCTTTGAAAGGAAGCCCTCCATGGCCCGGTAGAACTCAAAGCGGTTCTCTTCATTCCGGAAACCGTGGCCTTCGTTGTCCTTGACCAGGTATTCCACATCGATGCCCCTGGCTTTCATGGCTTCCACCATCTGGTCCGATTCATCTTTGTTCACCCTGGGGTCGTTGGCTCCCTGTGCGATGAACAGGGGGGCCTTGATCCGGTCGACCTGGTAGACAGGTGACACCTCACGCAACATGAGGCTGTCGGCCTCGGGATCGCCCACCATCTCGTACATCATTTGAAGCAAAGGCTCCCAGTAGGGGGGGATGGTCTTCATGAACGTGAACATGTTGGATACACCGACATAATCCACGCCAGCGGTGTACAGTTCGGGTTCTTTGACCAGCCCCATGAGGGTGGCATAACCCCCGTAGCTGCCCCCGTAGATGGCGATGCGGTCGGGGTCGGCAATGCCCTGGTCGATGAGCCATTTGGTACCATCCGTGATGTCGTCCTGCATCTCCCGGCCCCATTTCTTGAAGCTGGCTTCCCAGAATGCCTTCCCATAGCCTGTGGACCCCCTGAAGTTCATCTGGAGCACGGCATAGCCACGGTTGGCCAGGAACTGGATCTCCGGGTTGAAACCCCATCCGTCGCGGGCCCATGGGCCACCATGGGGATTGACCACCACCGGCAGGTTCTTGGCGGTTTTCATGGTCAGCCCCCTGGGTAGGGTAAGGTAGCCGTGGATCGTCAGGCCATCCCGCGACTTGTACTGAACGGGTGTCACCTGAGCCATCTCCCCTTCATCGATCCAGGGGCTCACATCAACGATCTTGTCAAGTTTGTCAGCATCCTGGTCATATATATAGTATGAACCCAGTGAACGGTCGCTGTAGGTGCGGATGATGTATACCGTCTCATCCTCGTTCGTGGCGGTAATGGCGATCTCATAGTCACCCAGGTCCTTCTCCAGACGCTTGAAGAGCTTTTCGCTCTCCTTGTCGAAGAAATGGCGTTCCCGCTTCCAGGAGGTGTAGGAGGCAGAGGTGATGACCTTGCGTTTCCTGGAGAAACTTACATTTGACACGTCAAAGTCCTTGTTCTCATACAGCACTTTCATCTCCTTACCATTGGCAATGTCGAATTCGACCACGGCCGATTTGTCGCGGCCAAGGTTCGAGGTCCCGATCACATTTTTGTTGTCGAAGGTGAAGAAACTGGGCGACATGGACTCCTTGAAGCTGGTGGTCAGCACATCCTTCCACTCATCCTGTTCGGTCTCCCTGTACAGCAGGCTGGTATTCACGCCGTCGACAATGGCAAAGGCCACCCTGAGCTTGCCGGCATGGTCGAACATCCATCCCTGGATGTTGCCCGGGTTCTCGGCCAGCATCTCCATTTCTCCGTTCTCGAGGTTCAGGCGGTAAGGATCGAATACCTGGGGATTTCTTTTGTTCATCCCGATGATCACCTCGTTGGGGATGTCGGGCAGGTCATCGATGATCTGGGTGCGGACATCCTCAAAATCGGTAAAGCATACCGGGTTCGTGCCATCAATGTTGACTCCGAAAAGCTTGTAATTCTCGTTGCCGCCGTCATCCTTCACGTAGAGGATCTGGTCGTTGTTCGGCCAGAAGTAGCCGGCAATGTCGCGATCCGTCTCGCTGGTGAGCCGGGTGGCGTCATCGCTGCCCCGTTTCTGGATGAAGATGTTCATCCTGCTCTCATAGGGAGCCATGTACGAGTAATATTCCCCGTTGGGGGAGATCTGGTAGGATGATTTCTCGGGGTTCTTGAAAAAGTCCTCCAGCGGGATCAATTCTGATTTCATCATTTCCTTGTCTGAATCACTTTGCCCCTTCACCAGCATGACCGGTAACAAAAGCAAAGCAATGATTGATAAACGTGTTGCTCTTTTCATGTTTTAAATATTAGATACGTTTTCGATTAACCGCACAAAGGTAAAACTTTCCAAAACACAGCCGTATGTTCATAAATTTAATGTCCTGCCGAAAATTCCCGGGACGGGGATCCTTAATTTTGCATGTGGATCGGAATTCAATAATTTTTCAAGGATTACGTTACTATCATCCCAGTTTCGCACTGGCAGATGCGTATGATCAGGAAATTCAGAAAACGGTTGATCATCTTCCTCGCGGCGGCATTGATCCTTGCGGCAGGCGCCCTTTTCGCCATCATGCATTTTTATGGCGATGAGGTGAAGGATGCCCTCCTTTCCCAGCTGAATGAGCGGCTCGAGGTGGAGGTGGCCGTGGAGGAGATCAGCATCGACCTGTTCGCCAACTTTCCGAAGGGCTCGTTGCGGCTGAAGGGCATCAATTCGACAGGAAGAGCATCCTCAGCGGGCAAGAGCCTGCTCAAGGCGGGAGAGATCGCCCTTTTGTTCAACCTGTTCGACATTTTCCGCGGGAGTTATACGATCCAACGGGTGAACCTGTACGACGCCTTCCTGAACCTGGAGGTAAATGAAACAGGCGATGCCAACTATCATCTGTTCAAAAAAGGGAAGGCTTCGGACGGAAAAACAAGGATCGACCTGAATAAGGTCCATTTCAGGAATGTGGTCGTTTCCTATGTTCATACCCCATCCCAGCAGGAGTACCTGTTCCGGATCGACAAGGGGAACCTGGAGGGTTCATTTTCTTCGCAGGTCCAGCAATTCCATTTCGGGGGGCTCCTGCACAGCAGCCACATCCGGTCGGGAAAGCACGTGTTCCTCCAGGACAAGGAGCTGCGCCTCGACACGGAGATCACCATCGACAGGGATGCCCATTCGGTCCGTTTCGCCAGGGGCGACATCCATTCCGGCGGGCTTGATTTTCATGTGACGGGTACCGTCAGCACCGGTGATGCCCGTCAGGATCTGGCCTTGAGCGTGAAGGTGGACCGTTCGCCCGTCAGTTCCCTGTTGAAACTCATCCCTCCCGAATACCTGGAGCCGATCGGCGAGATCTCGCTCGACGGGATGGTGGTGTTGGAGGCATCCATCACGGGGAATTTCCTGGGAAACCAAATCCCCCGGGTCGAGGTGGGATTCACCGTGGACGGCGGAAGTTTCCGGCATGATAAAAGTGGTATGAAGCTCACAGGTATGGGGTTTACCGGGAATTTCTCCACGGGGTCAGCATCCTCCGAAAGTTCGTACCAGCTGCAGATCCGGGAGCTGACCTCCGCTTTCGAGGGGGGCACCATCAGCGGATCGCTCGAGGTCAGCAACTTCAGCCAACCCAGGATCCATACCCGGATCATCACCTCCGCCCGGATCGAGGAGCTTTCGAAAATATTCCGGATCGATACGTTGCAGGATATCCGGGGACAGGTGGAGATGAACCTGGAGTTCAGCAACCAATTGAAAGATTTCCGCAGATTCACCATCTCCGATTTCCTTTCGAGCAAGACCACCGGGACCATGACCATCCGCGGCATGCAGTTCCGGCTGCGGGAGAGCCCGCTTGCCTTTGACGATTTCAACGGGACCTTCTCCTTCAACAACAAGGACCTGAAGGTGGAACAGTTCTCCGGGGTCGTTTCCGGCACTGACTTCAGGATGAAGGGCTACTTCAGGAACATCCTGGCTTATGCCTTCATGCCCGGCGAATCGATTTTCATCAATGCCGACCTTCATTCCAGGAACTTCAACCTCGACAGGTTGCTGGAAACGGGCAAGGGCTCGGGGGATACGAAGCTGAGCTTTTCCGACCGGGTCAACTACAACCTCAACATCGAGATCGACACCTTCACCTTCCGGAAGTTCACGTCCACCAGCAATGTGGGGCGGCTCATCCAGAATGAACGGAAACTCCACGTAAAGAATACGCGGATCAGATCCATGGACGGACAAGTAACCCTCGACGGCTCCATTGACGGTGCCAGTGACCAGGTCTATTATATTGACTGCACAGCCGAGTTCCAGGGGGTGAACATTGAAAAGCTGTTCCGGGATTTCGGGAATTTCGGGCAGCAGAACATCACCGATGCCCACTTGCGGGGCACGGTCGACGCCCGCGTCCATTACAGCTCGACCCTCACCCCTGTCCTTTTCGTCGACCAGCGGAGCGTATACACCCTCGCCGACGTGGAGATCTACAACGGGGAACTGATCCAATATGAGCCGCTGAAGAAACTGTCCCGGTATGTCAAGGAGGAAGACCTGGAGCACATCCGTTTCTCCACCCTGAAAAACCGCATCCGGATCGAGCACGAGGTGGTCCACATCCCGCTGATGGACATCGCATCGAGCAGTCTCAACCTGTCGTTGTACGGGGAACATACCTTCGACAACGAAATCGACTATCATATCCAGCTGCTGTTGGCGGAGATCCTCTCGAGGAAGGACCCTGTCGAAGAGGACCTGGGGGATAATTTCGTTTCGGACGACGGATCGGGCCGGGCGAAGCTTTTTCTGTCCATGACCGGCTCGGCCGATGACCCGGTGGTGAAATACGACACCCGGGAGGTCAGGAGCAAGATCGCATCGGACCTTAAAAAGGAACGGGAAGAGCTGAAACAGGCCTTCAGGGAGGAATTCGGGGGGCGTCCGACAGGGCAGGTCCCCGGCGATGCAGGTATGACAGAGGGTGGGACCGGACAGAAAGATTTCATCTTTCAATGGGACGAAACCAAGCCCGAAGAAAAGGTGCAGGAGAAAAAAACGGGGGAGAAGACAGCGCCGCAGCGAAAGGAGCAGAAGCAAGAATTCATCATTCAGTGGGATGAGCGGAAGGATACCATCGACCGGGACCGGCCCCGGCTGAAGAAGTGATCCTATTCCCCTTCCACTTCCAGTTTGAAGCCAGTACCGTGAACATTGGTGATGGAGATCCTGGGATCGTCCTTCAGGTATTTCCTGAGTTTGGAAATGAACACGTCCATGCTCCGGCCAATGAAGTAATCATCGTCACCCCAAATGGACTTGAGGGCCGTTTCCCTTGAAAGAAGCTTGTTCTTATAGAGGCAAAGCAACTTGAGCAGGGCGGATTCCTTTCGGGTGAGGGTGTGTTGTTCCGTCCCGTGGACAAGTGTCATGTTCACGGGATCGAAGGTATACGTCCCGATCGAATACACCTTTTGTTCAGCCGCCGGGGAGAGCACCTGCCGGGCCATGCATCGCTTGAGAATGGCTTTGATCCGGAGGCTCAACTCCTCTGTACTGAAAGGTTTTGCGATGTAATCGTCACATCCGACCTGGAACCCCTTGATGCGGTCCTCCTTGAGCGATTTCGCCGTCAGGAAGATGATGGGGGTGATGTCGTCCGTTTCCCTGATCTCCCCGGCAAGCGAGAACCCATCCCTGCGCGGCATCATCACATCCAGGATGAGGAGGTCGTATTTCGTGCGGCGGTATTCCATCAGGCCTTCCTCGCCATCCTTGCACAGCATGGTGTCGTAGTTGAGCATCTCGAGGTAATCCTGGATCACAAAACTAAGGTTGGGGTCGTCTTCTACGAGCAGAATTTTAGGTTTTCCTGGTTTCCTGTCCAATCGAGTATAATTAAGTGCTTTTCAATGCAAATATAATGAAAATTGAGATACTTCAGACCGGGAACTGCAAACAGAAATTGCTTCCCTTCGACAATTCACTCGTGAGCTCAATGGTTCCGCCCATTTCCTCGGTCATGGTCTTGACATAATAGAGTCCCAGCCCGAAGCCCTTCACATCATGAATGTCCCCGGTCTGAAGCCTGTGGAACTTCTTGAACACGTCGTCCTGGTTCTCCCGGCTGATCCCGATCCCCTTGTCGGTGACGTCGATCCGCAGTTTCCCGCCCAGGTTCCTGGTCGAGACAGTGATCTCGGGTTTCTCGGGCGAGTATTTGTTGGCGTTGTCGAGGAGGTTGTTGATGATATTGGATAAATGGGCCCTGTCCACCTTGATCACAGGGTTACCAGCGCCGAGGTCGAGCCTGATGCACCCTTTCCTCTCATGCACCTGGATCTTGAAATTATTGGCGCAATTTCGGATCAGCTCATGCACATCCACCTCTTTCATCTTGAGTTTGTAATCGTGCTTCTCGAGCACCGCGATCTGAAGCACCCCTTCCACCTGGTTCTTCAGGCGCGCATTCTCGTCAAAGATGATCCGGGCGTACTTCTTCACTTTTTCCTGGTTCTTCTGCACCTGCTCCTTCATGAGCATCTCACTGGTAATCGAAATGGTGGCGATGGGAGTCTTGAACTCATGTGTCATGTTGTTCACGAAATCGGTCTTGATATCGGAAAGCTTTTTCTGCCTTAAAAGGGAATAGATCGTAAAGAAGAAGCTGAATACCAGCACCAGGAGGAACAGGCCTGACATCACGGGAAGGATGATCATGCTGTTGAGGATGATGGACTGCTGGTAAGGGAAATAGATCGACAGGTAGTAGGTCTCATCCTGGCAAAGGCAGGTAAGCGACACCCAGTGCAGGGACCGGATCAGTTCCGGTGAGAAATCCCCTACCTCCCCCATCACGAACACTTCGTCGTCGTGCCGGTAGATCCCATATGCATATTCATCCCGGATTTCCATGTCATTGAGCTCAACCGCGAGCAGGGAGTCGAGGATGCGGGGATTCACCACCTGGAGGATCTCCTGGTGTTCAAGGAAAAAACCCTCGTCAAAATCCCGGATGTCGCCGGGAGGGAAACCGGAGGTGGTCATCAATTGGTTCACGACGCTCTTGAGGGCAATGTCGACCTTGCTGTTGAACTGGTCCTCCTTGAGCTGCCAGGCATCGCGCACCCAAAGCAATTGAGTGATCAGGGCGGCGACCAGGGAGACAGAGGATAGAAACAGGATGATCCGGATTACCTTTCGATTCATGCTGTAAATTTAGAGGCTTCCGCCCCCATATACGGAATTTAACAAATTTTTAACAGGAATTAACAAGTCCTTAACACCAAAGAGGCCTTTTCCGCCTTAAGTTTGCTGATGTAAATTTTGAATGGTATTCACTTAAAAATTTAAAGATATGAAAAAAGTATTCTTAGCACTCGGTTTATTCGCATTTCTTCTGGCAGGAGTAGTAACTGTTGACACGGCTGTGGCCAACAACGTCGACAAAGTAGTGTATGACGACCCCCCGAAAGCAGAAAAGAAAAGCGATAAGAGCTGTGCTGACTACTCAAAAAGCAAGTGCTGCTCTTCGAAGACAGCCAGTGCCAGCAGTAAGTCATGCGACGACAAAGAGGCAGTCAAAGCTGAAAAATCAACTACCACTACCGCTGCTACCACTGCTAAAACAACTAAAAAGTCTAGTCCTGATAAAAAGTAAATTGATAACCTCTTGTTTTTGGTCCCGGTCTTTTATTCTTTAAGGATCGGGATTTTTTTTTGTTCTTTCCTCGGGGTTGAAGATCCATACCGCAGGCGAGGATCTGAAGATTTCCCTTAATTTTGCAAAAATTTCAAGCAGCATATCCATGCAACCCACCACACAAACCATATACCTGGGCGAATTGCGGACCCGGGCGACCCATGTCAGGTCAGGCCAGGAGATCATCACCGACGCGCCCCCCGACAACAAGGGGAAGGGAGAGGCTTTTTCGCCCACCGACCTGCTTGCCACGGCCCTTGGGAGCTGCATGATCACCATCATGGGGATCGCGGCGCGTGAGCACGGCTTCGACCTGGACGGGACCAGGGCCGTCATCTGGAAGGTGATGGAATCCGATCCCAGGCGGGTGGGTGAGGTCAGGATCGAGTTAACCTTTCCCCATAATGATTATTCAGACAAGGAGCGCAAGATCATCGAGCGGTCGGCCTACACCTGCCCGGTGTACCTGAGCCTCCACCCCGACATGAAAAAGACCATCACTTTCAACTATCCCTCATGATCGACGTCAGGATCCCTGCCGGCATCAAGCACCACAAGGAGGTTGTCGTATCCGACAGCGATTCGGCCTGTGTATTTGGCTCCGGTGAAGTGAACGTCTTTGCGACCCCGGCCTTGATCGCCCTCCTCGAGAGCACAGCCCTTGAAAGCATCGCTCCATACATGCCCGAGGGCTATACCACGGTGGGCACCGAGGTTAGTCTGAAACATCTGAAAGCGACGCCCATCGGGATGACGGTGAAGGGAGAGAGTTACCTGAGGACGGTGAATGGCCGCAAGCTTCATTTCGAACTGCATGCCTGGGATGAAAAGGGGTTCATCGCCATCGGCACCCACACCCGGGTGATCGTGGAGGAGAAAGAATTCATGGAGAAATTGAAATAGGACCTCCGTTCCAATGTCACTCTTTCAGCCGTGAATCGATGATGATGGTGACGGGGCCGTCGTTCACCAGTTGCACCTGCATCATGGCCCCGAATTCGCCCGTTTGCACCGGTTTTCCAAGGACAACCCCGAGTTCGCCGACGAATTTCTCGTAGAGGGGGATGGCCGTTTCGGGTCGTGCGGCCCTGACATAGGAGGGCCTGTTCCCCTTTCGGGTACTGGCGTGGAGGGTGAACTGGCTCACCACGAGGGCCTCGCCGCCCACATCAGGCAGGGACAGGTTCATGATCCCACCCGCATCGTCGAAGATGCGGAGTTTGGATATCTTGCCGCACAGCCATTGAATGTCCTCATCGCCGTCGTCGTGCTCGATGCCAAGAAGGATGAGCATGCCGGGGCCGATCTCGCTTTTAACAAGTTTGTCGATTTCAACAGAAGCGTGGGTGACCCTTTGGATGACTGCGCGCATGGTATGTATTGGTTTCCGGGGCTAAGTTAGCAAAAATTCCATGCTTTGACCGTCATGCTAATCCGGCACCTGTGAGGATTTGCCCAGGTTGGGCAGCCAGTGATCGTCCTTGTCGGCGTTGTCGGACTGGCCGTCGAGGTTGAAGTCGCTGGGCAGGTAT
Organism: uncultured Bacteroidales bacterium; assembly: GCA_964386225.1. GTDB lineage: Bacteria > Bacteroidota > Bacteroidia > Bacteroidales > JAADJA01 > JAADJA01. Next base: position 10,703 of record CAYLTG010000062.1, read on the forward strand.
CCGGGCATGCCGGCTTCGTTGTTCCAGAGGGTGGATTTGTCGCTATCGCTGACGATGCCGTCGGCGTTGCTGTCGCCGCTGATCATGCCCCAGATGCCGGGGGCGAGCTGTTTTTGGGCTTCCAGGTCACCCAGGGCCTTGTCGGCCCTTCCCCTGAAGTCATAGTAATAGGTCTCTCCCATCGGCAAAACAGCCTGTTTGGAGAGGATAGGCAGGTGATTTCTCTGCCATAATAAGACGTATATATTATCACTTGCAGCGATATTGAATTGGAGATCAGAAGCTCCGTCCATACCAACTATGCGACCATCAGCGAGAAGGAAGGCAGCCTGTTTGGTCAATACCGTTGAACTGAAGGCCAGGTCAGGGGTAGCCGCTTCCCTAAGCTCAACCAAAAGCCAGTCGACTATGTCCAAATTTGGCAGGACCTCCACACTTTCCAAGCCTGGATAATTCCAGGGGGAACTGTTAAATGGCTGTGCCAGGGGGATCACGGAGATTAATCCTGGATTCATGTCCGATCCGGAATAGGGGCCTTCGAGGTTGACCCAGAAGCTAAATTCCTGTATACCACCTGTGACATTGATAGTATAATCTTCCACTTCACCGTATGTATCATTGTCACACGGACCTGGATCCGCATCCCATCGCTCTGCAATCCGCATCTGAGTCAGTCCCAAATTCGCATTTGCAGGTACCGTAACATTGGTTGATAGAGTTCCTGAACCGGCGACCTGGCCCAGGTCATAACTTTCACCTGCATCGGCAAAATCGCAATCCTGGTTCCAATCAAAAAAGGCAAAACAATGCTGAGTATACACTCCCAAGACTTCAATGGCCACTGACAAACCGTAACTTTGATCTCTTTCGACTGTTGTTACGAGCGTTGAAAAATTCTCATAGCCACCTGACCCAGAAACATTGCTCAGAGTATTGAAGGTCACTTCACTGATCCAGTCATCAGAAGTATTAGAATACACAGAAGGGCAATAGTTACAATTCGCAACATTAATATAATGGGGCCTTGTGGTTGTATGAGATCCAATACCATCCATCACAGTTAGGGATACATCGAAGAAGCCATCAGTGGCGTAAGCAATCGGAGGGGGTGATTGCCCGCTGAAGGATGCTGGAGTAGCCCCTTCAAAAACCCACTCCCAACTTACAGGTTCACCCAATGACATATCGGTGAAACTAATAGTGTTGTCAACCATGATTTCTTGTTGATCAGAGGTAAAATCAGCGGTCAGGGCCGGAGATTCCAAATTGAACGAGCTGATTCTGGTTCTCCAGTTCCAACCACCGTTTGAATATTCCTGAGTGTACCAAAAGGTTGAATTGTCAGAAGGGTCAACAGACATCGCACTGTAATCTCCCCATCTGTTAGTTCCTGATTGCGAATAACTCCCTGCATGGATCGTCATTTCAGGAATGGTCATATCTCCCGGTGGATCCCCGGCCACCCGTCCTGTATAGCGGATCTGGGGATGAATCGATTCCCCTGAAACAGAATAACCAATTGCTATATTCCCTTCCCCGTTCATCGCTGCACTGGCCATCCATCGAAAAAGGCCATCATCCGGTGCATAGCTACCCTGCTGATAAATTGACCAACCAGTATCAACATCCCTTAGTTCGTACCACCTTATTCCGGCTCTACCACTACCTGCATTCACTGTATGGTTAGTGACCATGGTTTGGTAGGTTCCGAAATTCCTGTACTGAAGCCGGAACATCAGGCGATCTGAGATCACGTCTAAGTCCACTGTTGATCCAATTTGCGGAACATCACTGGCATCGCTTGCAAAAGGGGCGACATTAACATCGTAAGGACCCATAAATGATGAATTGGTCATTACTTGCCAATCGGTATGGAATTCAAAAACCCTCAAACGGTCAGTACCACTCCAATAATCGATATAAGCGAAATAGTTCGGTTCATCCGCCGGGGGTGGGGCACCATCAAAATCGGCCGGGAGAAAACTCCAAGGATCATCCATGGAAGTAAAGCTAAAGAAGATCATGTTCGCATCATATCCTTCAAGTATTTCAGCACGTTCAAACACAACAGCTCCTGCACCTGCAAATTTCCAATTTGGTCCCTGTTTTTTGAATTGATTGAAGGATGCATAATAACCATCGGGCCATACACCGAATTTAGGGTAATCGGGCATATTATCGAACTCATAAACATATAGATGGTAAGACCCCAGCGGATCGCTTGTGGCAGAAACAGCTAACAGCAGATAGAAACTGCCTGGGAGGGAGAACTGGGTCAGCAGCCATCGGTCTGCAAGTTCATCGTATAGGACGACAGGATCTCCGTAATTCCCAACCCATGGACCTGGAAGGTTGGCCCAGATCGTTTCCAGATCAGCGGGCACGGTCAGGGCAGTACCGGATTTGTCAAAGATCTGGAAACCATTATTGACCATCTGGATATAATGGTTTAGGCCCACATCGCCATCGGTATCCGGAGGTGCAACGCCATATGTGTTGCTGATCCCTTCAATGTTAACGTCAATGGCATCGGAAGCAGGCGGCTCTTTGGAATAGTTTCCCTGGAGGGCCTGATCCAGGATGCTGTTCTTCTCCTCCATTGAGCTCTTCCCCTGATTTTTGGGCCGGTATTCCTTATTCGGCACTTCACCATTCTCCCAATCAGACTTACCTTTAGGAGGAATAATTGTCATCTCTGACAATGGGATCGTAGTGGTTGATGCAAGTTGTTTGGAGATCTTTGATGGTTTCAACTTATACTCCTGACCAGAGGACAGAATTGAAAGCGTCATCAAAACAAGGAAGGAAAGGATAAGTTTACAATTCATGGAACAGTGATTTATTTGGCTTAAAATTAGTCATTTATGGATTAAAAGGAGTACATCATACTTATTTTTACTACCCATTTTATCAACCGAAAACCATCCTTATGATATTCAGAACTTAAGATATCTGGCAATCTAACTGTCTCAACAATAACAAAAAAGCCCCTGCCTTATCGACAGGGGCCCATTTGTCATTAACAACCTCTTATTGTATGAATACCTTCTCCGAAGTAACATCCCCATTGGACTGCGCCCGCACCACATAATACCCAGGTTCGCAATCCAGTACCGCCTTGAAAAGGCCCTTATCGGCCGTGGAATACTCGGCCACTTTCTGGCCCATGAGGTTGAAAATTGCTATTTCAGTCCTAGAATCTTCAGCAATTTGGACATAAACACTCTTCTCATAAGAATAGATAAATTGCTGGCCCAAATCAGGAACGTCTTCGTCAGCATCGCTCAAGACAATGTGCAGCATGAACCTGTTCGGCATATCTGAGGCAGTCGACATGAACTCATGAACATCACCGATATTAAGCGCATGGGTAGTATGTTCGAACATATCTTCGATGTATAGGGCAATGCCGGATCTAAAATTATCAAACTGCGTCAGTTCAATCGAATATGTCCCTGATTCCGGGGATTTGAAGCCCAAAGGTACCAGCATTCCGTTAGAATAATCCGGCAGGGTATTGACAGCCAGTTCTTCTTGTATTTCGGAAATGGAAAACAGTTGAGGGAACATCCATCCGTCCAGTTTGTATGCATCAAATTGCCCATCATACCGGTTGGTCGCATCGGGATAGAACCTGATCACCGATTCATCGGAGTAACCGGTCTGCAGCGACTTGGCTTCCAACCTGATCAGAGGTATCTCCTGGGCATTTGAGGCTTTCCAATATGCTTGATCGCTATGTAAACGTGCTTCATTGTTCACAGCCAGCAAACCATCAGCCGATGCATGCACAAAGAATCCCTGCATCGGGGGGATCAGGTTGCCACCATCGTCTTCAAACCCCAATCCAACCTCAGGGACCACTCCTCCAGAACCCACATAATAGTGATAGTTCCCTTCACCGCCATTTCCGACACCCTCCCAAAAATAGATCGTATTGTCGACGTTTGTCTTGGTCCATGCGTCAGAATTCCAGTCTATGGCCGAAGGATAGGGATTTCCAACAAGATTCCATCCTCCGTTCTCTCCCAATCCTGGGTCATAATCCCTGCACGAAACATTGATGGATACTTCTCCATTGTTCATCGGACCTCCAAAAGAGACGGTCGCAGGATCATAGGACCATGCCGCATAGCCTTGCATTACGTTCAAAGGCACATCGACAGGAACAATGTAAGTGCCCCAGTCATCCGATGGTTCATTGAACGGTTTGAGGTAAATGTTCAGAAAAACGCCGGAAAGTGCGTTAGAAATGGGGCTGCTCACGTAATGCCAGCTGTCATCGCTCAAATACTGGCGTACGGTGGCGTCGACGCCATCAGAATCATGAAGCAAGGAACCTGTCCCATTCATATCCGATTGAATGACCAATCCCGATTCTCCTGCATTATTAATCAATGTTCCGCTCACTGTCAGCGTATTGTCAGCAGGTATATACAGGTGAGCACCGTCCTCAATGGTGAGGTTTTCGCATATGGCACCAGGTCCTGAGTTGGTTTCCGGGAAATTTCCTCCGGAAGGACTTCCTGGAACGGATACGTCAGATCCCGCTGTGGGTACGACCCCAGCACTCCAGTTGGAGCCTTCATTCCAGTCCGCGGAAGTTGTTCCGGTCCAAATGACAAGGGTACCTGCAAGGATATACCCTGTCTTGGTTTCCACATCACTTCCATATGCATTGGTGGCTTGCAGGGTGACCGTATACAGGCCGGTCGCGGTGAATTCCACCTGTGGATTCTGGGAAGTGGCAGATGTCGCTCCTACGAACACGACGGTATTTGGTGTAAAACTCCAGTTCCAGGATGATGGATCGAACGATGACAGATCGGTAAAGGTCACCGTCTGGTTGACAAGAGGGGTCACGTCGTCGGCTACAAAATCTGCATCCGGTGGGATACCGACCGATACATCGTCGATGCAGACTCCACGAGCCCTTTTGGCGTTCCCCTCGAAACCGATGTAGTAGGTTCCGCTCAATCCGGCAAGATCTATTGTTTGCTGGGTCCAGGCAGCGAACTGGCTTGTGTAGGAAGCCAGCAATGTCCAGGGACCGCTTTCGGAATTCTTGTAGTAAACCCTTAGCTCATCCTGCCGGTTGCCCCATTTTTCCTGTGCATGCCAAAATGTCAATGTAGCCGATTCATACCCTGAGAGATCTAGGGCAGGGGTTACGAGGATGGTCTTATCATCCTGTGTATCATTATCATAAAGGGATGCATTGTAGCTGCCCGAATGGGGAGCTGTGATATTCCCCCCGTTTCCGGCTCCGGCAGTAAACACCCAATCGAGGTCGTCCCCGGAGACATACTCTTGCGTCCAGCATTCGGGAATGATCCCCCCATTTTCAAATCCCTCGTCCCAGGGGAAAGAAGTGATCAGGGTGCAAAGGGTGGTTGAATTACTGGTCACCCCGGTCGAATACTCGGTTCCATCGTATGACCATGCTTTATAGAAGTATTGCGTATTTGGAGATAAGGCAATATGGCTTACGGGGGACAGGGTACCCTGTGAGAGCATGATCCCGCCAGCAAACGGCTGTCCCGGTGCGGGCGGCGCTCCGGAAGGGGCTGAGAATACACCGGTGCTGTTCCAGACGATGACTACATCGTCATTGGCAGGATTCGTTGTGTAAGACAGGTCGATCTGTGAAGTACTTACCGCATTGGAACTGAAATCCTGAGGATTGACCACGTTTGCCAATATTCCTGTTACCTGTATGTTATCTGCATAATAATAATCGCCTTGATTGCTGGTGTAAAAATAGATTTCCAGCACCAACGTATTGCCGGTAAGTCCACTTACTGTGAGGTTCGTATTTACAGACCCGGATCCACTTCCAATGATAACAGAGGGTTCCCCATCCAGGCTATACTGAACCAGCCAATTATCATTGCCTTCAACACCCGATGAACTCAGATTGATGGATGCCGACACATTGAAATAACCTTCAATCTCTATTGGGTTATCTGCTTCGATCCGCCACCATTTTCCATCGTTACTATTGTGATGGGCCTGTAGCCGGTTGCTGACAACCGTAATTCCCTTGTATTGACCTCCCGTAGATCCCTCTGATGACCATGATGTTATAGCTGGGGTCCCCTGGCCTGAATTGGTGCCATTGGGATAGGTAAAATCCTCAGACCAGATCGTGGTTTGGGCAAAGGAATGGTTCATTGTAAGCAGTAGTGCGCCTGCAATGATCAATAATAGATACTTGTTCATAATCTTTTCGTTTAAACCAGTAAGAACTATATCTCGGCCTTACTTATATAGCATTGCCAGGTAGAAGGTTACATTCCGTCGCAGAAGTTTTGCTGAGGTTTGAAATAAAAAGCCCCTGCTCCTAAGGCACAGGGGCTTTCTTTAAGCTTCCAGCTTTTCTTTATTGAATAAGGACTTTCTCTGTCTGGACACCTGAGGAGGACTGCTTCCTTACCACATAATAACCCGGTTCACAATCGAGGTCTAACCTGATCAGGCCCTGTTCCGATGTGGAATATTCGGCCACTTTCTGGCCCATGAGATTGAAGACGGCAATGTTGGTTTGCGCGGCTTCCTCAATATTGACATACACGCTCTTGCCATAAGAGTAGATGTTGGAAACATCGCTGCTGTTCTTATAAACCACAACCTTGTTAAGCACGAAGTGCAGCATGAACCGGTTGGGGTCGTCGGTGGACGAGGAGGTGAACAGGTAGGTATCATCCTCTGTGAGCCGGTGCATGGAGTCGTTGAACAGATCTTCAAGGTAAAGGGTGAAGCCGGGTTTGATGTTCTCGAACTGAGTCAGCTTGATGGTATACTGGCCGGTGCCCTCCGGGGAGGTGAACCCGATGGGGATCACCGTGCCTTTGTAGTAATTGGGCAGGGTGTTAATGGCAAGTTCTTCCTGGGCTTCTGTGATGGAGTAAATCTGTGGCACGAGGTAGCCCTCGAGTTTAAAGGCGTCAAATTGACTATCACGCAACCTTGACGCTTCGGGATAGAAACGAATAACTGTTTCATCTGTATAGCCTGAGGCTACAGACCCTGCTTCAAGTCTAATCAATGGAACATCGATTGTATTTGATGATTTATAATACGTTTGATCACTGTGAGTACGAACATCGTTTGCCACACCCAGTGACCCATCACTTGATGCATGTATGAAAAAACCCTGCATAGGTGGAATCATATTGGTAGCATCTTCGAGAAAACCAATTCCTACACCTGGTATGGGCCCCGAACCAACATAATAATGATAAGTTCCTTCACCTTCATCTCCTCCAACGCCTTCCCAGAAGTAGATTGTATTATCAACATTCGTTTTGGTCCAACCTGAAGCATCCCAATCTATTGCAGAGGGAAATGGATTGCCAACGAGGTTCCATCCACCATCCTCCGTTGACGGATCATAATCCCTACATGTAACATTAATGCTGTTATAGCCATTATTGAGCGGGCCCGAGAAAGCGACCGTAGTTGGTGCAACAGCCCAGGCTGAATATCCTTGCAATACATACAGTTCAATGTTCATAGGTACAATATAATTCCCCCAAATATCTGTTGATTCAATGAACGGCTTCAAATAGATCCCTTCAAATACTCCTGAAAGTGCATTTGTTATGGGACTGGTTACATAATGCCATTGGTTTTCAGAAAGATATTGCTTTACTGTTGCATGGACAGCGTCTGTATTGTGAATTAATGAACCGGTGCCAGTATTATCGGATTCGATGACAAGTGCTGAGGCACCTACATTGTTGGTCAGTGTGGAATTCACAGTAAGGGAACTTCCAGGATTAATTTGAATGCTGCCACCCGATTCAATAGTCATGATATCGCATTCGGCTGCCACACTGCCATCAATGACTACCGCATCATTGATTAAAAGCTGCTGCTTGAGTGTTGGAACACCACTGGGCTCCCATGTATTATCAAGGTCCCAGTTTGCATCTGCTGCACTTTGTTTTTCAACTATATTAACAATTATTTCGCTTGGTTGATCAGCCGTACACCCATTTTCATCCGTATAGTATATGCTGACGGTACCTGTCCCAATACCTCCCCATGATATACTGTACGTATTTGTTGTTGACGGTAAGCTTTGTGTACCGTCAGGACCATCCACAGCCCACACATAGTTTGATTTGCCAGCGTCAGTTGTGTAGATGACGTTCTCTTCCCAGTTGCTTACAGGATTTTTTCCTGATAGAGCAGGAACAGGAAGAGCATTGACTACAATCTCTATTGATTCGGCATTTGTATATGGCGTGGCAATTATGTAAGTCTGTACATTAAGAGTGGCAATATATGTCCCTGAAGCCGGGCTAACGATTGTATAATTCTGTGTCGGAGTCGTTACCGAGAAATTATTCGGACCTGTTATGGTCCAGCTAAAGGTGGCACCAGGAACGGATCCATTTGGCTCTGTAGTTCCAATAGCTCCACTAACATTTCCAGTAAGTGAAATTGATTCACCAAAACATAGTGGTGAATTCGAGGCAGGTTGTGCATCCAGCGATCCACCTGCTGCCATGAAATCATCGAATTTATAAACATTATCAAATTGTCCACCTCCCTGACCGATAGCAAAGAAAACGCCTCCAATCCATATTTCGCAATTCTGTGAATTCCATACAAAACCACCACTCCAAACTTGGATAACCGCATTTGCCGGAAGATCTAATTTAGTTTTTGGAATAAATCTCAGGATTCCTGTTGTTGGTAAAGGTTCTATGTAAATCAACAAAGTCTTTATGTCGTATGTGACTAATTGATTACCTCCGGATAACGTCAGTTCTGCACCTGACGAAATAACCAACGTCCCCATTGGTTGCGTTGTTATTCCTGCAGATCCAATTGTTACAACATCTCCTGAAATAATAGTCACATCCCCAGTACCAGGATTTTCTCCGGGATAGCCCTCTCCCGCGGTAGGGGTATTCCAGGAAGTTCCATCCCATCTTTCCCAAGTTGTGAGTGTGGTCCAAGCACCGGAAGACACCGATTGGTAGTCGCCAACTTCCTGAGCAGTGGCCGAATAGAGTGTTCCAAAAATCAAAGAAACAACAACAAATAATGGAATAATTGGTCTTGCTTTCATAACGTTTAAAGATGTATTTGTCATTTTAATCCGGGTTTTGTAATTGTTCTTTGCACTGCAATGAAAATGATGGTAATATTTGAACATAAATTTGTGTTTTGATAAATCACTGTTTCTACGGTCTCAGATCCAGAGTGTTTCGATATTCGTTCACTAATAGGCGGCCATACCTGCCATGGGCCGATTGGTCTGGCATGGGAATCTGCTGTAAAGTATCCAAAATGGAAACAGATCATCCACTGCCTGATAGTCCATATATTCTCTTACTCCTCATATTAAATATTTGTTTTACAAGTACTTATTTATCTAATTGACATTTGGGTCCCTATGATTTCAATTATTCATTTATTGTTGAATAAACTTTGGTCCACCAGCGGCAATTCTTTTCAAAAGGCCCTATATTTGCCCCGTTAAAAAACACCCTGAAATGAAAAAATCCATCGTCATCATAGCCGGCGGCGGCCCGGCACCCGGAATCAACACCGTGATCGCCTCCGTGGCCAAAGTGTTTCTCAAGGACGGATACCGCGTCATCGGCATCCATGAAGGATACAAGGGGCTCTTTTCCTTCAAGCCCGACATGATCGAGTTCGACTTCGTGCTCTGCGACAAGATCATGAACCAGGGGGGATCCACCCTGCAGATGAGCCGACATAAGCCCAAGGACGCGGAGTTCAGGAAGGACTTCTTCGTGAAGAACAACGTCAAGCTGCTGGTGACCATCGGCGGCGACGACACGGCCAGCACGGCCAACCGCATCTCCAAGTACCTGGCCGAGAACAACATCAGCATCCAGAACATCCACGTGCCCAAGACGATCGACAACGACCTTCCCCTTCCGGCCGGATCGCCGACCTTCGGATACCAGTCGGCCAAGGAAGCAGGCGTCGACATCGCCGCCACGGTATACGAAGATGCCCGCACCTCCGGCAACTGGTTCGTGGTGTCGGCCATGGGCCGTGAGGCCGGCCACCTGGCCTTCGGCATCGGCGCCGCCTGTCATTACCCGATGATCATCATCCCGGAGATGTTCAACGAGACCCGGGTCTCCTTCGAGAAGATCATCAACCTGGTGATCTCCTCCATCCTCAAGCGGAAGGTACTGGGCATCCAATACGGTGCGGCCATCATCAGCGAAGGGGTGTTCCACTTCATGACCGACACGGAGATCAAGGCCA
>CAYLTG010000063.1:0-20521 GCA_964386225.1 uncultured Bacteroidales bacterium
AGAGATAGAGAAAAAATGATTATTATTAAACCTCTCATTTTCCTTAAATTATTTATAACTAGTTTATAACCTCAGTTCTTTCAGCGATATACCCCATATACTGTTGTGTAAATATAGTAATGATGGTTTTTATTGACAAGCCGTACTTCATGCAAATTCTTAGTTCATGGCTGAGGACGGGTCCTTACCGGCCCAGCGTCACCAGGCTCACCAGCGGGTTCACCGCCAGCGATACCCCCATGCCGATCGTACCCGCCTGCGGCGACGGCATCCCCGCCGCATAGAGGGCGATGCATGTGGCCAGCCCCGCCAGGGTCGAGGCCAGCGCACCGTACCTGTTCGCCCCCTTCCAGAAAAGGCCCCAGATGAATGGCCCCAGGAAGGCCGAGCCCAGCGCGCCCCAGCTGATGCCCAGGATGGCCACGATGGTGTCGGGCCGCGACAGGGCGATGAGCATGGAGATCAAAATGAAAAGGGCGCTGGTCCAGCGCATGTAGAGGGTCAGCTTCTGGTCGGAAGTGTTCCTGTTGATGAGGTTCGCATAGAGATCCTTCACCACCGCCGAGCTGGAGATGAGTACCAGCGCCGCCAGGGTCGACATGGAGGCCGACAGGATGAGCAGCAGGATGATCACCGACAGCGACCCGGGGATCACTTTGGTGAGCAGCTCGGGCATCAGGGCGTCCACATTGGGGGCCCCGCCTTCCAGGAAGGCGGCCGGCGTGCCGGCAGGGTCCAGGAAAACGCGCGTGGTGCTGCCCATGAAATAGGCGATCACCCCGATGAGCAGGGCGAAAAACGTGGAAGCGAACATGCCGATGCGGACCGACCTCCGGTCGCGGATGGCGTAAAACTTCTGGATCAGTTGCGGCATGGCGAACGGGGCCACGCTGGTGAGGACGACAAGCGAGAACAGCGGCCACCACCCGGGAGGGCCGACGGGCTCCGTGAGGCCGGGGTCAATACTTTCGAGGGTGCCGGTGATGTTCCCGAGCCCGCCACCGGCATGGATGGTGTAGATCACCAGCACGATGACGCCGGCGGTCATGATCATCCCGAAGATCATGTCGATCATCGCCATCGACTTGTACCCGCCCATCACCAGGTACACGGTGGTGAAGATGCCCATGAATACCACGGCATGCCAGTACTCGATCCCTTCGAAGGAGGAGGTGAACAGGTACGACAGCCCGATGAACACGGCCGCGGAGTAGGGGAGCATGAAGACGAAAATGATCAAGGGGGTGAGCACCTTGAGGTTCTTGCTCTTGTACCTCTTCTCAAAGAACTCGCTCATGGTGGAGATGCCGTACTCCACCGACACTTTCTTGATGCGCCAGCCCAGCAGGCCCCAGACGGCCAGCACGCCGATAAAGGCGTTGAACACCCCGATCCACATGCCGGAATAGCCGAAGCCCCAGCCGATCTTGCCGGCGAAGCCGATGAACACCACCGCCGAGAAGTAGGCGGTGCCATAGGAAAAGGCCGACATCCAGGGGCCGATGTTGCCGCCGCCGAGGAAGAAGTCGGAGAAGGACCGGGTCTTTTTCATGCCCATCCAGCCCACCGCGATGATCATGAGGGCGTACAGGGAGATGACGATGATCTTGATAATCATATATATTCGTTGTTTAACCTGTTCTTTGTGCGTACTTTGCGCCTTCGTGCCTTTGTGGCTGTTTTCTTTTACGCCACGAAGACGCAAAGGCGCCAAGGGTCACAAAGGTTCCGGCACATAAAATTTAGTTGAGGCCACCAGTCTATTTCCGGTACAGCCCGTCGGGATCTACGTCAGTCCTCAGGATCTTCAGCTCCTCCGCTGTTGGCGGTGCATTGTGGGTGATCTTGTCGGCCATGAGCAGTTCGAAGCCGGTGTTCTCCACCACCTGGTCCACGGTGACGCCGGGGTTGAGGCTCAGCAGTTTCATCCGCTTGCTCTCCTTGTCGTAGCCCATGATGCAGAGGTTGGTCACCACGCGGTAGGGCCCGGTGTTGGCGGGCAGCCCCGCCGCTTCGCGGGCTCCCGGCCCCGTCAGGTAGCCGGGGGTGGTCACGAAGTCGATCTTCTGCAGGAACCGCCGCGTGTCGTGGATCATGATGGCGATGGTGCGCCAGCAGGCCGACCCCACGTCGTTGGCGCCGCCGCTGCCCGGCAGCCGCACCTTCGGATGGTCGTGGTCGCCGATCACGGTGGAGTTGAGGTTGCCATACATGTCGATCTGGGCCCCTCCCAGGAAGCCGAACTCGATGAAACCCCGCTGGGAGGTCTCCATGATGTCGCAGATGCCGCTTGCGGCGATCCCCTTGTTGTAGGTGCGCATGTCGCCCACGGCCAGCGGCAGCTTCTCCAGGATGGCGCCGGTGCCGCCGAACTCGAAGACGGGCACCAGGTTGGGGGCGTGCATGGCCTGTGCCAGGCTGGCGGCCAGCATGGGGATGCCGGTGCCGATGAAGGCGGTGGTGCCGTCCTCCATGACCCGGGAGGCCAGGCAGACGAGCAGTTCGGAAGGTGTGTAGTCCTTTGTCATGATGATGTCCTCCTAGATCTTTAATGCGTTCAGACTGTCAGCGCCGATCTTGTCCAGCAGTGCGGCGTGGTCGGCCAGGCCGTACAGCCACTCCTGCATGTATTCGTTCATGCCTTCCTCCGTTTTCTGCTGCTCGACGAACATCTTGTAATGGGGCTCGTCGCGCTCGTACATGCCGCTCATCTCGCCCGGCCAGGAGCCGTAAGGTGCATGCACCACGGCGTCCACCAGGTAGTAGGGGATGATGGTCTTGTCGGGGTGCTCCCGGATCTCCCTGGTGTCGACGATCTCCTCGGCGCTGATGATGAGGTTCCTGCAGGCCCGCGACATCTCGAAGGCGAAGCCGCTGATGCCGTCGATCTGGCAGTTGCCGTGGATGTCGGCCCGGTGCACGTGGATGATGCCGGTGTCGACGATGAGGGCCGGCAGCAGCGCCACAGGGGTGCCCGTGAAGGGGCATTCGACGGCGATGGCCGACGACTTGCGGAAGGTGTCGGTGCCCAGCATGCTGCGGGTGGGGATGAACGGGATGCCCATGCTGGCCGCCTTGAACCGCCAGGTGAGGGCGGCGTTGGACCACTCGACGATCTTCTTCACGTCGCCCGACTCCACCCGCCGCCGCATGTTGGCGGAGATGCCGTACACCTCCAGGCCGATGTAGGTGAAGTCGATCTCGCGCACCATGTCGGCGGCGAACATGAGGTCCAGCTCATGCACCCCCTGCCCGACGATGCGGAAATCCTTCTTGCCCGACCGCACCAGCGCCCGGGTGAGGCTCATGGGGCACCTGACGGTGCCGTACAGCTCAAATCCGATGTAGTCGCCGCTGCGGACGAACCGTTCGATGGCCTCCTCGTCGGTCATGGTCTTGTCGGTGAGGGCCTTCGACTTCTTCCTGTTGTGCTCACGGAAGCCTTCAAGGTCGACGGGCTGGATCAGCTCCTTCTCGCCCCGGGCCACTACAGGAATGGTTTTCATTGATGCCATGGTATCTTGTTTTGATGGTGTTCCTTACAATGTCGTAAACCGGTGTTGCGAGCAGATTTGACTAGCAGGGACGAGTCCGTTCCGAGTTCGGGGGTTTACCTTATCAAAACTAAGGATTTTCGGGGATGGATAGGATGGTGGGGCTAATTTATAATGGTTTTATTTAGTTTCCTGATAACACCTCACCCAGTCCACCTCCATGCTTGCCGGCAGCCCGGTGCCGTTGGTGTCAGCGTGGATGGAACTGCTGAGGACAAGGTACATCTCTTCGTGGGGCACCCCCTGGGTCTGTTCATTCACCACCACGTCGTTGATCTTCCAGGTGAGTTTGTCTTTGGTCCACTCCAGGGTGTAGATGAAGAAGTCCTGGGCCACATCCAGTCCCGAGAACTCGGCGCTCTTGCGGGTGGGTCCCTTGGGGTCGGTGATCTTGCCGTAGGCCAGGCTCATGTCGACCCTGGATTTCTTCTTGTGGAGCTTCAGGATATCGACGTGTGGCAGGTTTTGCTCACCGGCCATCCAGAAGTTGTAGCTTACCGGTTTTGCATAATTGAGCTTGATCTTGGCCTCCACTTTCCCGTACTTCATCCGGAACGACCGTGCGGTGCTGACAAGCCCGGTGGTATAGTCGAATTCCTGGGGGACGAAGCCGAAGGGGACCTGCCACCGCTTGCCCTCGGCCTTTTCCTTGCGGGTGATGATCCGCAGTGTCTTGCTCACCTCGATGTTGCGGCCGTCGGTGGGGAAGGCCCTGTCGGTCTCCAGGGCGTAAGCATCGTTCACCAGTTTGTCGCCCCAGTAGTACCGCGTCATCCACTTGTCCCTGTCCAGCTCACCCCTGGAAAAGTCGTCCTCGAAAACGACCTTCCATTTTTCCAGGGGTTCGAATTTCGGGGATCCGGTGAGCCCCGCATACCATTTGTATTTCTTGCTGTTGCTGAATTCCTGGTGCTTCTTTACCTTCGCCGTTTCGATGGCCTCCTCTTCGGTGAGTTTGGCAAGTTTGCCTTTGTGCTCCTCCGAGGCGAGGTATTTTCCCAGCGTCCTGAAATCAGCCAGTTCCCTGGATTTTTCAAAGGCAAGGAAGTCCTTGTACTTCTGTGAGTTGCCAAATTTGTGGTAGAATTTGATCGCCCTCGACTTTTCCAGTTGCCTGAATTCGCTCTCTTTTCTTGCAAGCTGCTCCAGTTGTTTTTCGAGGTCCGCCTTCTTCACGGCATCCTTTTCATCCTTCCCTTTGATCTCCTTGATGCTGTTTTCCAGCTTCGATTTCAAGGTCCTGAAATCAGGGGATCCCACCTCCGCTTTCAGCTGCTCGTATTTCTTCAGTTGGTCCGATTCCGAAATGGTCCTGTATTCCTTCAATTTCTGGGAGTCGGCGAATTTGAAATGGTTCCTGAACTTTTTCGATTTTTTCAGGTCGTCATATGATTTGGCCTTCTCTTCTTCGGCTGCCTTGTTCTTCGTGATCCTTTGCAGCAGTTCCTTGTGCTCGTGCGACCGGATGTACTTGTCCAGTTCTTCAAATTCCTTCAGCTCGGTGGATTGTGAGAATTCTTTGAAATCGCTGTATTCTTTTGCCAGGCTGGCCCTTTCTTGTTCGATTCTGGAGGTTTTGGGGATGGAGCTGAATTTGGAAAAGATGAAATACTTGCTTCCGAATGCGATATTTGCCATGTTGAACGTATTACCTTAAAAACTAAGAGACAATATTACAAAAGTAATGGTTTCAGGAATATGTAAACTTTTCAATATTTTTAGGAGTACGAAAGTGCCGCTGGCAGGGTTTCCGCATGGGGTACTAATCTTTGCCGATGCGGATCCTTGCATCCACGGCGATGACCCCCTCCGGGGTCCCCAGGAGCGGGTTCAGGTCCATCTCGGCGATCAGCTTGGCGGTTCTTACGAGCTGCGACACCCGCACGATGACTTCGGCGAACATTTCCTTGTCCACCCCGGGTTTCCCCCGGGTCCCGTCGAGTATCTTCTTTCCCCTGAGCCCGTTGATCATCTCGTGTGCCTCGATCATGGAGACAGGGGCCAGGCTGGTCTTCACGTCCTTGAGCACTTCGATGAAGATGCCACCCAGGCCGCACAGGACCATATGCCCGAAATTGGGCTCGAACTTGGCGCCGACGAAGATCTCGGTTCCCGACAGCATCGGTTGGAGCAGCACGCCTGTGGTCTCCTTGATGCGGAGCATGCGCTGGAATTCGGCGAGCATGGACGCCTCATCGGGGATGTTGAGGACCACGCCTCCCACATCCGATTTATGGACGGGCCCCACCACCTTCATCACCAGCGGGTACCCCACTTCCTCTGCCCCGAGGATGGCCTCTTCGCGGGTTTGCGCCACGGCTTCCCGGGCCCGCGGTATGCCGGCGGCATCCAGCAGGCCCCGCACCCCGGCAGGGGCCAGGTAACCCGGGGGCGCCTGGTTGATGATCTTGCGGATGGCCTCCTCGTTGATGGTGAACTCCTTGCCCACGCGCAGGCTGGGGCTGGGATTGGTATACACCTTGGCCAGGGCCTTGCCGAGGATCACCTCGTCGGGGAAGTTGATCCTCCCCCTGGCCAGGAAGGCCTTCACCTCTTCATCGGCCGTGAGTGTCGACGGCAAAACGGGGAAGATGGGCTTCTTCGAGGTGCTCATCTTCTGGTCAAGTACGTCGTATACGTCATGGATCTTGAATAGCCCCGGCGTGCCGAAGATCACCACCATGCCATCGATGTGGTCGAACTTGTTGTCGACCGTGTCGATGATGTCGCCCAACTGGCCGGCTGTTCCTGTGGCCAGGAAGTCAATGGGGTTGGCGGCCGACGATCCCGGGTGGAGACGGGCCAGCAGTTCGTCGGCGTCGGGCCCCGCGATGGGGGGCACGTTCAGTCCGCCGTTCGACAGGGCGTCGGTGAGCATGACGGCAGGCCCGCCGGCATGGGTGATGATGGCCAGGTTGCGCCCTTCCAGCTCGCGGTGCATGAACACCGAAGCCACGGCGATCAACTCTTCTCGGTGGTCGCAGCGGATGATGCCGGCCTTTTTGAAAAGGGCGTTTACGGCCTCATCGGAGCTGGCGAGGGCACCGGTATGGCTGGAGGCCGCCCTGCTGCCCGCCTCGGAGCTCCCGGCCTTGATGGCGGCGATCTTGCATCCCTTCTGGATCAGCGAGGCGGCATGCTTCATCAGCATCTGGGGCTTCTTCACGTTCTCGATGTAGAGCAGCTTGATGCGGGGGCTCGACCGGTCGAAACTGAGGTCCATGAAACGGACCACCTCCTCGACGCCCATTTGCGCGGAGTTGCCCAGCGAGATCACCTTCGCGAAGGAAAGGCCCTTCTGAAGTCCCGACTCCATGATGTAACAGGCCGTGGCCCCGGAGGCGGAGATCAGGTCGCAACCCTGGGGGGCCAACTTGGGTATGGGTTCGGTGAAGACACCATGGTAGTTGGGGGTGAGCATGCCGATGCAGTTGGGGCCCACAAGGGCGGCGCTGTGCTTGTTGATCTGGTTCAGCACCTGCTTCTCGATCTTGCGGCCTTCTTCGCTCACCTCGCTGAACCCGGCCGAAAGGATGATGAAGGCCCGCGTGTTCTTTTCCTCGGTGAGCACCTTCACCGCCTCCAGGGTGTGCTGAGCGGCAATGGCGATAATGGCCAGGTCCACCTCGGGCAGTGCGTTGATGTCGCGATAGCTCTTGATGCCCTGTACCGTGTCCTCCTTCAGGTTGGTCACATACAGGCGCCCCTTGTATTTTCCGTCGAGCAGGTTCTTGAGCACCTTGCCCCCGGGTTTTTTCAGGTCGTTTGACCCGCCGACCACCACGATGCTCTCCGGGTCGATTAATTGCTTGTTGATCATCGGGAAGCAGTTTTGCTTGATGCAGTGTTCTGGTCGCTAAAGTAGGAAAACCATGGATATGCGGGTTTGAAAAGGTGGTTTTTTTTGACCTTCCGTCACGCAAGGGGAAAGCTGTCCGGCGCGCCTGTCATGTCACTGCTTCACGACCTTGATGGTGTGGGTTCCGTTGCCAGCGGTCAGTACGCAGAGATACAGCCCGGACCTCCACCGGCTGCCGTCGATCCGGAGGACCCGGGCCCCGGTATCCGCAGCGGAGGCCTCGATGCAATAGACCCGGTTTCCGGTGGTGCTGTAAACCTCCACCTTCACCTTTGCCTGGCCCGCCGCCTCCACAGCGACGGTCAGGATGTCGCGAAAGGGGTTCGGATGGCAGTGGGCCGCCGGCTTCTTTTCCTTTACCTGCCCATCCTCCCCGGTGATCAGCCCTCCGCAGAACAGCACGGCACCGTTTTCACCCGCGAACCAGATATGCTGCTCGTCAAGATACGCCAGGCTTTCCAGGTGCAATGCGGTGCCGCTGGGTAGCTGATCCCATGCGTTGCCGTAGCTCTCCGTATGAAGGATGGTCCCCGACCCGCCTGCGGCCCATCCGGTGCCGCTTTCATTGAAGACCAGGGCCTCGAGGTCGGCCACGGTCCCGGTCGGCTGGGGCTCCCAGGTGATCCCGCCGTTGTTGGTGGTGAGCATCGCCCCGTATTTGCCGCAAATCCAGCCGTCGGTAAGGTTGGAGAAGTGGACGTCAAGGTATACGTTGTTCGGGATGCCCGACAGGATGCTCCAGGTGTTGCCGCCATCCTGGCTGGCGATCACCTCCTGCCCCTCGCCGACAGCCCAGCCGTGCAGGTTGTCGAGGAAAAAGACGCTGGACAGGTCCATGTTACATCCGGATCCTGCCGCCGCCCAGTTCGCTCCGCCATCCGTCGTGAGGAGGATGGTCCCCTGCTGCCCTGCGATCCAGCCGTGCATGGCGTCGGTGAAGAAAATGGATTCAAGCCATGCGGTCGTGGGGATGCCCGTGTGCAGCTGCCAGGTGGAGCCGCCGTCGTCGGTGAACAACACGGTCCCATGCATGCCCACCGCCATGCCGTGGTTTTCACTTGTGAACAGGACGTCGCGGAGGTGCTCCTCCGTCCCGCTCTCCTTCTCCTGCCAGATGGCCCCGCCGTCGGCGGTGAAGGCCAGGTGCCCTTCGAGGCCGGCCGCCCACAGCCGGTCCTGGTCCAGGGCGAAGATGCTGGAAAGCCAGGTGCGTGGTCCCTGGCACTGGGCCATCCAGACGGAACCACCGTTGTCGGTGGAAAAGATGGCCCCGTAATGTCCCACGAGCCATCCTTTGTCGTTGTCGAAGAAGCACATGCCCTCCAGGTAGGTGTCATCCGGAAGGGCCTGCTCGGTCCAGGAGACGCCGCCGTTGGTGGTGGCAAAGACATGGCCGTTCACCGTGGTGATCCAGCCGTGGAACAGGTCTGTGAAACAAACGGTGTTGATGCATCCGATCACCTGGCTGGCCTGGGGGACCCAGGTCTGTCCTCCGTCTTCGGTCGCCACGATGGTCCCGCTCTCACCCACGGCCCACCCGTGGTTCTGGTCGGAGAAATGGATGCACTCCAGGTCGCTGCCGACGCCGCTCGGCTGGTCCTCCCAGGTGGCACCTCCATCGCTGGTGAACAGGATGGTCCCGCCGGTCCCGGTGATCCATCCGGTGGTCTCATTCAGGAAGAAGATGTGACGGAGGTCCTCGGAGGTGTTGGAGCTGACGGGCTGGGCGGTCCAGGTGACGGCCCCGTCATCCGTGTGCAGGATGCTTGACAGGTTGCCCACTGCCCAACCCGTCAGCAGGCCGGTAAAGAAGATGTCGTTCATGCTGATGAACCAGGGGTTGTTGAAGGAGTGGGATTGCCAGGTTTCACCCCCGTCGCCCGTGGAATACAGGCTGTCGTTGCCCCCCAGCGCATACCCGTGGAGCAGGTCGGCGAACGATACGGCCAACAAGTCGACGCAGTCGTTGTCGAACTGTTCTTCCCAGAGGGTGCCGGCCGTGTTGGTCCTGATGATGGTGCCGCAGTCGCCCACGGCCCAGCCTGTGAACTCATTGATCAGATCGATGTCGCGGAGCGTGTTGCCCTGCGGGATTGGGTTCTGCCATTCCAACTGGCCGAAGCCGCTGCATGGCGCCATCAGAACCAGGAGGAGGAGCGCGTTATGATTCATGGCGGATGGTTTGGGTCAATTCAACCCTAAATATATGAATTTTTACATGCTTTGTCAAGGCAATGTTGATATTTGTTTGCGGGCTCGTGCTGCTGTATGCACGATGGGGCATCGCATGCAGGAAAGGGAAAAGATCAGCGCCGGGGCCGGCTGTCCGGTCCGCAGGGGAGGGGTGTCTCGAACTGGTGGGGATCAGTCAAGCAGAATGCCGACGGCTACCACGCCGGGGCCGACATGGGCACCCAGCACCGGGGAGGCGGAATTGATGAATTTGGGTTTCTGGCCGGTGATGGCCTCCAGTTCCTCGGCATACCACCTGGCACCTTCCGGGTTCCTGGCATGGGAGATGGAATAACCCCACAATTTGTGACCGTCCATCAGCTTGGCGGCCTCCTGGATCAGCATCTTCATGGCCTGCTTCGTGGAGCGCGGCTTGCCGAAAAGCTCCGACTTGCCTTCCTGGTTCACCATGACAATGGGCTGCACCCCCAGCAGGTTCCCGAGGAATCCCTTGACCTGGCTGACACGGCCGCTGCGGATCATGTACTTGAGGGTGGGGGCCGTCACCATCAGGTGCGACTTGGCCTTCCAACCTTCGATGGCTTCGGCAAGCTCCGTGAAACCGGCGCCGTGGTCGAGTGCCTCGGCAGCCCGCAACACCATGAGCCCGAGCCCCGCGGAGAGCTTGTTGGAACTGAAAACGGCAATGTCGATCGACTGGCGCTCGCTGACGGCATGGGCCGACTTGCGGCTGTTGGAGAAGGTGCCGCTCATCTTTTCACTGATGTGGATGCCGATGATGTTCTCGTAATGGCTCGCCAGGTAGTTGTACTTGTTGGTGAAATCCTTGTAGGTCGGCTGCGAGGTGGTCGGGCTGTGCTTTGAACTCTCCATCAGCTGGTAGAACTCGTCGGGGGTGATGGTGACCGAATCGAGGTAGAAATCCTTCTCGAAGTGGATGCTCAGCGGAACGACGTGGATCTGGTATTTTTCTATGACCTCCTGGGGCAGGTCGCAGGTGGAGTCGGTGACGATGGCGGTCTTGTATTTCCGGTGGTGCACCATGTCGCTTTGCATCTTCATGTCGTCCACCTTCTTGAAAATGATGTTGCCGAGGTCCTTGATCTCGCTGAACAGCCTGGCCGGCTCGTCGGTATGGATGTGCAGACGGAGCTTCTTCGGCGATCCGGCCACCACCATGGAATCGCCGTAGGGCGCAATGACCTTGCTGAGGATCGATTTGTTGTTCGGACTGTCGTTGTCGAAAGCGATCAGCGCCTCGGTGCAGTAGCGGTAGGTGAGCTCCACTTCGTGCTCGTGCACCATCTCTTCGAAATCCTTCACCTTGGAGATGTTCCTGGCCTTGGCCAGCTGCTTCAGTTCACCGTGTTTGAAGAACTCGATCATGCCTTCCAGGAACAGGACGAAACCCTTGGCCCCGGCATCGACCACGTGGGCCCTGGCGAGCACTTCCAGCTTCTTCGGGGTGTCCCTGAGGGATTCCATGGCCTTGGTGTAGGATTCAGCGATGAGTTCATTGAAGTCCTGGAACCTGTCCTTGATGCTGTACACATATTCCGCCCATTCGCGCATGACGGAGATCATGGTGCCCTCCACGGGGTTGGCGATGGCTTCGTAGGCATACCGGACGGCCTTCTTGATGATCTCGGCGAAATCTTCGATGGTCAGGTTCTTTTCGTCCTTGATCTCGTTGCTGAAACCATACAGGAACTGCGCGAAGATGATCCCGGAGTTGCCGCGGGCCCCCACAAGAGCAGCATCGGCCAGCGCCTCGGCGGTGACTTTGATGTTCTTGGTGGGAATGGCCGTGTCGATGATCGACCGCATGGTCGAGGCCAGGTTGGTCCCGGTATCGCCGTCTGCCACCGGAAAAACATTGATCTTGTTGATGCCCTGGTAGTGCTCAAAGATCTTTTGGGCACCCGCAATGAAACTGTAGTAAAACCGTTTACCGTCTAGTTCACTCCTGTTGAAGTCCAAGGTTGCCAGATTTATTTAGAATTATTCTATGTGCAGTACAAAGATAGACATATTTTTTTATCTGTGCACAGAATTAACAGTTCACCCTTGATCCCTGGGTGCACCAAAATGATTTGCGGTGTGTCGCTCGATCGTTTTCCCGAATG
The DNA here is from genome assembly GCA_964386225.1 of uncultured Bacteroidales bacterium. Taxonomy (GTDB): domain Bacteria; phylum Bacteroidota; class Bacteroidia; order Bacteroidales; family JAADJA01; genus JAADJA01. Next base: position 11,733 of record CAYLTG010000063.1, read on the forward strand.
ATTTCTCGAGGGGGTAGGCAGTAACCTCGGCCACAGTGTCTTTTGCCTCCTTCCGGAGGCTGACCGAAGGCACCTTGTGGATGGTCGACCAGGGGAGGGCGGCCACATATTCCCGTATGCTGACGGCGGCCTCTTCGGCGTTCACGGAAGCAGCGACGGGGAAGCTGAAGTTATAGGCGGCTGCCTGGTCGGCGCTCTCCTGCTTCACGGTGACCGATCCCGCCAGGGCGCTGTAGGGAATGAAGACCGTCTGCCCGTCGGCCGTCTCCACCTCCATGGACAGGAGCCTGAATTCCCGGATGTTCCCTTTGACCTGTCCGTGGAGGATGACCTCCCCCTGCCGGAACCGCCCGGTGGCCCTGAAGACGACCCCGGCGATGAGGTCCCTGAGCAGGAAGCGGGAGAACCAGAAGAGGATGACCAGCAAAATGCCGGTCACCACGAAGGCGTATACCGACCTGATCTCCGCGAACCGCAGGGTGTACCACGAAAGGTAAATGGCCCATGCCGGCATCTCGATGAGGGGCAGGGCGCGGAGCAACATCGCTTGTCCATGCCTCCGGGCGAAAAGCAGGGGAAGCAGGTAGCGCAGCAGCCGGAAGATCACCAGGATGATCACCCCCGCCACGAGGAAATCGAAGAATACGGCCTGCCAGTTCGTGTTTTGCATGTTGATGGTTGTCTGATCACTTATTCCTTCCTGTCGTACCGCGCCGATAGGTACCTGGCCACGTGCCGGTGCATGTACCGGTCGATCTCGTAGACCTCCTCCGCCAGCTCGGCGAGGAGACCGGCGCGTTTCATATACTGCAGTACATAACGTACCTTGTCGTCGGGTTCGAACATGATCCTGCACAGTTTCCCGACACTCAGTTTCCTGTGGAGGATGAACATTTCCAGGTACAGCTTGACCTCCGACGCCAGCCCATCCAGGGGGCCGAGGTCGGGAGTGCGGGGCGACTGCACATGGATGGTCTCCTGCTTGAGGTCTTTGATGCCGGCGATCCAGCAGAGGAGTGCGGCGCCCACATTGCCGCCCGAGAACGTGAAGATCCTGTTGAAAAGCCGGGCCTCCCGTGCCTGTGACAGCCCGGCGGGAAGCATGCTGTCGACCGACAGCTTGAATCCGCTCGTCCGGTGCCGGAAAAGGATGACCTCCCGGAGCTCTTTCGAGGTGAAGGGTGTCAGCTGCACGGTGACCAGGGCCAGGTCATTGAAGGGCACCTGCCTGTTGATGATCCTGAACGCACGGCTGCCGAAAGCCAGGATGAACAGGATCTTGTTACTGTGCACGCGGACCATGTCGAAGATGGCGCCGAGCAGGGCATGCCCGCCGGGCGCCTTCTCCCACCACAACTCGAGGTCGTCGAGGATGATCACGGAGCGTTCCGGGAGGCTGTCCAGGATGGCATCGGGGGTGCCCTTCCTTTCGAGGGCGTCCTCCAGCACGGCCTGGAACACGGCAGGGTCCGTGGACCCGGCTCCGGGCGGGGTGACGGTATGCACGGCATGGTCCTGAAGGCTTTCGTTCACGAGGTGGTTGGCGAAGAAGGACTTCCCGCTGATGCGTTCGCCGGTGATGATGATCGCGCCCCTGTGGCCCGCCCGGAACCGGGATGTGGCCCGCCGTGCCGCCGACATCTCCCGGCCTCTGCCAAACCAGAACTCGGACTGGTAGTTGTACTTGCTCAGGAAGAGCTGCTGGTAATAGAAGGGCAGCTTCTCCAGCTGGCCCGGGTTCACCGTTACCGCTTCCTTCAGGTTCAATACCTGGTCGACCACGGAGCCCGACTCGGCGGCCCCGTCGCTGATCCTGCGCGCGAGGAGCCTGGCCTTGCTCTGCGAGTACCACAGGTTGGCCCTCAGCTTCTGGATGCCCTCGCGGGCCCTCTCCATCGACCGGTGTACGAGGCGCATCCTTTTCCCGGCCACTTTCTTTGAGAATACCGCGCTGTTCTCGGCCGCCTTCGAAAGCCGGAAGAGGTGCAGCTCCCTGCTGACCCTGCTGAGGTTGCCGACTGTCTGCCGCCTGAAATTCTCATATTCCCCGGCGATGCGGTCCCTGTTGGCAACAATGCGTCCCTTCTGTTCCTGCAGGAACCCTTCAAGGTCGCCATACGACTCCAGGGGCGTGCCCCCGCCTTCGTCCGGGCCGGCCGACTGGGCGTTCAGGCTCAGGAGCCGCGAGGCATCCTCGATCCTGGTGAGCGCATCGTGGATATCTTTCACCAGCTGGTTCAGCGCGCCGACCATGGGCGCCACCAGCTCGTTCTGCACATAGTAATCCACCAGCCTGAAAACCTGGACCCTGATGGTCTCGGGCTCCTCGAACTGGTTGTTGGTGATCTCGTTGACCGCCTCCTCGGAGAAGATCTCCACGGACTCGGGCATCTGCTGGAGGGTCGCCTTGATGTTCCGGAAGGTCTTGTCGACCACCTTGTTCAGGTTCAGCTGGAGCTGGTTGGTGGCGAGGCTCAGCAGGACCGGCGGGGTGGCTTGTTTTTTCCTGCCCCCCTTCTCCCCGACGTGCCGGGCGCCGGCCAGGTCGACCCTGGTGAGGACATCCTCCCGGATGATCCGGCCGATCTCGGCCAGGGCTTCGGTGACGGTCTTGTTCATGCGGTGCTCCGCCAGGGTCAGCTGGGCTTCAATATGCAGGTGGCGCAGCATGGTCGAATGGTTCAGTGCCCATTTGGCGGGGAGGGTCCGGAGTCCCCTGGTCCGCTCCTTCAGCTTTCTGCCGGGAGGCGGGGGGATGAACAGGTTGGCAGGGACCCTGGCAAGTTGTGTGGCGATGCCGTTCAGCATTTCCCGGGTCTCCGAAAGCAGGGACAAAGGCAGTTTTTTCTGCATTTCCGTATTGAGGTGCGCCAACCTGTCAAGATGTACCTGGACATTCTGCTCGCTGTTGAGGATCATCTTTTCGTCCGGATTCGCCTGGTTTTCCAGGAAGGTGAACGCATCGCTGATGGCATAGAGCAGTTTCTGCAGTTCCATCACATAGGTGATGTTGTACTGCCCGAAGGCGGCCAGGGCCCGGTCGAGGGTGCCGGCGGCCTTGTACGGGAATTCTGCCCTGCAGAGGGCCTGGAAGTTAACGGCATAGGGGATGCCCTCTGCAAGCTTCCTGCGGCTGCGGAAGAGCCTTTTCCTGCCCTTGAACCAGCGCACGGTGGAGGGGTCGTCTGGCAGCGGCTGCAGGTCGTCGGCGGTGTATTTCGTCCGGACCTTTGCAGGGACCTGCGCGGTGATGCGCTCCACCTCCTGCAGGAAAAAGTCGAGGCCCATGTCCATGCTGTCCTCCCGTTCGGCGGCGACATTCTTCAGTTGTTCTTCCACGCTCCTGGCAGCCCTTACCAGGAGGCCCGACTTGAGTTGCGAGACCAGTTGCAGGCGCTCGCGGGGCTGCAGGTCGCCGGCTTTCTCACGGAGCACGGCAAAGGCCTTGTCGGCAGCCTGCCGCAGGAGGCCTGTTTTGTCGTCCCGGAATTTGAGCAGGGGCTGAAAGGCCCGGGCATGGTATTCTTCCATCAGGGAGCGCACCGCTCCTGTCAGGGCGTTCATTTCGTCAGCCAGCTCAGGCTTGGCCGGGGTTTTCACGTCGGGGAGGGCCGCCTCATCCAGGGTTTGCTGGAGCGACCGGGTGTATTCGGGAGCTTCCTCTTCCAGGCCGATCTTCAGCTTCTTGAAGGAGGAGGAGGCTTCGATGAGCATCACGGTGCCGATCTTGTCCAGCAAACGGGCGGTGTTCTCAATGAATTCGGCCTCCCTGCCGGTCTTGATGCGCGGGATCTCGAGGAACACCAGGTCGGTCATCGCCGATTCTGTCTCCACGATGTCATAGAAAGGCTTCCGCTCGATCTGGTTGTTGATGACCTTCACCTCGGCATCGATCCGCATGTTGTCGAGGATACCGTCCATTTTCCGGTAGATGACTTCGCTCTTTTCGTTCAGGTAGTTGACGATCAGCACCCGCACACGGGCCTGCCCCCAGTCGTCCGACAGCAGCAGCAGCTTGGAGAGGGTCAGGGCCAGGTTGCCGTGGTTGCTCCTGTCCTTGAACCAGATGTCGATGGTTTGCTTCTTGCCGAATCCCACCCGCTTGTCGTAGCCCAGGAGAAGCACGTTGAGGTCGAGGTCGTAGAGGGTGCGCAGCATCTCCGCGAACCGCCTGGGGTCACGTGTCTGGCGGGCCCAGCCGAGCATGACGGTGTTGGGCTCCAGGCCGGAGAACCCGTACGTGCGGGAGATGAGGTCGATCCCTTCATAAATGTCCTTGACGGTCTGCCGGCGCGTGAACACGCCCCCGGCCGATACTTCGCCGGGAAGGGACTGGTTCTTCTTCGGGAACAGGACCTTGGCCCCCTTGTTCTCGATCAGGTCGAAGTTGGAAAGGACCCCGTGGCGGCCCACCAGGCATTTGCCGAGGCTGAGCAGGTGGGGCCGTTTCTTGGTGCCGCCGCTGAACAGGATGATGTTGGGCTGCCAGTTCCGCTCCACTTCGTCGGCATTGTCCATTTTCTCTAATGCCGTGCGCATCAGGGATGACCATACGCTTTGCCAGACGTCGCCGTAGTCGAGCTTCAGCTGCTTCCGCTTCAGGAAGAAGTAGATCCCCGTCATGATCACCAGGGCGGCGATCATGGACAGCATGTCGAGCTTGAACATGACGCCGAAGGCAGCGATGAACCCCACCAGGCCGATGTAGCGGTTGATCCGGAAGGTGGGCCGGAAATCGGCGCTGGCCCAGCTCTCCAGGTAATAGGCGATGTTGATGAAGCCGTAGGAGGCCAGGTAGAACATGGAAACGATGCCGGCGATGACGTTCAGTTCCCCGATCAGGATGCCGGCTTCCGCGATGAGGAAGATGAACAGCAGGGCGTTGCGGGGCTCATTGTTGACGCCGTAACCCCTTGCAAAGAGGCGGGGGCCGATGCGGTCGGAGGCCATGGCCTGCAGGATGCGGGGGCCGCCCAGGATGCCGCCCAGGGCCGACGAGAGGGTCGCGCCCCAGATGCCGGCGATCACCAGGGGGGAGAACCAGGCCACCTTCATGAGGTAGTTGATGTCGTTGAGCAGGATGTCGCGGTTCACAAAAAAAGCGACGCCGACGGCGAGGACCACATACACCACGAAGCCGGTGATGATGGCCGAGAGGGTACCCAGGGGGATGTCCCGCTTGGGGTCCTTCAGGTCGCCCGACATGGCCACCCCCGCCGTAAACCCGGTCACGGCCGGGAAGAAGATGGCGAAGATCAGCTCCAGCGGGATGGCCTCCGCCGCCGGCCTGAGGATGACCTGCTCGGGACGGGCGCCGCCGTCAAGGAAAAAGCCGGCGAAAATGGAGACCAGCGAGAGGCCGATGGCCCCCAGGATGTAATACTGGGTCTTGATGGCCAGCGATGTGCTGATGAAGGCGATGAGCACCAGCATCAGGATGGCCCCGGTGCCGACCACCTGGTAGCCGAACCGGTTCTCCTCGAGGCCGAGGAAGTCCCGGACCGCCGCGATGCTGAGGAAGTTCTCCGCAAAACCCACCAGGTATAGGGAGATGCTGAGGGCCGTGCCGATGAACAGGGTGATGCCGATGGCCCCGCCCATGGGCAGCCCGAGGCTTCGGGACAGGATGTAGTAAATGCCGCCGGCCTTGATCTTCTTGTCGGTGGCGATGGAGGAGACGCTGAGCCCCGTCGAAACGGAGATCACATGGGCCAGCAGGATGATGACAAGGGCATTGAGCAGGCCCGCCTGCCCGACCACCCAGCCAAGACGCATGTACATGATCACGCCCAGGATGGTCAGCAGCGAAGGGGTGTAAACACCGGCAAAGGCGCCGAACTTTTTTGCTTTCGCCATCAGGTCCTTTTAATGCAGGGCTACAAATATAAACATTCTGGGGGGATCAGGTTTTTGGGCCCCCGGGATCGATAATGTGGACGTCGCGCTGGGGAAAGGGTATGCGGATGTTGTGTTTGCGGAACTGCGCGTCGATGTTGAAACGCAACGCGCTTTTGATGTTCTCTACCCGGAAGGTGTTCTCCGTCCAGAAGAACAACTGGAAGTCGAGGGAGGAGTTGCCGAAATCGAGGAACCGGACGAAAGGTGCCGGCTGGTTTGAAATGTCCTGGCTTTCCCGTGCCACCTCCAGCAGCACCTGCTCCACGAGCCGGATGTCCGACCCATAGGCCACCCCCACCTTGACGTTGAATCGCGTGAGCCGCCGGTTGTGGCTCCAGTTGATGAGGGTGTCGTTCACCAGGCGGTGGTTGGGTACCACGATCATATAGTCATCGCGCGTTTCGATCTTGGAGGTGCGGAGCCCGATATGCCGAACCTCGCCCACCAGGTCGCCCATCTCCACCACGTCGTTGACCTTGATCACCCCCTCGAACAGGATGATGATGCCGGCGACATAGTCCATGAACAACTGCTGAAGGCCGAGCCCCAGGCCCACCAAAAGGGCGGCGGAACTGGCGATCAGCAGGTTGAACTTGACGCCGATGGACTCGAGTCCGATGCCGATGGCCAGCACCCACACGATGTATTTGAAGATCTGGAAGATGGAATAGGTGGAGGCGGCCTGAAGACCGTACTTCCTGATCCGCCGCGCGACGACGAGCCGGATCAGGCGCAGCAGCAGCCAGGTGGCGATCAGGATGAGGGTGAAGACAAGGACCTGGTAAACGGACAGGGCGAATTTATCCGTTTCCAGCAGTTTGTATTCGATCAGCTCCCGCAGGGTCATAAGGCGTTTATTTGCTATGGTGGCCGGGATCAGCGGCCGGGGAGTGACGTCCCCGGCCATTGCCCGTTTTATTTGCTCTTGTCGGGGTATTCGGGGACAGGAGGCAGCCCTTCAGGCCATTTCTCCAGCTCCTCGAGGATCACTTCGATGGCCTTGTTCAGCTGGTCGTCGGTCCCCTCGTATTCCCGTGCCGGGTCGTTGTCCACGACGATGTCGGGTTCCACGCCGATGCCTTCGATGACGAAGCTGCTGCCGTCCCTGGCGTAGCTGGCGAACTCGGGCTTCATCAGGTCGCCGCCGTCAATGAATGGCAGTGAACCGCGGATCCCCACGACGCCACCCCAGGTCCTGACACCGATGAGCTTGCCCATCCCCAGTGTTTTGAACTGGTATGGGAAGAGGTCGCCGTCGGACGCCGAATAATTGTCGATGAGCATCACCTTGGGCCCGTAATGGAGGCCGGCCGGACTGGTGTAGGGTGTGCCGTTGCGGCTGATCCGCATCAGGGCCAGCTCCCGGCGCAGCCGCTCGATGATCATGGGCGAAACGTTGCCCCCGCCGTTGCCCCGGTCGTCAATGATGAGGCCCCGCTTCCGGATCTGGGGGAAATAGTATTTCACGAATTCATTCAGGCCCTGGGCGCTCATGTCGGGGATGTGGATGTAGCCCACCTGTCCGCCGGTGGCCTCGTCCACCTTACGGATATTGTCCCGGACCCAGTTGTAGTAGTACAGGTCGCTTTCGTCGGCCACGGGGACCACGAGCACGTCGCGGCCGCCGTCACTGGCAGCCTTGCTATTGACCGTCAGCATCACCTGCTTGCCGGCCTTGTCGACCAGCGCCTGGTAAATGTCGGTCATCTTGTCGGTGGGCTTGCCGTTCACCGCGACGATGAAATCCCCTTCACCAACGTCGACGCCCACCTCGGTAAGGGGCGACCGGTGGCTGGAGACCCAGTTCTCGCCGCGCAGGATCTTGTCGATCCTGTAAAAGCCCGATTTGTCCCTGCTCAGCTCCGCCCCCAGGAGGCCGGTGCGGATGCGCCCGGGACCGGGCTTGTCGCCGCCGCTCACATAGGCATGCCCGACGTTCAGCTCGCCGATCATCTCCCCGATAATGTAATTCAGGTCGTTGCGGTTATTCACATGGGGAACCAGGGGCTCGTACTTGGTGTGGATGCCTTCCCAGTCGACACCGTGCATGCCCGGATCATAGAAGAAGTCGCGCATCTGGCGCCAGGATTCGTCGAAGATCTGCTTCCACTCCGCCCGCAGGTCGACCCACACCTTCATGTCATCGAGGCTCACGAATTCGTCCGGTTTGACCTGGCCTTTCGGAAGGTCCGTCACTGCGTATTTCCCCCTGCCAGAGAGTGCCATTTTCTTTTGGTCGGCCGTGATGAGGTAGCTTCCATAATCGCCGATCTCGGTCTCCTTTTGCTTTTTCAGGTCATAGACCTTGAGCTTCGTGCCGTTCTGGCCGGAACTGCCCATGCAGTAGTAGACGCTCTGGTCGATGCATGCGATGTTGTAATAGAAGCCCGCCTCTACCGGAAGGCCGATGATGCGGTCGATGATGCCGTCGAAGTCGATCGAAATGTGGCCGTTGTCCTCTCCGCCGCTGTCCTTGCCCTCCTTCCCGGCCTTGGATTCCTTGGGCCCCCCGTCAGCTTTCTCCTCATCCCCGGCTTCGACCTTCACTTCGTCGTTCTCCGGCTTGAACGGGTTCTCGACATCCTTGCGGAGCGTGACGAAATAGACCTTCTGCATGTCGCGGTAGGCATGGTTCCACTCTGTCCAGGAATAGACCGGGTTGAAGTCGCGTGACGAGCTGAAGAACAGGTAGTCGCCGGTGGAACTGAACACGGGTCCGCCAGCGGCATACCAGCCGTCGGTCACCGGCATGGTTTCTTTTGATTCGGTGCTGAAGATCCAGATCCTGGTCATTTCATCCCTGGCAGGCTTCGAGAAGGTGATCCACCGGCTGTCAGGCGACCAGTTGTAATCGTTGAACTCACCGTCGGGCGACTGGGCCACCTCGACCA
>CAYLTG010000064.1:0-20176 GCA_964386225.1 uncultured Bacteroidales bacterium
GGCAGCCAATGCGGGCGGCGCCTGGTCGCCCATCGGGGATGTCACCACCATCATGTTGTGGATCGGAGGACAGATCACCGCCCTGAACATCATCACCTACGTTATTTTCCCGAGTATCGTCACCATGGTGATCCCGCTCATCCTGCTCAGCTTCTCGATGAAGGGGAATGTGACCCGGCCCCGGCTGTCCAGCAGCGAGACCCGGGAGTTCACGACCGCATTTGAGCGGAAGCTCCTGCTCATCATGGGAGTGAGCGCCCTGCTTTTCGTACCGGTATTCAAGACCGTGACCCATCTCCCACCCTACCTGGGCATGTTGTTCGGCCTCGGGGTGATCTGGTTCACCACCGAACTGCTTCACAGGAACAAGCCATTGGAGGACAAGCGGAAACTGACGGTGATCGGGGTGCTGAAGAAGGTGGACGTGCCCACCATATTCTTCTTTCTCGGGATCCTCACGGCCGTGGCAGCCCTGCAGTCGGCCGGCCACCTGGCCGTACTGGCCAAGTACCTGGATGAGCACCTGCAGAACATATACGCCATCAACCTGATCATCGGCATACTTTCGGCCATCGTCGACAATGTGCCGCTCGTTGCCGGCGCCATGGGCATGTATCCCATTGCCGATCCGGGTACTGTCGGGTACATGGCCGACTTCATGGTCGACGGAGCTTTCTGGGAATTCCTGGCTTATTGTGCAGGGACCGGAGGAAGCATTCTCATCATCGGGTCTGCTGCCGGTGTGGCTGCCATGGGGCTGGAGAAGATCGACTTCATCTGGTACCTCAGGCGGATCAGCCTGCTGGCACTGATCGGTTACCTGGCGGGCGCGGGAGCCTACTATGTGCAGATGCACCTGGTGCACTGATGTGGCCATTACATTATAAAACCCCGGTTCTGCCGGGGTTTTTTTATGCCGTCATGACGCCGCCGCAACTGTCGCGGGCGGCCCCGGTCACCGAAGCCAGGCAGTTCACCTCCCCTCGTGCACGGAGCACGCCCAGCAGGGCGAACACCAGGGCCTCTTTGTAATCGACCAGGTCCTTCCCCGGGACGATCACGTCCATCTTCACATGGTGCCGGATCCGATCCACCAGGAACCTGTTGTGGGCCCCGCCGCCGGTGACGAGGATTCCTTTCCCCGGCATATCGGGAAGGGATGCCGCCACCTGCATGGCTATATGCTCCACCGCGGTCCGCAGGAGGTCATTCCCGGTCAACGCCCGCTGGCGGAGGCAGGGAACCATGTCCGACAGGAACCACTCCCTGCCCAGGCTCTTGCTCCCTTCCTTCCCATAATAGTCAAGGCTGTTCAGGCATTCCAGCAACCCGTTATCCACACGCCCCCGCGAGGCCATGAGGCCATCCCGGTCATAGCGTTCACCCTCGGCAGCGGACAGGAAATTCAGCAGCATGTTGGCAGGACAGATGTCGAAGGCGATCCTTGTGTCACCCGATTCGTACGACAGGTTGGCGATGCCGCCGATGTTCAGGCAAACCCCGAAATCACCAAACAACAGGCGGTCGCCGGCGGGCACCAGCGGAGCCCCCTGGCCGCCCAGGGCGACGTCGAGGCTGCGGAAATCGTGGATCACCGGTACGCCCGTCACGGCTGCGATGCCGTTGCCATCACCCACCTGCAGGGTAAACCCATGCTGCGGACGATGGAAAACGGTGTGACCGTGGGATGCGATGTAGTCGGGGCGGAAGCGCGTTGAAATCATGAACTGCCTGACCTGCTCCCCGATGAAGCGGCCATAATCCGCATGCATCCGGGCCAGTGCTTCGGCCGGGCACATCATGGCCCGTTCAAGCCGGTCCTTCCAGTGGGCTGTGTATCCCACCGTGACGGCGGGGCCGAGCTCGTATGACCAGGCCTGGTCAAAACTCAGTGTACAACAGGCCATGTCAAGCCCGTCGAGGGAAGTGCCCGACATCACACCGATGACCTTGTATCCGTTCATTACAGGTAGTTTATTAGCCTTTCCATCTGGTTGCCCCTCGATCCCTTGATCAGGATGGCATTGCCGGCAAGCGGGTGTTTCTGCAGGTGGCCGATCAGCTGATCCGTGGTTTCAAACCACCTGGCGTCCGGCGCTCCAGCATCCCTGAAGCCTTCACCGACCACGAATACTGCATCGAACCCCAGTTCCCGTGCGAGCCCGATCACCCGGTGGTGCTCGGCCTGCGAGTCAGCTCCCAGTTCCAGCATCTCGCCCAGGAGGAGCACCTTTTGCTCGTACTGCCCTGCCGCAAAATTCCGGATTGCCGCCTCCATGCTGGTGGGGTTGGCGTTGTAGGCATCGAGGATGAGGGTGTTCTTCGGGGTCTGGAGTATCTGGGAGCGATTGTTTGCAGGGACATATTGTTCCACCGCCTCTCCGATGGCAGACGCCGGCACTCCGAAATGGCTGCCGACGCAGGCTGCGGCCAGGATGTTCTCCAGGTTGTAGTCGCCCACCAGCTGCGTCCGGATCCGGAGCGCGTCGTCTCCGATGGTGCAGGCCACTTCGAGGGCCGGATCGGCAATCAACACCGTACCATGGACCGGGTCGGCCTGGGCCCCGTATCGTATCTGATTAATTCCCGAGGCTTTGTTGGCAAGGATTTCGTTGGCCGAATTGAGGAAGACAAATCCATCGCGGTCGCGCAGGTGCTGGTATAGTTCCGTTTTGGCCCTGACGACCCCTTCAAACCCGCCGAAGCCTTCCAGGTGGGCTTTTCCCACGTTGGTGATGATCCCGTATTCCGGGTCGGCGATGAGGCACAGTTCCCTGATCTCCCCCTGGTGGTTGGCTCCCATCTCAATGATGGCGAATTCCTGTTCTTCCGACAAGGACAGGATCGTAAGCGGCACGCCGATGTGGTTGTTCAGGTTGCCTGCTGTGGCGGTGCAGGTGAAGGTGGTGCGGAGCACCTGGTTCATAAGTTCCTTGGTGGTGGTCTTCCCGTTGGAGCCCGTGATGGCGATCACCGTGGCCTTCAACTCCCTGCGATGGCGGCGGGCAAGGTCCTGGAGCTGCTGCAGCACATCCCTGACGAGGAAGCACCTTTCATCCGGGAGATAGGCGGGGTCATCGACAACTGCAAGGGCAGCCCCTTTGCGGAGCGCTTCCCCCACAAAACGGTGTCCATCGAAGTTCTCCCCTTTCAGTGCAAAGAAGATCGATCCCACGGGGACCTCCCTTGAATCGGTGGTTACCTTGCGATGTGCCAGATAAAGCCGGTAGAGCTCCTCGGTCGTGTTCATATCAGAAAATCCGTTCATTATGCTAATATAATGTATGGGACAAAAATAAACCCCATACCGGTAAGGTATGGGGTCCGTTAAAAAATTTTATCCTTTTTTATCAATAGCCGTCATCGCTGCCCACGCGGTCCATGGCGCACCTGAAGCCGATGTAATTGGCGGCCCTGGCCTCGTCGAGGAACCTGCGGGTGGCAGGCATCATCCAGTAGGAGTTATCGCGCCACGATCCGCCTTTGTAAACCCTGGCGCGGTCGCTGATCATGGTGGTCATTTCATAATCGTACATGGTCTGCGATCCGGAATCCTCGCCATCGCGCATCCAGTCCTCGCGGTTGATGGTCGACTGGTAGTCGCCATCCTTGTAATTGATGTTATTGGCCTTCCTGTAATTGAGTCGGTCAACCAGTTCCTCGGTGGGGACCTCTTCGTACTGAAGCCTGCCATATTCATCCTTTTCCGCGATGAGTCCTTCGGAATCCCTAACTTTCTGGGTGAACACGTTCCCCCGGTAGGGATTCAGATCGGCCACATCCTCGTGGCTGAGGGGTCGGTACACATCCAGCACCCATTCGCTGACGTTCCCGGCCATATTGAAGAGCCCGTAGTCGTTGGGCCAGAATGACCCGACCATGGCAGGCCCGATGGCCCCGTCGTTAAGGTCGCCGGCCACACCGCCGTAGTCGCCGGAGCCCCGTTTGTGGTTACCGAGGAAGCTGCCGTAGTAATTCTTGTCGTCGGTCCTGAGGACATGGCTGTCCCAGGGATAGATCCTCCGGTCGAGGACCCTCTCATAAACCGTGTTGCCGATGATCCCGACGGCGGCGAATTCCCATTCCGCCTCGGTGGGTAGCCTGTAGCGCGGAAGCAGGATGCCGTCTTCGAGGCGTACGCTGCGCTCGCCGGTCCCGTTGGGATTGAGGTCACGCATGTTGTCCCTCACGAGCCCTTCGTACTGGCCGGCCAGGTAGGCTTCCGTGTTAAAGTTGTTCTCGTTGAGCTGGTCGGGGTCGAAATCCAGGATGCCGCGTTCCACCAGCAGCATCTCGTTCACCCTGTCGGTCCTCCAGGCACAATAATCAGAGGCCTGCAGCCAGTTCACCCCCACCACGGGATAGTAGTGGTAGGCCGGATGGCGGAGATAAAGCTCCACCATGGGTTCGTTGTAAGCCAGCCTGTCGCGCCAGACAAGGGTGTCAGGCAATGCTTTTCTGTATACTTCCGGGTAGTCGGTCCCGAAAACCCTGTTGGTCCAATAGAGGTATTCCAGGTAGTCGACATTGGCGACTTCCGTTTCGTCCATGTAGAAGGTCTTCACAGTGACCCGGCGGGGGTTGTTGTCCCAATCGTACATGGGATCCTCGTAGTTGGCCCCCATGGTGAATGTTCCTCCTTCCACCAGGACAAGGCCCGGTCCGGTGATCTGCCCGCCATATTCTGCAACCTGGAAACCGCCGTTCTTGGGATTGTTGTATTCCCATCCGGTGGTGGCCGATTTTTGCTTGGAACAGGATGCCATGACCATGGCAATAGCAGCCAGAGCAAGGAAAGCATAGAAACTGGAATGTTTCATTTTTACAAATTTTGATGCAAACATAACTAAAATTCCGGATAATTTAAATATTTTCTCCGCCAACTATAGTAACTGAATTTGCAGATTAAAATTGTTTTGAACCCGATCCTCCCCAAAATCAATCTACCTATATCAATAATTATCAAATATTTACAAAAACCATTAAAACTCAGGGCACTCGAGGGCACCGGGCCTTCTGCCCCGCTTATTGCAGGCAAACATCAGGGCCAGGCTCACCTCATGGGCCCCGCCGCTGCCATCGCTCAGTTTCGACAGGGAAAAATCGTAGGAGTACCCCACATTGAGCCTGCCGAGCCTCAATCCGAGCAATGCGGCGATCCCGTCGGGATTGCCGATGTTGTGCCGGTACCAGACGCCTGCCACGAATGGGTCCACATCGAGGTTGAGGCCCGCATTCACCTGCCGCGCATCCTGCTGTACCTGGGCCACGATGCCGGGCTGCAAGCGGACCGTCCCGCGGTCGGTCCGGTAGTCACCCTGCCGAAGAACGAACTCGGCCCCTGCATGCACAGTATACTTCCTGTACAATAGGCCGTTATCATTATTACTGTAATATGACAGATCAGGTTGCGCTAAATGATGCCCGGCTACACCCACAAAGAACTTTTTTTTGATCCCGAGCAACAATCCAGCGGAAAAATCCACCGAGGCGGGGTCGGTTCCAGAAGGTTCCACTTCGACGGTATTGGACGGGATCACGGCACCCGTGGTGCGGTCGATCATATCCGAGAAGACCAGTTCCTGCCAATCCAGCCTTTGCTGGTGATAAGACACTTCAAATCCCGCATTAAGTTGCATCTCCTCCGACAATTTCAGGTGGTAGGCATAAATGATCCCGGCATGGAGGGTATTCACGATGCCGGACGCATCGTCGTTGAAGACCAGCAGCCCGATGCCGCCGGAGAGCCCGCGGGAGTAGTGGTCGAGGGATGCATTGTAGGTACTGAAACCACCTCCGATGGAAGGCCACTGGTTCCTGTAGTTGACCATCACCCTGCTGCATTCGCCCGTTCCTGCCAGGGCAGGGTTCAGATACAGTGGATTGGCATAGAATTGGGTGAAATGCGGGTCCTGTGGGCGAACCGACCCGGCCAGCAGGACCAGGAAGAGCAGCAGACCGCCCGGGGAAAAGGCGGCCGGTGAACAAAATACACCCCTACAACTGTTATTTATCCGATGCATCAAGGCAAACGATGGAGGTACGAAAATAACAATATTAACGGATCGCCTCCGTTATTATTTTACTTCTTCAGGAGGTTATATCTGGCTAATTATTTATTTTTCAGCCACTTGTTTTACACAAGCAACAGGGCGGCCATTCATCACAAATGTAGTATTATTGTACCGGGGATATTAAATATGCAGTCAATGAAGAAATTATCCATCTTTCTCCTCCTGGCGATCACACCCTATTTCATGGCCGCCCAGGCAATTTCCCATACGAGGACCATTCAGTGGAGGGGAATTCAGACCGTGGATGACGGCAACGGCGGAGAGCTGAGGATGCTAAGGTTCTCAGGATCCGTGAATGATCCCGCCCGTGACTATGCTCCCCTTTACCACGAGGTCTTTTCGCTTCCCCCGGGAACCACCGGCATACAGGCCGAATTGCGATCGGTGATCTTCGAGACCGCCCCGGCCGATGAACAGGAATACCTGCGGTCGCTCGACCTGGCGACCCAGGAAATCCGGCTGGAACAGAGCATCGGACATGACCGAAAGCAACCCTTCGCCACCGTCACCCTGCTTCCTGTGAGGCTGAACACTGTCACCGGCATGTATGAGAAACTGACCCGCTTCGTGCTCGATATCGATACCCAGTCAAACGGCGCAGGAGGCCTGTTCAAGTCGGCCGGCCAAAAAAAGAATTCCGTTCTGGCCTCCGGCGGCTGGTATAAGATCGCCGTCACCGAAACGGGCATTTACCGGCTTACTTACGACGACCTCTCAACCATGGGCATCCCGGTGGCCTCCATCGATCCCAGGGACATCCGGATCTATGGCCTTGATGGCGGCATGCTCCCTGAAAACACTCAGCAATTCCGATACGACGGCCTGCAGGAAGCAGCCATTTATGTGGAGGGCGAGGGCGACGGGGCATTCAACCCCGGGGATTACGTGCTTTTTTACGGGCGGTCGCCCCATACGTGGGAATACTCCCAGAATTATCACCTGCTGGAGAAACAGCTCCACCTCTATGATGATTACACCTATTATTTCATCACCACCGACATGGGTGCCGGCAAGCGCATCGAAACGGTGCCGTCCTCAGGCGAACCGCCGACAAACCACATCACCACCTTCCATGACGCAAGCCATTACGAGGTGGAAGAAGTGAACCTCCTCCACTCGGGCAGGATCTGGTATGGTGAGTTGTTCGACCTTTTCAACAACCTGGTGAAGGAGTTCACCATCCCCAATCACACCCCCGGGAGCCAGGTCATCCTGCGGGCAGAGGCGGCCGCCCGCTCTCAATCGACCAGTTTCTTCACTTTCTCGGTCAACAACAGCAACGTCCTTCAACTGGCCATCCCCGGCACCAACCTTTCCAATGTGAACGGTGATTTCGCCAAGTCCAGGACCGATACGGCCAGGTTCCACACCAACGGCGCGAACCTCTCCGTGAAGGTGACCTACACCAAGCCTGCGTCCTCTTCGGTCGGCTGGCTGAACTATTTTACCCTGAACTACCAGCGAAACCTGGTTTTCAACGGGGGACAACTTGCTTTCAGGCACTTATCGACCGCAAGCATGGAAGTGGTAAGCAAGTATACCCTCACCAAGGCGAACAACCAGGTGAAGATATGGCATGTCACCGACCCCTTGACACCGGAGGAGGTGGAGACCACCCTTTCCGGCACCGAACTCGCGTTCGCGATGAAATCGGACCGCCTGCAGCAGTTCATCGCGTTTGACGGCCAGAGCTTCCGGCAGGCCACTTTCGTGGGGCAGGTGGAGAACCAGAACCTTCGCGGCATTGACGATCACGACATGGTGATCCTCACCCATCCCCTTTTCAGGGACCAGGCCGAGCGGCTGGCCCAGTTCCACCGTGATCATGACAACATGACGGTATTCGTCACGGAACCGGAACAGGTCTACCATGAGTTCTCTGCAGGTTCGCAGGACATAACGGCTATCCGGGATTTCATGAAATATCTCTACGACCATGCAGAACCGGGCAAGGAGTTGAAATACCTCCTGCTTTTCGGCGACGGGTCGTTCGACTACAAGGACCGGGAGGAGAACAACACGAATTTCATCCCGACCTGGGAATCCTACGAGTCGCTTCATCCGGTGAATTCCTACGTGAAGGATGACTTTTATGGATTGCTGGATGACGGCGGAGACACCTTCGTCGATATCGGCATCGGCCGTTTCGTGGTGAGGACATCCGAAGAGGCCAGGTCCATCGTCGACAAGACCATCCTGTATGCCACCAATTCCGAGATGGTGATGGGCGACTGGAGGAACCTGGTATGCCTGATCGCCGACGACGAGGACTCGAACCTTCACTTCGGCGATGCCGAGGACCTGGCCTCCATCGTGGACACCACCAACAAGGCCCTGAACATCGACAAGATCTACCTGGATGCCTACCAGCAGGTGTCCACACCCAGCGGCGAGCGCTATCCCGATGTGACGCTCGACATCAACAACCGTGTCGACCGCGGAGCCCTGATCATGAACTATGTGGGGCACGGCGGCGAAGGGGGGCTGGCCCATGAGCGGATCATGACCATCAATGACATCAATTCATGGGACAACATGGAGAACATGCCCGTATTCATCACGGCCACCTGTGAATTCAGCAGGTTCGACGATCCTGCGCGCACTTCTGCCGGCGAATACATCTCCCTCAACCCCAACGGCGGCGGCATCGCGCTATTCACCACCACCCGCGCCACCTATGCCGGCGCCAATTTCGACCTGAACCGCAACTTCTACAGGTATGCCCTGAAGCGGGTCGGCGGGCAATACCTGCGTATGGGCGACATCATCCGGCTGGCAAAGAATGCCAGCGGCAGCGTGGAGAACAAATCCAAGTTCATGCTGATCGGCGACCCTGCCCTTCGGATCGCATTTCCGACACAGGGTGTCATCACCACAAAGATCAACGGCATCAGTGTCGACGAGGCCATCGACACCCTCCGGGCACTTTCGAAGGTGACCATCTCCGGGGAGATCACAGATACCACCGGGAACAAGCTGACCGACTTCAACGGCATCCTGTACCCCACCGTATTTGACAAACCCTCCCGGGTGACCACCCTGGGCAATGACCCCGGCAGCAGCCCCCAGGAGTTCCAGATCCAGAAAAACGCGCTTTACAAGGGCAAGATCACCATCCAGAACGGCGACTGGGAGTTCACCTTCATCGCCCCCAAGGACATCGCATACCAGTACGGGTTCGGGAAATTAAGCTACTATGCAAGAAACGACCACATCGACGCCAACGGGTATTTCAATGAAGTGGTGGTTGGCGGGTACAATGAATCGGCCGAAGCCGACAATGAGGGGCCCCAGGTGAGCCTTTACATGAACGACCTGTCATTCCGCCGGGGCGGCCTGACGGATGAAAACCCGGACCTGCTGGCCACCATTTTCGACGAGAACGGGATCAATACCGTAGGCAACGGGATCGGGCACGACATCATCGCCACCCTGGACGGGCAGGAAACCTATGTGCTGAACAACTATTACGAGGCGGCCCTCGACAACTACCAGGAGGGGTCGATCAGGTACCCCTTCTATAACCTGGCCAACGGAAGACACACACTGAGCCTGAAGGTATGGGACATCTACAACAACTCCACGACGGCCACCACCGAGTTCATCGTGGCCGAATCGGTGGAGATGGCCCTGAACGACCTCATCAACTATCCGAACCCCTTCAGGGAGACCACGACTTTCTCGTTCGAGCACAACCAGGTGGAGCAGCCCCTCGACATCACGATACATATTTACTCACTCAGCGGACAGCATGTGGCCACCCTCGGCGACATCTATCACGCCGGGGGATACAGGTACAAATCGATAGCCTGGAACGGTACCGACAGCCGGGGCAACAAGCTGCAGGAAGGGATGTACATCTACAAGGTGCTGGTGAGGAATTATGACGGGTCGGTAGTGGACATGACCAACAAACTGGTGATCATGCGATGAATATGAACAGATCTGTGCCCTTTACGCGCAACTAAACTGCCATTGAACGCGTCTTTGTAATGGGGCTCGAAAATAGTGGAAGACAAGATGACGAAACATATACTCAAGATACTATCGCTGCTTCTTTCCATGTCGTTTGCCGGCATCCTGTCCGGGCAGGACATCATGGTGCGTGCCGACCTTGACTGGCAGGGCATCGTGGAAGAGGACGTGTCGGACGGCGTCACGGTCCGCTATCTCTATTTCGAGGGCGGGATGGTGGATCCGTCCACCTCGCTTCCCTCCTTCGTGACCGACCACCCCGTTCAAGGCCGGCACATGGAATTGCAAGCCCGGTTCACCCGGATGGAATTCGAGGCCTTTGATGCAGCAGCCCAGGAATTTCTTTCGGGAACGGGGTATGATGCACAGGACATCCAGATCAAGACCGAAGTGCTGACCTCCCGCAGGGCCCCCCGGCTTTCCCTTCAGTTCATCCCGATCCGCTTCAACGCAGCGACACAGCTCTACGAGAAACTCACCTCCTTCGAACTTGATGCAGCTGTCAATGAGGCCTACACCCCCGCGGCGCCTTCGGCGGACAGGACCTATGCCGATCATTCGGTGCTGTCATCCGGGAGCTGGTCCAAGATCAGGGTAAAAGAGAGCGGGATCTACAGGATCACGCGGGACGACCTGCTATCCTTCGGCCTCGACGCCTCCGGGATCGATCCCAGGAACATTCGCCTCTACGGCAATGCGGGTGGCATGCTGCCCGAAAGCAACGGCGAATTCAGGCATGACGACCTGCAGGAGAATGCCATCTATGTGCATGGCGAGGAGGATGGTTCGTTCGACGACGGAGATTATATCCTGTTCTACGGCATGAGCCCCCACACCTGGTCGCCCGTGCTCGGGTTCTTCCTTTACCAGGTGCACTACTACGACGATCACAACTATTATTACCTTACCGTGTCGGATGAGGCAGGAAAGCGGCTGGAGACCCTTCCCCAGGCATCCGGCCCGGCGACCCAGCCGTTGACGGTCTACAATGATTACAGCATCGTCGAGGACGAATCGCACAACCTGATCGAATCGGGGAAGACCTGGTATGGCGACGAGTTCGGGGAGGTGAACCAACGGACCTACTCCTTTCAATTCCCGAACATCGTCCCCGGCGAAAAGGTGGGGATCAAGACCTCCGTCGCCAACAGGACCTACATCAACGACCTCCTGCTGATCCGGGTCAACGGGCAGTACACCGATTCCGTGACCCTCACCTCCATTGACGTGAACTCCACCAAGTATGCGCAGGTGAAGAAGAAGACCAACTTCTACGACGACCTGGGGCCCGACATCGATGTGGAGATCGAATACCAGCAGGCCGAGCCCGGCTCGAGGATGTGGCTCAACTTCATCAACGTCAACGTGATCTCGCAGCTATACCTGGACCATGGTCAGCTGGCCTTCCGGAACCTTTCCACCGTGGCCGAAGGGGCCATCACCAAGTTCCAGGTGGGCAATGCGGCGCCCGGTTCCCGGGTATGGGATGTCACCAACCCCATATCGCCGTTCGAGCTTGAAACGGAGCAGGACGGGACGAACCTTTCCTTCGTGCAGGCCACGGACTCCCTGCGGGAATTCCTTGCCTTCGACGGGACGGAGTTCCTCACGCCTGAATTTGTGTCGCTGGTGGAGAACCAGGATCTGCATGGCTCCGGTCCCTATGACATGGTGATCGTCACCCATCCCCTCTTCCTGTCCCAGGCCGAGGAACTTGCCGATCTGCACCGAAACATGGACGGGTTCACCGTGCTCACGGTCACACCCGAAACGATCTACAATGAATTTTCTTCCGGCAAGCAGGACCCCACTGCCATCCGCGACCTCCTGAAAATGTTCTACGACCGCTACGAGGGCAATGAGCCCCGCTACCTGCTCCTGTTCGGCGACGGGTCCTTCGACCCCAAGGACAGGTTGGAGCACAACACCAATTTCATCCCCACCTTCCAGACCGAGGAGTCGTGGATCACAGCCACCAGCTACGTGGTCGACGATTATTTCGGGCTGCTGGATGACGATGAGGGAAACGATGCAATCGGTTACCTTGACATCGGGATCGGGCGTCTGCCCGTACAGACGGCCGAGGAGGCCCAGGTCGCCGTGGACAAGATCATGCGCTACATCCAGCCCGAAGAGCCCCAATTCGGCAACTGGCGGACCCGCATCTGCATCATCGCCGACGACGAGGACGGCAATCTTCACCTGGAGCAGGCCGACAGCCTCTCGAGCGTGCATGGCTATGTAACACCGCTCTATAACCAGAACAAGATCTACCTCGACGCCTTTCCGCAGCTGAAGACGCCCTCGGGTGACAAATACCCGGATGTCAATGAAAGGATCCGCCAGCAGGTGACGGACGGGGCACTGATCATCAACTACATCGGACACGGGGGCACCGGCGGGTGGGCCCATGAGCGGATCCTGCAGCAAAACGACATGGTGAACTGGGACAACACCAAGAAACTCCCCCTGTTCATCACCGCCACCTGTGAATTCAGCCGTTTTGACGAGCCCGAGCTCGTGAGCGGGGGCGAGATCGTGCTGCTGAACCCCCATGGCGGCGGCATCGCCCTGTTCACTACCACGCGCCTGGCCTATTCCCAATCCAACTTCAGGCTCAACCAGCGGCTTTACGCCAGGGCCTTCGAACCTGTCAACGGGGAGATGCCCTACCTCGGCGACCTGATCCGCGAATCCAAGCCCCCCGGCCAGCTGACCACCAGGAACTTCGTGCTGCTGGGAGACCCGGCCCTGAGGCTCAGTTATCCGAAGCATGTGGTGAAGACCCTCAAGATCAACGACACCGATGCGGAAAATTTCAGCCAGGACACCCTCATGGCCTTGCAAAAGGTAACGGTGGAAGGTGAGATCCAGGACCTCTCCGGCAACCCGGTGAACGATTTCAACGGGTACCTGTACCCGGTGCTCTTTGACAAAGCCACGCGGTACAAGACCATCGGAAATGACCCCAACAGCTTCCCTGTGGAATTCAGCAACCAGGACAAGATCATCTGGCAGGGCAAGACCTCGGTGACCGATGGCAAATTCACCTTTTCCTTCGTGATCCCGCTTGACATCTCCTTCAACTTCGGCCAGGCCAAATTAAGTTACTATGCCCATTCCGCTGACGAAGATGCCTCAGGGTTCTACAACGAGTTCATGCTGGGCGGCATCAGCGGATCGGCGGCGGCCGACAACAGCGGGCCGGACATCGAGCTCTACCTCAACGACACCACGTTCATCTCCGGGGACCTCACACACGAAAACCCGCTCCTGCTGGCCTACATCGAGGACGAAAACGGCATCAACCAATCGCAGAGCGGCATCGGCCATAACATCACCCTGGTCCTGAACGGGGATTATTCCAATGTCATGGTCATGGACCCCTATTTCCAGGCCTCCGTCGACGATTTCAGGAAAGGATACCTCGAATATCCCTTCCATGACCTGCCCAATGGGCGCCACACCCTGTCGCTCAAGGTATGGGACTCTTACAACAACTCATCGACGGCCGTCATCGAGTTCGTGATCGACAGGGAATCGGAACTGCTGTTGTCGGAGGCCATGAACTATCCCAATCCGTTCAATGAATCGACCACGTTCTCGTTCCGCCACACCCGACCGGGGAACGAGCTGAAAATAGAACTGACCATCTTCGACCTTTACGGGAAATACCTGATGTCCTATGCCACGACCATCCGGGGAGCAGCCACGCACGTTCCTTTCCTGACATGGGACGGCAGGGACGTGAACGGGGCCAGGCTCCCGCCGGGCATCTATCCTTATACCCTGCGCGTGCTGGATGAGATGGGACAGGAAAAAGTCATCCGGCAGAAACTACTGCTGCGCCGTTAACGTAACCGAAATGCCCGGGGGCCGCCAAATACAAGGTAACCTCGCCCGCTTGCTCCTCTGCGGCTTTCTGCTGCTTGCAGGTCTGCTTGCCGCTGCGCAGGAGGAAGGTTTCTACGTCACCGGCCGCGTGACGGATGACCAGACCGGCGAGCCCATCGAATTCGTGAACATCGTCGTCAGCAACACCAATTCCGGAACTACCACGTCAGAATTGGGCGAGTTCATCCTTCAGGTCTCCCAACTTCCCTATGAGCTTGAATTCACCCATGTGGCCTATGAAACCAGGAAGCTGCGCTTTGAATACCGCCCGCTGCAACCCCTGAAGGTACAGCTCACCCACAAGTCGGAGCCCCTGACGGGGGTGACCATCACCTCACGGCGCATTGACACCCTGTATGCCGACCAG
Source organism: uncultured Bacteroidales bacterium (assembly GCA_964386225.1). GTDB lineage: Bacteria > Bacteroidota > Bacteroidia > Bacteroidales > JAADJA01 > JAADJA01. Next base: position 14,311 of record CAYLTG010000064.1, read on the forward strand.
ATCTATTCGGTGCTTGATTACGAGCTTTGCGACCGGGGGGTCCTCCTGCTCATTTTCAGGAACCGGCTCTCGCGGGCCGAGCTGCTGTTCCAGGATTTCGATGGCAACACCCTTTCGGAATTGAGTGTACTGCCGATGAAACCCCTGAGCCTTTACCGCGACTGCCTCGGGGAGGTCCATATCCTGTCGGAGGACAAAGCTTACCAGATCGCGTTCACCGACCAGAAGATGTCGCTGTACGACCCCTATGATCTGGACTATTTTGCGGAGGTCATGGTGGGATGCAGGTTCATCATCGGGGCCCGGGTATTTTTCGAAGAGGTGATCCACAACGAGCTCATCAAGCGGTTCTACATGGTCAATACGCTCGACACCAGCTCCTTGCTTTTCGCCATGACCGCAGATGAGGAAAAAATCGCTTTCATGAGGGATAACATGGTGCAGGCGGTTTCGGCGGACAAAGAGGCAGAACTGCTCAGCAAATTGAACGGAACTCCCAATGATGCTGCCACCCTGGAACAGATCCGGAACTCAAACGTCACAGCGAGGTTTATAAAAATGGCCTATCTTTCGGCGATCTATGCCCCCCTGTATGCCATGGGCGACTCGGTGGTGCTTTTCAACCACCCCCGGAATGTGATCCAGTTCTTCGACACCTTGGGCAACAAGATCGGCGAAACACCGATAAAATATCACCTGCAGGAAGAAAACGACCCTACCGGAACGATGATCTATGCATTTGCCAGGAGGGAGAAATGGTTAAAACAGGTGCTTGTAGACAAGATCCGGAACAAGGCCTACACCACCTTCCGGAACCTCAACGGCACGTGGGACCTCCAGGAGATCGACCTGGCCACCGGGGAAGCCCGGTTCAGCCAGCATATCCCTTTTCCCTTCGTGCAGAAACTCCAGATCCGAGACGGGTATATGTTTTACCTCTACAGGGGTTACATCCAATCGGAAAAGAAAAAACTGTTCCGGCAGCGGATCAACTGACCCTGCATCAATCGTCTTTGCGGAGAGCCTGCTTGACCTGGTAGTCGCTGATGTCCTTAAGCACGTTGTATGCCTCGACGAGGTATACGTCTTTCTTCAGGTCCTTGACCCAGGCATCGGACCGTGCTTTGCGGGATGTATCAGCCTCGATGGCAGGCAGGTCGGCACTGGTCACCGTCACGTTGATGTCGAAGGTCTCTTTCCCGATCTGCTTGTATTTCTCTCCTTTCTCTTCGCGCTTCTTCATCATTTCCGTATAATCGTCATAATTGAGCGCCAGGTCGGTCTGTTCACGGATGTCGCGCATCCGGCGTCCGTTCTCGTCCACCAGGGAAAGCATCTCGTTCTTCCTGATCCTGGAATTGCTTATGTCCAGGATATAATCCTTGTCGAAGGTGAGGGTCCAGGGCGACCATTCCAGGGATGCGATCTCATCCCAGGGCATGGCATAGTCCAGTTCCTTTTCACCAAAGTCCATGTAGTTGTAGTAGTCAGGGAACACGATGTCGGGGGTGACCCCTTTGCGCTGGGTCGCATCCCCGTTGATCCGGTAAAATTTCTGCACCGTCATTTTGAGGGATCCAAGTTCTTCTGTACCTGCCGGGGCCCGCGGCACCAGCCGGTCGAGCTCCGTGAAGTTCTGCACGGTGCCTTTGCCGTAGGTATGGTCGCTGCCGACGATGATGGCACGGTTGTAATCCTGCATCGCCGCGGCAAAGATCTCCGACGCCGAGGCGCTGATGGTGTTCACCATCACGACCAGCGGTCCGTCATACTGCACCGCGGGATCGGTATCCGCCAGCACCCGTTTTTGACCGCGTTTGCTTCTGGCCTGGACGATGGGGCCCTGCTCGATGAACAGCCCGGCGATGCTCACGACATCCTCGAGCGAGCCGCCGCCATTGTCGCGGAGGTCGAATACGAGGCCGTCGATGCCATCATCCTTCAGTTTCCGGATCTCAGACTTCATGTCATCGAAACAGTTCCTGCCGTTGATCTGGGTGAAGTCCACATAGAAGGAGGGCAGTTTGATATATCCGTATTCCTTATCACCCGCGTCATCGCGGATGATGGCCGACTTGGCATAGGTCTCCTCCATGACGACCACATCGCGGACCAGGGTGATGTCCATGATGGTCCCGTCCATTTTCTTGGTGGTGAGGGTCACCCGGGTTCCTTTCTTCCCGCGGATCAGCTGAACCGCATCATCGAGCCTCATGTCCACGATATCGACCGGCTCCTCCCCTTCCTGGGCCACCTTGAGGATATAATCGCCCACCTCCAGGTCACCCTGTTTCCAGGATGGGCTGCCGGGAATGATCCTTGTCACTTCCACGTATGCGTTCTTCTGGGTCAGCTGAGCCCCAATGCCTTCGAGCTGGCCGGAGAAGCGGATGTCGAAGTTCTCCTTTTCGCGCGGCGGAAAATACTCGGTATGCGGGTCGAGCACGCTCACCAGCGCATTGACGTAATAACCCAGCCGGTCATCCTCGTCGAGCTTTTCCATCCTGTGGTACCAGTCATCGTAACGTTCCATCAATTTTTCCCTGCTCTCCGCCTCCAATTCGGCAAATGTGCTCAGCGTATCGTTCTTTCCCTGTTCGGCCTGTTCCTTCTGCGTTTTCTGGCGGTCATAGATCCGCGTCATCGCCTCGTATTTCAAGGATTTGCGCCAGTATTCCCGAAGTTGCTCCTTGTTCGCTGCGAACTCCCGTTTGTCACTGTCGGCCTCCCATGATTCCTTCCTCGCGAAATCAAAGGGTTTCGAGAGGATGTCGCGGTAAATTTCCTGGGATTCCTTGATCCGCCGGTCCAGGATGTCGATGGAGAGGTCGAAGAAATCGAAATCCGGGCCGAGCATCGCATCATCCAGTTCATGCCTGTACCTGGCCAGTTCCAAAACATCCTCCTCGATGAGGAAGCGTTTGCCGAAATCGAGGATATCGAGATAATTATCGAAAGCCTTTTCCGAAAAGCTGTCGTCCAGGTCGCCCGGGTCATAGTGCCCGTTCTCGATGGCAAAGTTGACCACTCTCATCAGCAGTTCCCGTCGATCCTCGTCGGACTGACGACTGCTGCCAAAAACGATAAAACTGACTAATATGACAATGGCAGCGATCGCTGCCAGCTTAAAGGCATGTAACTTCATGAATTTAAAATATTTGTTCATCCTTAGAATAACGGTAAAATTACTTAAATACCATATCCGATACGATATTTCTTGTTAAATGTTGTTAAGGCGGACCTTTATGCTACAATAACCCCGAACGGGGCGAATTGTTGCACGTCAATAAATGCCTATTTTTACGGACTGCATGCAAAGGCTACTGAATGATGAATCACAGGCTGGTGAAATCCCTTTGGTTGTTCCTCCGGATCGTCGTGGCGCTCTCCGGGATCCTTCTCCTTGTCCCGCTCGTTCAATACATCAACTGCCCGGTGTATGAATTCAAGGAAGGCGAACCCTTTGCGGGGAACCGCCTGTTCAACCCCTACGAGGGGATGTCGCCCGACGCCTGGAAAAAGGGGAATTTCCAGGTCCAGTCCTATGCCTGGGGCGGGATCACTGCCGGCTGGAACAATTCCAACGAAATGATCTGGGATCTTTACGGAAGCCTGGGGTACGACATCGTCGGGATATCGGACTATCAAAAGATCAACCGTTTTGGTGCGGGAAGACCCGGGTATTTGCCGATCTATGAACACGGCTTCAACATCCGGAAGGTGCACCAGGTGGTGATCGGGGCAAACACTGTCCTGTGGCTAGATTTCCCGCTGTGGCAAAACCGGCACCACAAACAGAGGGTAATCGAAAAGCTGGAGGAGGAGGGTGTGCTGGTCACTCTCGCCCATCCCCTGCTCAGGAAGGGCTATTCGCCCGACGACATGCGCATCCTGGCCGGGTATGACGGCATCGAAGTGATCTCCGGCACATGGACCTCCATGGAGCACTGGGATGCCGCGCTCTCGGCCGGCAACTATGTGACCATCCTCTCCAACGACGATGCACACGACGTCAGCAACCCCGACGAGGTGGGAAATCGCTGCACCTTTGTCAACACGCCCACCCTGACGGAGCCGGACATCATGAGCGCGCTCCGCGTCGGCAGGTCATACGGGGTGAGCATTGGCTGGAAGGCGGGTGAAAGCATGGCCGACAAGATTACCAGAACGGCCCGTCTGCCCATGCTCACGAGGCATGAACTGCGGCATGACACCCTTTTCGTCTCCTGCGATTCCCCGGCGCGGTTCATCCGCTTCATCGGCCAGGGAGGAGAGGGTCTGCAGACCGATTACGGAACAAGCGAAGCAAGTTATGTTTTCCGGGCCGACGATCCCTACATCCGGGCCGAGATCCACTTCGACGACGGGACGGCCCTTTACATGAACCCGGTCTGCCGGCACGATGGCAACGGCCCGGCCAAGGCCCCCCTGCCCGCGATCGATGTCCGGAGGACCCGGATCCAACGGATCGCAGGGTTCTCCGTGTTGCTCGGGACAACCATCATGCTGGTGTTCATGACCCGGGTTCGGCGGAAAAAGAAGCTCTCCGCCGGGGGACATTCATAAAACGGGAAAGATTGACCGTGTGACAGGCAGGATCAGAGTTTTCTCTTGACCTCGACCTCCTCGTATCCCTCGATGATATCGCCTACTTTGATGTCGTTGAAGTTCTCGATGTTCAGACCGCATTCATAGCCCGACTTGACCTCTTTCACATCGTCCTTGAAGCGTTTCAGGGAGCCCAGCAGGCCGGTGTAGATCACAATGCCGTCGCGGATCACCCGCACGTTGGTTTTCCGGGTAATGGTGCCGTCGAGGACCATACAACCGGCCACGGTGCCCACCTTGGTGATCTTATAGACCTCGCGCACTTCAAGGTTGCAGACAATCTTCTCCTCGATGTCGGGGGAGAGCATCCCTTCCATGGCTGCCTTGATCTCTTCGATGGCCTGGTAGATGATGGAATAAAGCCGGATGTCGATCTGCTCGTGCTCGGCCAGTTTCCGGGCACCCAGTGAAGGCCTTACCTGGAAGGCCACGATGATGGCATCGGAAGCCGAGGCGAGGTTGACGTCGGTTTCGGTGACCTGTCCGACCGACTTATGGATGATATTGACCTGTATCTGCTCGTTCGACAGTTTCAGGAGGGAGTCAGAAAGTGCTTCCACGGATCCATCGACATCCCCTTTGACGATGATGTTAAGCTCCTTGAAGTCGCCGATGGCGATCCTTCTGCCGATCTCATCGAGGGTGACGTGCTTCTGGGTACGGATACCCTGTTCACGCTGCAATTGCTGACGCTTGGCGGCGATGGCCTTGGCCTCACGCTCGTCCCTCATCACGTTGAACCTGTCACCGGCCTGGGGGGCGCCATTGAGTCCGAGGAGAAGCAGGGGGGTTGAGGGTCCGGCCTCTGTAATCCTCTGGTTCCGTTCGTTGTACATGGCCTTAACCCGACCGATGGTGGCACCGGCAATGACCACGTCGCCGTTCCGCATGGTGCCGTCCTGAACCAGGAGCTTGGCCACATAGCCGCGTCCCTTGTCGAGGGAGCTCTCGATGACCGTACCGACGGCGGGTTTCCCGGGGTTGGACTTGAGGTCGAGCATTTCGGCCTCGAGGAGTACCTTTTCCAGCAGCTCATCGATATTGAGGCCAGCCTTGGCCGATATCTCCTGGCTCTGGTATTTTCCACCCCAGTCCTCGACCAGGATGTTCATCTTCGACAACTCCTCCTTGATCTTTTCGGGGTTGGCCGTCGGTTTGTCGATCTTATTGATGGCAAACACAATGGGAACGCCGGCAGCCTGAGCGTGGTTGATGGCCTCCTTGGTCTGCGGCATCACATTGTCGTCGGCCGCCACCA
>CAYLTG010000065.1:0-2450 GCA_964386225.1 uncultured Bacteroidales bacterium
AGGTCATCCTCCCCGTCGAGGTACATGGCGGAGCTGGTCTCATCGTTCACGCGCAGCATCCTCACAGGCCGTCCTGTTCCGCTTTCCTCGGTGTCGTAGATGATCACCCGGTTGTACATGGTATCCGTGTCGACATATGCATAGGTCTTGTTCATCGCCCGCACCCAGGAGATGATCACAAGCCCCCCCACCACAAGGGTGAGTGCGACGGGCAGGAGCGACCGCCTGACCGCAACGACCGGTGCCCCGATGACAAGCAGCGTGGCGGCAAGGGCAAACAGCACATTGGAGAACCCCATGACGGGCACCAGGACAAAACCGGCCAGGAAGGTACCGATAATGCTGCCCAGCGATGAGAGGGCATACAGGTTGCCGATGGTGACTCCCGACGATTCCACCTTCCGCACCTGGAGCTTCACGCCGTAGGGCAGCACCATCCCGAGAGCGACGCTGGCCGGGCCGAAGAGCACGATGACCGACACGATCGTCTGCCAGCGCAGGCCCGTCACATACTTGACAACCCGGTCGAGGATGTAGATGTTCCCCACTGCGGTGACCAGGACAAAAAAAGCGGACACGGCCAGGAGGATCATCAGAAGGCCATAGTCGGAGCGACGGACCGAGAGCAGGCCGCCCAGCCAGTACCCCAGGCTGAGGCTGCCCATGACGATCCCGATGAGCGAGGTCCAGACGAATACCGAAGACCCGAAGTAGGGCCCAAGGACACGTGCGCCGGCGATCTCGTAGGCCATGGTGATGAACCCGGCCATAAAGATGATGAACCCGGCAAGATACCGCTCCCCTTTCCTTGCGCTCATTCCTTTACCAGTTTATAGGTTGCTGCTTCCCGGCCCGAAGAGATATACAGGAAATAAAATCCGGGTTCCCCGATCTGCAGGTCCAGTCCGGCTCCCGGTTCAAAGCGGGCCTCCCGGCGCACGACAGTCCTGCCCGAGGCATCTGTTACAAGCACATGTGCCGGCAGGGGCTCAATGCCGTGGTAGGTCAGTGCAAAAGGCCCGGGGCCCGGGTTGCCGGCCAGTGTAAAAACCTGCCGGAGCCCCGTCTCCGCCAGGCCCGACCCCGTGAATTCAAGCGCTATGGAAAGTTCCGTAAGGCTGTAATTCTCTGTATTCACATTGTCGAGGGTCAGGACCCCGTAACCTGGCGAAAAGAAGGTGACGTCGCAGGTGCCGCCGTAGAGGGGCCTAAAAAACCAGCCCTCCTCGTTGGTGACCACCCAGGAATTGTCCAGGTCGTGATCCTCGAGGTAGATGGTGGCGGGCAGCGGATCGCCGCTGGCGGCATCCACCACCCTGCCCTTCAGTCCGTACCGTGCCTGCCCCAGGTAGTTGAGGAAGGAGCGGTGGTTATATTCCCAGAACGCGGGAAGCTGATCGGCAGGGAGGAGTTTTGTATTGGAGATCTCCAGGGTGACCTCCCTGCAATGATGGAAATAGTTCATATAATCCTGCCTGCCCCCGCTGATGGAATACCACTGGTAGCCGTTGGTGACACCGTTGTTGAAGTCATTGAAATATCCTGAGGGACTATGGGCATGGACCGTGTCGGCCCACTCCCTGCCCACGAAGTACCACCAGTTGTCGTCGGCATGCAGTTTTGACCAGGTGTCCCAGGGATAGTTGAACACCTCGGCTCCGCCGTGGCAGTTCAGGCTCATGACAAAAGGCACCTGGCCGGCCAGGTCCATGAAGACCATGGTCTCCGGCTGCCATGCATAGCCGTCGGGGTGTTCGCCGTCCTCCGGGTCGGGATAGTTCCTGTTGAGGTCCACACCGTTGGCGTTGAACCGTGTGGCCCCGTATACCGAGTTGTTCCCGCCGGCATAGGTGCCGTCAGGGTTTGCAAGCGGGTTGATCCAGATCTCCAGGTTGTCGACCAGGCCGGTGATCGCAGGGTCGGTGCCATATTGGTCCAGCAGGTGATGGATTAGCCGCAGGAAAAGGACATACCCGGCCGTTTCGTCGCCGTGGATGGACGAGGTGTAAAGCGCCCTGGGCTTCGTCCCTGCGGCCACCGCATCGCTGGTGATGACCGCCATCATGATCTCCCTCCCTTCCGCGGACTGGCCGATGCTGAATACCTGGCAGAGTTCGGGGTAATCTGTCCCGAACTGTTCCATGACCCCCAGGTATGCGTCATAGGTGGGGTAGTAATCCCAATCGCCGGCCTGCTCCAGGTCCACCGCCGGCTTCATCACGGGTTGGGTCAGCGTGCCGGGATGAGGCAGCAATTCCAGGACGGCGCCGTGGGCCCCGGGGTGCCAGCCTTTCATGTTCTCCAGCCGTGCATAGGCATACAGCGATTGGTCGGCGGCCACCCTGTCCACGGACATCCAGGCGGGCAGTTCCATCGTTTCGGCCCCGGGGGCTGGGATGAGCCGGAAATACAATTCCCCGTTGCTCCCGAAACTGTCGAGGGCAGTTGGC
>CAYLTG010000065.1:2550-20108 GCA_964386225.1 uncultured Bacteroidales bacterium
AGCCAGTCATAGTTGCAGTCGACAGGCTCGAACTCGATGTTGAACGACACGAAATCCATCCCCACCCTGGCATTGGCTTCCCCGGGCAGGAAGGTCATCACAAAGTCCTCGTTGTTGCTGTAATCCTGGCTTTCGCCCCCGCTGTCGAAAAACACTCCGCTGCAGGTGGTCACCGTGGTGTTCTGGATGATGAATTCTTCGCTCACGGTGATGTAATCCTCTTTGACGACCGTCTGGGTATTCGTGCCGTCCGACACGGTCAGGGTAACGTCAAAGGACCCTTCTGCCGGGTAGAGGATGCCCTGGGGATGCTGGGCCGCGGAGGAGGACGGATCAGCGCCTTCGAAGGTCCATTCCCAGGTGGCCGGGCTCCCGAAGGTCAGGTCGGTGAAATCGATGGTGCTGCCGATGGGGATGCTGGTCTGGCTGGCCGTGAAATCCGCGATGAGCTCCCCTCCTTCCAGCTGGACATCCAACATAGTGAGGGCCCAGTTGGACACCGATACGCCCTCGATGGTCTGGGGATAATAACCTTCGGCGGAGAAGGTGATGTCATAGGTACCTGCATGCAGTGGCCGGTGGTATGCGCCTGTGACCGGCTCGGTGTAGACCCAGGAGCTGTCCATGTCATGGTCCTCGATGTATACCTCGGCGTCAAGCGGGTCGCCGGTGGCGGCGTCGGTCACGGTGCCCTTCAGGCCGTAGAGCGCCTGTTTCATGTAATTGATGAGCGACCGGTGGTTGTAATCCCACAGGTCGGGCAGCTGGGATGCCGGCAGCAACTTGACATCCGAGATCTCCAGGGTAAATTCCCGGCACTGGTGAAAGAAGTTCATGTAATCCTGCCTGCCGCCGCTGATGGTATACCAGGCATAGCCGTTGGTGATGCCGTCGTCGAATCCCGACATGTATCCCGGCGGCGAAAAGAACTGGGCCGTATCGGCATACTCGTGACACACCAGCTGCCACCAGTCATCGTCGGCATGCAGGTCGGGCCACGTATCCCAGGGATAGTTGCAAACCTCCGCGCCGCCATGGAAGTTGGCCCCCATCAAAAACTGGTTCTCTTCAGCCAGCGCCATGAACGCCAGGGTCTCCTGCTGCCATTCGTTGCCGTCGGGGTGCGGGCCGTCCTCGGGGTCGGGGTAGTTCCGGTTGAGGTCGACCCCGTTGGCATTGTAGCGGATGGCGCCGTACACGGTGCTGTTGCCGCCGAAGTAGGTGCCATCGGGGTTGGCCAGGGGATTGATCCAGATGTCGAGGTTGTTCACCAGCGAATCCACTTCCGGGTCGCTGCCATAATGGGATAGCAGGTAATCGATCAGGCGGAGGGTGAGCACGTAACCGGTGGTCTCATCCCCATGTATGCTGCTGGTGTACAGGAACTGCGCCTCACCCTCCTGCTGGCCGACGTTGTCGGAGATCCGGGCAAACAGGAGCTCCCTGCCGTTGATGCTCTGGCCGATGCTGAACACGGTGCAAATGGCGGGGTAATCGTCCTGGAACTGGTACATCATCTCGAGGTAGGCCTCGTAGGTGGGATAAAAATCCCAGTCCTCTATGGCGTCGGGGTTCACCTCCGATTTCATCACCACCGGCTGCCGGAGCCCGGGAGCCGTCAGGAGCTCAAAAGGAAGTTCAAAGCCGGAAAAACGGTCGAAACCCGCCCGGTTGGCATAGGCATACACCCCGCCCGGGCCTGCATCATCGATGGAAATCATGTGCGAAAGCTTCTCCAGCAGGGCAGGTCCGGGATGATCGAACCGGAAGTATACCTCCCCCCTGGTCTGCAGGATGCTATCGAGGTCGTAACGGTCGGGCTGGGCTGAGACCGGTCGGACAAAAAGGAAAAGAATGGCAATGAGGGTACAGGTCAGCAAGATTCGTTTCATAATATTTCCAATAGGGGTTGGGAATTGGGTTCCCTTTCATTGACAACTGCGGCCCGCAAACCGTTGTACCGGTCATGCGGAATCGTCCCGTTTATTTTTTGGCCATGTGCCTTTCGACCAGCTCCTCCAGGTGCTGCTGCACCTTCTTGTTCACCCTGACGAGCGGGAGCCGGAGGATATTCTCGCACAGCCCCATCTTTTCCAGCACCACCTTGATCCCGCCCGGCGAGCCGTCCTTGAACAGGTATTCGACGATCTCCAGGAGGGGATAGTGCAGCGTTGCGGCCTGTTTGAAGTCTCCGTTGAGGCCCAGCCTCACCATGTCGGAAAACTCTTTCGGGTAGGCATTGGCGACCACGGAGACCACCCCGTCGGCCCCGGCCCCGAGGAGGGGCAGGGTGATGGCATCATCGCCCGAGAGCACGGCAAATCCTTCGGGCCGGTCGCGCAGGATGGTCATGATCTGCATGAGGTCGCCGGAGGCCTCCTTGATGCCTGCGATGTTGCTCACCCCGGCAGCCAGCTCGAGGGTTGTCTCGGCCGAGATGTTGGAACTGGTCCTCGAAGGCACGTTATACAGGTACACGGGAATGGGGCTGGCGTCAGCGATGGCCTTGAAATGCTGGTACAGTCCTTTCTGACCGGGTTTATTGTAATACGGCGCGACCGAAAGGATCGAATCGATCCCCTCCAGGTCGGTCTGCTTGAGGGTGTTGATGATCTCCTGGGTATTGTTGCCGCCCACGCCCAGCATGATAGGCACACGCTTGTCGACGGTCTCGAGGAAGAATTGCATAACGGCCGCTTTTTCATCCTTCGAGAGGGTCGGAGCTTCCGAGGTGGTGCCCAGTGCCAGGAGGAACTCCACTCCCCCGCCGATAATGTGGTCGATCACCCGGGCGAGGGCCTTGAAATCGATGGACCCGCCCCTGCGGAATGGAGTTACGACAGCAACGCCGGTACCTTTTAATGTGCTTGCCATGTCATTTGCTTTTGATTACAGTGAGATAGTGTATGGCCTGTTCGATGAATTCGCGGTAGGAGGCACTTTTCTTCATCCGGAGCATCAGGTCGTAATGATTGCTGAAGCCGGGCCGCTGCCTCCCCACTTTGAAACGGGCCCGCGAAAGGGCAACGATGTATTTCAGGATGTAATCCCGGGAGTTGGAGAGGTCGATCAGGATGTCGTATTCCTTTTGGATAAAGGTGTGGATATAATCGGGCTTCGGTGCATGGTACCAGTTGAGGGCCTTGCGGTTGAAGTAATAGCCCGAGTAGGCCGCCACGCAATAGTCGGGGATCACATCATCATCGACGTAACCCAGGGCAAGCACCTGCCGCTTGTCATTGGAAAGGTCCTTGATGAGCCGCTTCACCGTATCGAACAACTGTTCATCCGTGACCTTGTAGATCAGCCCGATGGACCGCGCCTCCAACAGGTTCACCACGCCCCTGTTCCTGATCAGCCTGGAGGTCTTCCTGGCCAGGATCACCTCCCCTGTCAGTGCCTTTATCTTGGATATTATGCCTGCCATACCTTACGAACAGGTCAAAAGTAGTGCAATTCCCTCAGATGCGGGAACTGAAATCACATTTCTTTCATTAAACAGTTGACCACCTTTCCGGTGTACATCCGGTGATAGTCCTTGTTGGGATAATTGCGCTGGATCAGCCGGTCGACGAACCGGTCCGGGTTGATGTCCTCGAAGTAGATCTTCTTGCATTCGAGCACCAGCCAGGACTGCTCGAAATAAATGTTCCCCATCCCAGTCTCCAGGGGCACCAGTCCCGTCTCTTTCACTTTGTCGTATTTCTTGCCGGAGTGGGAACCGCAATAGGTGAGGATGTTCTTGTGTGACTTCTCAAAAAAACTGAGCGTAAAGAAATCATTCTTTTCCATGAAATCGTAAGTGTGGCGCTGGGGCCTTACATACACCTGGGTCACAGGGAAGTTCCACAGGAAGCCCATGGAGCCCCACGCCGCCGTCATGGTGTTGAAATCCTTGATGGTGCCTGCTGTGATGAGCATCCATTGCTTTCCGATCAGGTGAAATGGGTTGACCTCGATCTTGCTGACAGATATTTCCTTGAACATGGTTTTCCTTTCGATAAAATTCTTAGACTCCGGATTGTAAAACGGACATGGCCTGATTACAGAGGCATGGCCGTGGTCTGTTCGTCCTGAAACAAGCCTGCCGACGGGCATGGAATAGGGTTGCCGGCAGGGAATTAGTGCTCAAATATATAAGAATAAAATGAAAAAATTATACCTTTACCCGAAAATTATCAGCTGCTTCGATGCCGGTCAACCCACCTAAAAAGGTACCCCGTTTTTTCGGACTGAGGATCTATCTTGCCTCTATTGGGCTGTATGCCTGGCTGGTCCTTCCATTCATCTTGCTGCTGGGGGTCAAGTATTCGCCCGTCCTCAAGCAGGAACCGGCCCTCAGCTCGGCCATCCGGGAGGAGATCATCGCCCGGGAGAAGGCCCAGGGCACGGAGGAACTGCCCGACTACAACGACCTTATCGCCAGGGCCCGCGCCGGCGACACCCTGGCCGGTGACCGCGGCGGACCGGTCATCGTCCCTCCCCCGGCGATGGAAGCCGACACCACCCGGCCGGCGGCAGGCGGCACCGGCCCGGAGGAACAGACCATCGGCCATACCATCGCCAGGGAGGTCAACCTGCTGTTCAACCTCACGATCATCTGCTTTTTCGCTGGGTTCCTGTTCAACATTCCCTTCAAACGCTATTTCTCAAGGAAACGAAGAGGGAAAAAGGTCAGCGAGAAACTGTACGCTTTCACCAAGCGCTTCCTGCTAATATCACCCCTGATCAATACCGGGATACTGGGTGTGGCCTTCCTGACCACCCACATCCACATGATCTACATACTGTTCATGGGCAATACCCTCACCGACCCCCTTGAACTTGCCTACTACGAACATTTCTTCTACATCTCCATGATAGCCTCGGCCCTCTCCCTGTTATTTGTCTATTACTGGGAAAAACACCGGGTTCATATCCGGTACATCGAGCATATTTTCCCGCCCGAGGAATTGCGCCGCAGGATATTCAAGATCAAGGTGGGAAAGATCAGGAGCCGCATGTTCCTCTCCTCGGCCATGACCACCCTTCTCCCGCTCACCATCGTGATCCTTTACCTTGTATTGAGCGTCACCTACATCAAGGACATCGACTACGACAGATACAGCCCCGACGTGAAGGAGATCCTTTTCGGCGACATGAACATGATCTCCATGTTTTTCTACGACAGCGACCAGGGACTGAACATCCCGGGAAGATTATTCTATATCAATGTCCTTAACTCCATGTTCATGTTTTTCGGCATCGTGGGCAGCATCATCATCGTGTTCGTCTATATCCTGTTCCTGGTGAAATGGACGACGCAGGACATCGTGCAGCCGGTGAAGGAACTGCTGGAGAACATGCGCCGCACAGGCCAGGGGGAACTGGAGCATTTTACCATCGTCAGGACCAACGACGAGATCGGGGAGCTCAGCGAAGGTTATAACGACATGACCCAGAAGATCGGCGACTACATCCACAACATCTCCCGGATGACAGACGCATATTCTCGTTTCGTGCCCAGGCAGTTCCTCGATTTCCTTGGAAAGGAGAGCTTCGTGGACATCCGGCTGGGCGACCAGGTGGAGAAAGAGATGACGGTCATGTTCAGCGACATCCGGCACTTCACCGACATCTCGGAACAGATGACCCCCAAGGAGAATTTTGATTTCCTGAATTACTACCTGGGCTACATGGAACCTGTCATCAGGAACAACAACGGGTTCATCGACAAGTACATCGGCGACAGCATCATGGCCCTTTTCCATGATAGCGCCGAAGATGCCATCAATGCCTCCATCGAGATGCGGATCAAACTGTCGCAGTTCAACCAGGTGATGGACCAGTTCGACAAACCCACCATCAACAGCGGGATCGGCATCCACAGTGGCTCCCTGATGCTGGGCGTGGTGGGGGGCGAAGGCCGCATGGACGGGACCGTGATCTCCGATGCGGTGAACCTTGCGGCGCGGCTGGAGGGGCTGACCAAGCTTTACGGAAGCTCCATCATCATCAGCCAGGACACCCTCATCAGGCTCAACAACCCCTCGCAGTATAATTACAGGTTCCTCGACATCGTCAAGGTAAAGGGGAAGAAAGAGGCCGTTTACATCTTCGAGATCATCGACGGGGACCCGGAGGACATCCGGCAACTCAAAATAAAGACCAAGCATGCGTTCGCCGACGGGATCAATTTCTATAAGTCGGGGAAGTTCAGGGAGGCCATGCTCGCCTTCGCCGACGTCTATGCCCTGAACCACCACGACGTCACCGCCAATCTTTACATTTCCAGGTGCAAAAGGTTCCTCGACCACGGCATACCTGAAGACTGGGACGGAATTGAGCGGATCGGCTGGAATTAGAACAAAATCTTGCAAAATTCGTTAATAATAGACTATTTTTACCGCAAACAGAACACTATGGATTACGAAGCAGTGAAGAATACCGTGCTCGCAAAACTATCCGAAGAACTGCACAAGGATCTCACCTATCACTGCGTTGACCACACCCTGGATGTCATTGAGTCGGCCGAGCGGCTGGCCAGGCTGGAAGGGGTCAACGGCCATGACCTCGCCCTGATCAAGACGGCCGCCCTGCTTCATGACCTGGGCTTCCTGGAATCCTACAAAGGGCATGAGGGTATTTCCATCCGGATGGCCGCCGAGATATTGCCCCAATACGGATATTCGCAGGAGGACATCCAAAAGATCCAGGGCATGATCAAATCCACGGAGATCCCGCAATCGCCCACCAACAAGCTGGAAGAGATCATCGCCGACGCCGACCTCGACTACCTGGGACGCGAGGACCTTTTCCTCATCGGCCAGCGGCTGCAGTATGAATGGAAGATGCACGGGATCATCTCCACGCTCAAAGAATGGCATGAGAAACAGCTGGCCTTCCTGAAAGCCCATAGCTATTATACCGAATCGGCAAAGAAACTGAGGGCGCGCAAGAAGCAGGAGAACATCGAGGAACTGGAACGGCTGCTGTGCTTAAAAAAATAGGATGGCGCTTCCGAGCCCAAGGAAATTTATTTTATTTTTGCCTGAACATAATTAAAAATCCAAACTCTTTTCTCCTATGGACGCAAAAATGAACAATATCATCCTGGTCCCTACCGATTTCTCCGAAGTATGTGAAAATGCCATGAACCAGGCCGTGGAGGCCGCCAAGTTCCTTGGTTACAAGATCGTGCTTCTCCATGTGATCGACAAGAACACCAAGTCGCAGCTCAAAAAGGAAGGCCAGGATTCATCCTCCATAAACAAAAGACTGGATGCCTATGCCGGCGACGTCCGCACCCGGGGTGTAGCGGTGGAAACGATCGCCAGGGAAGGCGACATTTTCTATACCATTGGCGAGGTGGCCCGCGACATCGGCGCCAACCTGATGTTCCTGGGGACCCACGGGAAAGTGGGCATGCAGAAGCTCACGGGCAGCTTTGCGCTCAAAGTGGTCACCAGTTCACCGGTGCCTGTTGTCGTCGTTCAAAAAAGGCCCTTCGATCAGGGGTACAAGAAAATAGTCCTGCCCATCACCAGCGATGCGGGTCCATGGGAAAAAACGAAATGGGCGAGTTTTATCGCAAAGAATTTTGATGCCGAGATCCATGTTTACCAGCTCGATATCCCGGAATTGAAAGAAGCCGTCGACATCATCACCAACCACTTCGACAAGGAAGATGTGAAATACAAGATCGTCAAGTCCGACGGTTCGCAATTCTCCAAGCAGGTGATCGATTATGCCACGGCCAATCTTTGCGACATGGTGATGATCATGACTAACCCCGACAAGAGCTTCACCAAGTTCATCCTTGGCAGCTACGACGAGGAAATGATGTTCAACACCTCGCAGATCCCCGTCATGTGCATCAATCCGCGCAGGTACAACTGGGAAAAGATCTTCAAGATCTGAGCACTGCCAGCAAGACATACCGGACCGGAGTGCGAACGCCTCCGGTTTTTTCATGCCCCGCCGGGCAGGGCTGTCACTGCGGTTCACCGGTTCGGCATGGCAGACGCCAATATTTTTACCCATGATTCACACGGAATCACCAGGAATCCGCTATATTCGTTGTCGGATGAAACTCCTGTTGCAATTGCTTTTCCATGCCACCCTGATGCTGGCCTTTTTTCCCGGGGGGGCCCAGCCCGCGGGCCTGCCGCCCGCCGACAGCATCGTGAGGTCCATGTACCTGGTGAACGACCACTTCCTGCAGCATGCCTGGAAGAACAACGACAGGAACTGGATCCGGGGGACGTATTACACAGGCCTGATGGCCTTCCAGGCCGCGACCGGGGATTCCTCCCTTTACCGGCAGGCCTATGACTGGGCTTCAAAGCATGGATGGCGTACCGGCACCGAATGGACCTATCCCGCCAACCGGCTCACCTGCTGCCAGACCTACCTGGAACTCTACCTCATGGACCCGGTTGAGAACAAAATACTGAAGACCAAGGAGTTCATGGACAATCGGGTCAGGAACACCGGATCTGCCAGGGAGCAAGGCTGGGATTATGTGGATGCCCTTTACGTGGGCACGCCGGCGTGGGTGATGATGTCGGAGGCCACCGGCGACCCGGCATATGCCCTGTACGGAAGCAGGATGTTCAGGGATGTCCATGCGGAGCTTTACGACTCCGCGGAGCACCTCTTCTACCGCGACCGCAGAGCCATAAGTGAACGCAGTCCCGGGGGGAGGAAGGTGCTGTGGTCACGGGGCAATGGCTGGGCATTTGCAAGCATCCCGAGGATCCTTGGACACCTCCCTGTTTCGGACACGAATTTCAACTGGTATGCGACCCTGTTCCGGGAGATGGCTGCTGCCCTGCTGGCCTGCCAGGGCGAGGATGGCTTCTGGAGGACCAACCTGGCCGATGCGGAGAGCTTTCCTCAACCCGAATCCAGCGGCACCGCCTTCTTTGCTTATGGCCTGGCCTGGGGCGTAAACAATGGGATCCTCGATGCAGGGACCTGCCTGCCCGCCATCGCACGTGCATGGGAGGCCCTCTCCTCTGCCGTGGACCAGGAAGGCCGGGTCGGCTGGGGGCAGCAAGTGGCAAGAGGTCCGGGAAAGGTGAGCCGGGCCGATACCCATGAATATGTCGCCGGCGCCTACCTGCTGGCCGGCAGCGAGGTCCTCCGGCTGGTCAGGGAAGGGAAGTACCGCTAATCTTCCGCTTCATCATCCGGAATTAATTCCACAGGGATCGTCATGCTGTAAAATGTTCCCCTGCCCGGGGCGGTGTCCACCGAGAGGGACCCGTTGAGGAAATTCACCCGCGATTCGATGCTGGTCAATCCGATGGACCTGGACCTGCGCTGCTCCTCCAGGTCGAACCCTTTTCCGTCATCCCTGTAGTTCATCGTCAATTTGCCGGGTCCGGTGGCCAGCGAAAGCGCGATGTGCTTCGCTTCCGCATGCTTCAGGGTGTTGTTCACCAGTTCCTGGATGATCCGGTATAACATGATCTCCGTATTTTCAGGCATTCTGCCCGTTTCTCCGGTGATCTCGCATTTCATGTGCATCTGCTCCGATTCATCCAGGCGCTCGAACAGGTCCTCCACCGCCTCGAAGAACCCGTACCTGGTGAGCAGGCCGGGCATCATGTTGTGGGATATCTTTCGCACATCCCCTGCGGCCTGCTCCAGAAGCCTGGCCGCCCGGTCGATGACCTCCGAGTTCCCCGGGCTGGTGTCGCGGATGGAGGTGAATTGCATCCGGGCCGCCGAGAGCAATACCCCAAGCCCGTCGTGAAGTTCCTTGGCGATCCGCTTGCGCTCGTTCTCCTGTCCTTCGACGATGGCCCGGGCGGCGAGCAGTTTTTTCTCCTCCTCCAGCTGAAGGATCTTCTGGTCGGCGATGATGCGGTCCTTGCGGGCCTTGTGGCGGAAGAAGACCAGCAGGAAGGCCGCCGCCATGAGCAGACCCATCCCGGTGAACAGGTAGATGTTGCGCTGGTTGGTCCGCTTCCTCACCTTCAGGTTGGTGAGCAATATCTGGTTGTCCTGCTCCAGGATCGTGGCCCGCAATTTCTCATGCTCGTACCTGGCGCTGTAATCCTGGATCAGCTCTTCCTTCTCGAGCGAGAAGATGGAGTCGTGCAACGCATGGAACCTGTACAGGCTTTCAAATGCTTTCCTGTAATTGCCGGACTTTTCATAGGTTTGGTAGATGCCGCGGTAAACCTCGCGCAGTTTGCCCAGGTCCTCCGACCCCGAAGCAAGGAGGACACAGGTATCATAGAGGGCCAGCGCCGCCTCATATTCGCGGAGGTCTGCATGGATCACGGCCCGGTTGATCAGTGCCGTGATCATGCCCGACACATAGTCGATCCTCCGGAACTCGGCATAGGCCCTCTCAAAATTCTGCAGGGCGTTCTGCGGTTGCCCGATATCAAAATAGAGGCTCCCGATGTTGTTGTAGGCATTGTTGATCCCGTAAAGGTTATCGATGCGGAGGTTCAGGTCCAGGGCTGTCCCGTAGTAATGCAGGGCTGAATCGTACTGGTGCTGGTCCTGCTTGATCACCCCCAGGTTGGCATAGGCAATGGCCATGAGGTAGAGGTTGCTGTCCTTGCGGGTGAGCTCGATGCCCCTGAGGGTGAACTCCTCCGCCTTTTCATACTCGCGGTTGAGTCCGTAGACCTTCCCCAGGTTGATCATCGGCGGGGGGATGGCCGTCTCGAAGCCGTTCTCGGTGCTTATCCTGAGGGCCCTGGTATAATAGAGGATGGAAGAATCATACGCCGTCCGGATCCTGTGAATGCTCCCCATGCCGTTGTAGCAGGCCACCAGGCCCCGGGTATCCCCCGCAATCTGATATTGGGCCACCGCCAGGTAGTAGTTATCCATTGCACTGGCCGTTTCGCCCCGGCTGTTCAGGATGCCGGCCATCTGGAAGTACCCGTCGCCAAGCCGGCCCTCATCCTTTGCCTCCCGGGCAAGGAGCATCAGTTTGCCGGCATAGTGTTCCGACGAATCGATGTTCCCTGTTTGTTTGTGAATGACGGATATCCGGTAACAGGCATCCATCATGCCCGTTTTGTAACCTATCCTGTCACTCAGCTGAAGGGCCCTGTACGAATAGCTGATGCCGGCCGAAGGATCGGAACGTCTTATCTTGCTGGCCAGATTCAGGAGGGCCTGCACCCTCACCGTGTCCTCTGTGGCCTGCCCGGCCACCAGCTTCAAACTGTCCAGGTCCTGCCCCGGGGCCCAGCGGTACAGCAATAAAAAGCACAAAAGCAGGATGAACCGCTGCGTCCTCATCCAGCTCGGAATACATATAGGTTCCGGACTCATTTTATGTTGGGGTTTCGGGTTATTGCAATCTGATCCTTCCGGCCCTCCGGGATCGAAAAAAGGAAGCGCGGCTCACGCCGGACCGCATCATGCACCGACGGATGCCGCAGGCCTGGATATCCACATCTAATTTCTTCAAACTGAACAATCAGTCTGCAGCATCGTCTGCATCCTGGGTGTTTGTCGCTGTATTGGTTGCTTTGTCGGAGTAGACAACGAATTGAACGGTATGAGTCTCATTGATCCAGGGAAATTGGTTCAATATTCTGAGCGTGGTCAATTTTTGCGTGGAGTCCTTGACAACCCGGTAGGCAATTGTTGTCTGCGGAAACGAGGGACTTGTATTGAAAACAAGCACCAGGTTCTCTCCTGGTAAAACCTTGACGGTCACGGTTGAAACAAGGTTGCTTCCCTGGATTGAAAGGGTCTGTTGCGGTTTGTAAAGATCTGAAGTTCCCATGGTCGGTCGTTTTAATTAATAATGCTGGTTTTGATGATATGAGCTCACGAATATAATAAATATCTTCAACAAAACCAACAACCAATTGATATCTAAACAAATAGATACCTTTATATTTGCTATGACCGCATGATATGGATTAATCGGAACACCCTTTCAGGGAGGCACCGGGAAGAAAGGCCATCACCATCGCCCTGACCTAAAGAAAAGAATATTGAGACGAATACCCGAGCATCTGCTCCGCATAGCTTTCCGGGTAACGGACTGTCACATCCCGGATCCCGCCCTCGTCTTCGACGGCCTCCAGGATCGGATTGACGAAACCGCCGTAGGGGGCGATCCCCAGCTTCTTGAAGCGCTCCCTCACCTCCCGGTGCAGGACGGCGTCGACGCGGATCCCGTAGGTCTCGACCAGGGCCTTCCCGGCCATGTAATCGCCCTCCGATTTGATCCGCTGCACCTCTTTGAGCAACACTCCAAATAAACTCCTCAACCTATTGTAATCATTGATCTTACAGAATGTCTTTCCATCCCTCTCGAAGACCTCGATCACCTGATCCGCGGCACCCTGCTCATAGCACCACCGGGCCACCAGCTGGCGGTTGCGCATGTGAGCCTGTTCGATCTGCTTCCCCTCCTCGATCCGCACCAGCTGGGTGAGCAACCCGTTGCGGATGTAGCTGTTGTATTCGGCCCTCGCGACATCCAGCCCGGGCATCACGCCCAGTTCCACCAGTTTCTCGTCCATGATGTAGTAGAGGGCAAAAAGGTCGGCGCGCGCTTCCTCCAGCGCGGAGCCGTAGTTCCTGAGCGCTTCGGGGTCGGTGCCGGGCCTCAGCTGGCCCGAACCGTGCCCGAGGCATTCGTGCAGGTCGGTGTGCAGGTTCCCGGCGAGCGTGCCGTACTTCCTTGCCAGCGCCACCTCTTCGGCGTCGTGGCAGAACTCCTCCAGGAAGCCGCTTCCCTGGGAGGCTTTCTCATAGGCATAGGTGATGTTCTCCATGGTCACCGACTTGGACCCGTGCTCCTTTCGGATCCAGTCGGCATTGGGCAGGTTGATGCCGATGGGGGTGGAAGGATAGCAGTCGCCCCCCAGCTGGGCCACGGTGATCACCTTGGCGGAGACCCCTTTCACCTTTTTCTTTTTGTATTGCGGGTCCACGGGCGAGTGGTCCTCGAACCACTGGGCATTGTCGCTGATCAGCCGGGCCCTGCGGGTCGCTTCTTCGTCGCGGAAGTTCACCACCGACTCCCAGGTGGCCTTCATGCCGAGCGGGTCGCCATACACCTCGATGAAGCCGTTGACGAAATCGACCTTCGATTCCAGGTCGTTCACCCAGAGGATGTTGTACTCGTCGAAGATCTTGAGGTCGCCGGTCCTGTAGTATTCAACGAGTTTGAGGATGGTCTCCTTCTGCCGCGGGTTCTCCGCGACACCGGCGGCTTTCTCCAGCCATTTCACCACCTGCTCCAGCGCAGCCGAATACCGCCCGCCGACCCTGTATACCTCTTCGGCAATCCTGCCATCCTTCTTCACCAGGCGGGAGTTGAGCCCATGGCTCACCGGGCGCTCCTCCGACGGGTCCTTCACCGATCCGTAGTACGATTCCGCTTCTTCCTGCGTGACCCCCTCGTAAAAATTGCAGGCCGAATCCTTCACCAGGTCGCCGGAGGGATCCAGGCTTACGCGTTTCGGCGCGACGGCAGGGTCGAGCATGAGGTCCGACATCTCCCGGATGAACTCCTCCAGCCCCTGCCCATCCTTCAGCGGAAAGGACGCATGCGGGGAGTGCAGGACCAGGTCCCGGAAGTACTCCGGTCCGAAGCCGGGGACGATCTTGTCGGTGCTGTAATGATGGTGGATCCCATTGGAGAACCACACGCACTTCAGGTAGGTGGCGAAGGCTGAGAACGCTTCCGTTCCCCTGTCGCCGGAATAATGGGTGAAGATCCCTTCCAGGGTCTTGCGGATCCTCAGGTTATGCCTGTAATTCTGGTCGAAGATGATGTCCCTTCCGCAGAGTGCGGCCTGACCCAGGTAATAGACCAGCTTCTTCTGTTGCAGCGACAGGCCCTCGAAGCCTGGCACGGGGAAGGCCATGATCTTGAGGTCGGCGAATTGCTCGAGAAGGTATTTGAAATCTCCGGTATCGGTCATGAGGCAGCAGGGCTGTTTGTCGGGTAATAGATGCAGTCCTGGACCAGGCACTGCCTGTTCCGCTCATGGAACTCGCAAACCACGCGCGTCAGGGGCATGTACACCCCGAATTCGAACCTGGTGACCTCGGCTGCCCTGCGGATGACAATGAAGCTGTCGCGTTTGCAGCACCGCGGCCCTCCGTAGTGGGCGATGGCCGTCAGGCATTCGCCCGTGATCCTGTTGCTGAGCGACCATTCCTTCTGGCTCAGGGGTGTGGTGCCGGAAATGACGCTGACATAAATCCCCACCCCGAGCGCCCCGCCGCAGGCACCATGGGTCCCGCAATGGCCACCGGGCACGATCTCGGCGCGCTTCCGCGCGATGGCCAGCTTTTCCTTCTTGGAGCCGGCGTCACCCAGCAGGTTGTAATAGGCGGCGATGAGGACGGCAGGCACCAGGTAATGATGCTCGGGACCGTGCATCTTGACCCTCGGGTCCCGCATGATCGCCAGTGCCAGTTTCATGGGGTCCGTTTCCGCCGTGGAGTTGCAGTGCATTTGAATGAATGCGTTGGCGGGCGCCCGGTGACATGCGTCGCACACGAAGTGACCCTGCGGGCATTCCACATTGCTCATGGCCTCCGCCCCGCAATAGGCGCATTGTTTCAGGCTGTGCTGCTGATCATAGACCAGTTCCTCTCCGCATATGCTGCATCCTTCGGAATGTACCATCAGTTGTTCTTGTAGAAAGGGGTCCGCACCACTTTCGCTTTGAGGAGCTTGCCCCGGATATTAATGAATATTTCCGCATCGAAATTGGAATGGGCCGCCAGGATATAACCCATCCCGATGGCCTTGCCAACCGCGGGCGCCATGGTGCCGGAAGTAACCTCGCCGATGACGTTGCCGCCGGCGTCGCAGATCTCGTAATGCTGCCTGGGGATCCCCTTGTCGATCATCTCGAAGCCCCTCAGCCGCCTGCTGACGCCCTCGTCCTTCTGCTTCTGAAGCGGGGCCCTGTCGATGAAGTCATTGCCCTCCGTGAACTTGGTGATCCAGCCTAGACCGGCCTCAATGGGCGAGGTGGTATCGTCGATGTCGTTTCCGTACAGGCAGAAGCCCATCTCCAGCCGGAGCGTGTCGCGGGCGCCGAGCCCGATGGGTTTGATGCCATACTCCTCCCCTGCCTCGAAGATGGCATCCCAGAGACGGACGGCGTCGCCGTTGCTCATGTAGATCTCACATCCGCCCGAACCGGTGTATCCCGTGGTGGAGAAGAGCACATCCCCGACGCCGGCCAGTTCCAGCTTCTTGAAGGTATAGTATTCCATATCCTCCACCGGCTCGGAAGTAAGCTTTTGCATCACCTTCAGGGCATGGGGCCCCTGGATCGCCAGCTGTGCAGTGGCATCGGAAGCGTTCACCAGGTCTTTCCCCGGCTCGAGCCCCATCTCCTTTCCCCTGGCCACCAGCCACTCCCAGTCCTTCTCGATGTTTGCGGCATTGATCACCAGCAGGTAGCTTTCGGCATTTATCCTGTAGACCAGCAGGTCGTCGACGATGCCCCCCTTGCCGTTGGGGAGGCAGGAATACTGCACTTTGCCGTCGTACAGGGCATGGACGTCGTTGGAGGTGACCCATTGCACGAAGGAGGTGGCCTTCGGCCCCGTCACCCACACCTCGCCCATGTGGCTCACGTCGAATACCCCGACACCCTGGCGCACGGCGAGGTGTTCTTTCACCAGCCCTTCATACTGTATGGGCATGTAATACCCGGCAAATTCGACCATCCTCGCCCCCAGCGCTTCATGGATCTTTGTAAATGGTGTATGTTTCATCGTTCAGGTAGTGTGTAATTTTTTATGCATTGCCTCGCAAAAGTAAAAAAATATGATGCACATCTTGTTCAAAATATTGCCCATTCCGGTCATGACCGCCCCCGGACCGGGGCGGAGTTGATCTCAGGGCTTTGTGCGGATCATTTCAAGGAAATGAGTACCTTTGCGCCAGAAATTCCGGTCATGCTTTTCACCACCCAGAATATGCCCCGCTGGCTCATCTTCACCATTGACCTCACGATCGTGGTCTTCTCCATCCTTCTGGCCTACATGGTGCGTTTCAACTTCGACGTGCCGGACAAGGAGATAGCCCTCTGGCCCCAGGTGTTCGGGGTGATACTGGGGGTGCGTGCGGTCAGCTTCATCCTGTCGAAAACCTACGCTGGCATCATCCGCTATACGAGCACGGAGGATGCCATCCGGATCTTCCTGGTGGTCCTTGCCGGCAGCGTCCTTTTCTCCGCCGCAAACCTCGTGTCCTACTACCTGGTCAACGGGGCGTTCATCATCCCGTTCTCCATCATCGTGATCGAGTTCATCACGGTGATCTTCGCCATGGTCACCTTTCGCATCCTGGTGAAGATCGCCTACCTGGAGCTGCTGAACCCAGGGCGCGAGAAGACCAACGTCATCATTTACGGTGCAGGTGAAGCAGGGCTCATCACCAAGCGCACCCTCGACCGCGACATCGGAACCCGCTACAAGGTGGCGGCCTTCATCGACGATGACGAGGGCAAGACCGGGAAAAAGATGGAAGGTGTCACCATCCACCCTCCTTCGAAGCTGGAGGAACTTCTGCAGGCCCGGGAGATCGAGCATGTGATCATCGCCATCCAGAAATTGCGGCCGGAGCGCAAGCAGCAGATCGTCGACACCTGCATCCGGCACAACACACCGGTGCTCACCGTCCCCCCCGTCTCGAGCTGGATCAACGGCCAGCTGAGCTTCAAGCAAATCCGGAAGATCAGGATCGAGGAACTGCTCGAACGGGACGAGATCCGGCTCAACACCACAAAGATCGCCAGTGAGCTGCGCGACCGGGTGATCATGATCACGGGCGCGGCAGGCTCCATAGGGAGTGAACTCACCCGGCAGGTCCTGGGCTACGGGCCTGCCCGCATCATCCTCATCGACCAGGCCGAAAGTGCCATGTTCGACCTGGAAACGGAACTGCGGGAGAAGTTCCCGGCGGGGCGGTTCGAGATCGCCATCGCCGACATCTGCAACCTGAAGCGCATGGCTTATGCATTCGAGCAATTCAAGCCGCAGATCCTTTACCATGCCGCTGCATACAAGCATGTCCCGATGATGGAGAACAACCCGTCGGAAGCGGTACAGACCAACATCCAGGGCACCCGTATCCTGGCGGAGTTGGCCGTCCAGCATGGTGTGGAGAAGTTCATCATGATCTCCACCGACAAGGCGGTGAACCCGACCAACGTCATGGGCGCGTCCAAACGGATCGCCGAGATCTACGTGCAGGCACTGGGGCAGCATCACCCCACCAAATTCATCACCACCCGCTTCGGCAACGTATTGGGATCCAATGGATCGGCCGTCAACCTGTTCAGAAAACAGATCGCCAGCGGCGGCCCCATCACGGTGACCCATCCCGAGGTGATCCGTTATTTCATGACCATACCGGAGGCCTGCCAGCTGGTGCTGGAAGCCGGCATGATGGGCACGGGCGGCGAGATCTTCCTGTTCGACATGGGCAAACCGGTGAAGATCCTCGACCTGGCACACCGGATGATTCAGCTGTCAGGGCTGGAGATCGACAAGGACATCCAGATCAAGTACACAGGGCTGAGGCCGGGGGAAAAACTCTATGA
>CAYLTG010000066.1:0-19959 GCA_964386225.1 uncultured Bacteroidales bacterium
TATTCCATGACCAGCTCGCCGTGCGAGATGTCATCGTTTGCGGTAAAGTGGAAGGCGGTCTTGCTGACATCGGCTGACATGATCCTGACAGGAAGCAGATGCTCCACCATGGGGTTGAATTCGCTGCCGGAAACGGGTTGCAGTGTGCCGCTGATGCTGAAGTCCTCGTGCTGGCTGGTGAGATCGATCTTGATCAGGGCATCCAGGTCGGATCGCCCCATGATGGTGCCGTGGAAGTGAACCTCCATGGTGGGATCCTGGCTGATCCGGTCGGGGCTGTTGGTCACATGGTAAACAGCCAGCTCCAGGGGCTCGAAGAAAACGGTCCCGGGCTGGTCGCTGGCATCGGTCTGCTCCTGGTAGCGCAGCCGGGTCCCATGGATCAGTAGGGTGTCCACGTTCATTTCCAGGGGTATCTTGTGGATCAGTCCCCCCAGCAATGGTTTGTATTTGAACGGTGCGTCGGGAAGCCGCTTGTCACGGTAAATGTCAATATCGGCACCGTCGATCTCGAGGGACCTGATGTCGAGGATCTTGTCAAATTCCAGCTCGGAAAAGTTGAGGTCGCGGATACGAATGCTCCGCGTCGCGATGGAGAACCAGTCGTTGTTGTACTGGATCGCCTTGTTGTACGCCTCCTTGCTGTATTTGGGGATGAGCCTGAAGCCATCCACCGTCAACGTGGATTCGACGATATCAAAATAGACGTCGGAGGTGGTGATCGAATAGTATTTCATCGAGTTCAGCTCGAAATGACCGGTGTTGATCCGGATGTCCTTGAAGTCGACCGGGATGGGGTTTTCCGTACTTTCAGGCGACATGGAGATCGACTGGATCGTGACGCGCACGGAATCGATCTCGAAGAAGGCACTGTCCTGCTGATCCACATGAAAGAACCGGAGCGCCTTTGCATTGAGCTTGACGGCCCCGATGGAGGCGCCCTTGAACCTGTCGCTGAAAATGTGGTGAAGGGCAAGGCTTTTCTTGTTCTCCGGTTTCGGGGCGTTGCGGTTGATCATGTAATCGACCGAGAAATCGGTGAGGTCCACCTCGCCGATGTCGATCACTTTTTCCCGCAGGAATTTCAGGATATGGAGGTTGAGGATCCGGAACTCGGGCAGCCAGGCATGGACGAGTTTGTTGACCCGGCCTTCGTGCAGCAGTGAATAAGAACTGTCCGACGGGGTCACGGTCACGTTCATGACCTTCACCGATCCCCGGAAGAGGTTTACCTGGATGTCATCGAACTGAATGGAATACAAGCTCTTCGGATCCTTGTTCAATTGATGGCCCAGTTCTTTCTTGACCAGGTTGCTCAGGACCTGGTTCAGTGTGAATACCCCGATAACGAGGATGACGGCGATGATCCCGAGGATGATGTACAGCCGCTTGTGTTTTTTACGCTTTTTGCTCATGTGCGCAGGATTAGAAGGTGGTCATGCAGGTTTTGATAGGGCCAAATGTAGGAAAAAACGTCGTCATATAAAAGAAATTATCTGTCATGTAAGGGCATTGCGGCGATCCGGCGATCTGTGGGCTGCCGGATCTCTTGTCTTTGCCCCCGATAGTAACAATCGGAATGGAGTGAGGTTCAGTTCGAGAGGGTTTCTATCCTGTTTCTTGCGAATGCAGGCTATTCCATGAGGAGGTCGCTGTCGAGGGCATCCTACCACTTGTCCCACCGAATGCGGTAACCCGCATTCCATTCGATGAAATCGGCTACTTTCATATTGTATGCCTTCACATTGATGCCGAGGAAAAAATTGCGGAAGACATGGTATTTCAGGCCTATCCGCTGATAGAAGGCGGGGATCTGGCCGGACCTCTTTTTGCGCAGGACATAGACACCGCCCTGCACCAGGACGGACAATCTGTTGACAACAAGTTCATAGGAGGGGTATACCCCGATGGCCAGCCGGTCGGTAAAACTGGAGGTGTTCTGGATCACCTCCCCATTCTCCAGGTCTATGCGCGCATTGATGGACTCGTCATACAGGAGGTCCAGGCCCACGCCGAACTTCGATTTGTGGGTGAATTGCCTCAGGATCGTGGTGGAAAACCCGATAATGTTGTAATTGACACCGATGTAGCGGCGGTCGATCTCACGGGGGGCGTTGGTGGTGTCGAACACCACCTGCTTCCTGCCCGCGGTGAGGACGGCGACCCACTCCCAATTATCCCGGTATGCGGGGACATCGGCCTTCCGGTACTCCTGGAAGTGTGTTGGGCTGTGAAAGGAGATCCCCACCTGGGGCGAGATCATGTTGATCCCCTTGTTCGGTTTCACGGTCGATCCGTTCGAGAAATGGGAGAGTGAAATGCCGGCGGTCAGATCTGCCCGGGGTGAAAGCCGGTACTGCAGGTAGAAACGCAGGCTCGCATAAACTGCCCGGCTGGAGCCCAGCGAAATCTGGTATGGATTGTCCTGTGCGTCGAAGGGGACCCATCCTGCCGACATCCCCATCCGGTAATGGTAATTTACGGAGAGCTTTCTCCACCGCTTGAAGGGTCCTTCATAATACCCGTAGATCGCCCAGGGGGCGCCCAGGTCCTCCGGCCGGCCAAAGGCGGCATGGTAGAGGCCCAACCCCCAGGCCGGGTTCCCGTAAATGCGCTGCCAGAGCTGATCCCCCCTGGTCTGCCAGCCGAACGACACAGCTGCGCTGCCGAAGTGTTCCACCGGTTCCCCGCCCTCGTATTCACCCCGAAGGTATTCATTGGTGGGCATCACAAAGCCGTATTCTCCCTGAAGGTCGAGCTTGCGGGTGAACCGCGGCCCTTCTCCGGGATCATGAATGGTGTCGCCATACAGTTGCGGCGGGATGCCGGCAAGGAGCACCGCCAGCAGCGGGACGAGCCATGCGGTCAGGGGCTTGGTAAATAGGAAACGGCGTGTGTGCAACGTGATACGGTCTTATCGAGCGGCAAAAATACAACAACCGTGAAAATTACCTACCTTTACCCATGTAAAAACCTTTGCCTTTAGATCAAAATCCTATGAGAATCTTAGCAGCGGCCCTGTTGGCCATCATCCTCATCCCGGCTGCCTGGGGCCAGGATACCATCCCGCAACAAAAGCCGGAAAAGAAAAGGAGCACTGCCGGCGACAAACTTTTCTATGGCGGTTCGGTGGGGCTCTCCTTTGGGAACTATTCCAGGATAGCCATTTATCCCTATGTCGGAACGAGGTTGACCAGAAGCCTCCGGCTGGCCCTCCAGCCGGGCTATGAGCACATCAATGACAAACGGGGCGACAGGCACTTCAAAGCCTCCAATTACGGCATCAGCCTCCTGGCCCAGTACAACATCATTCCGTCGCTTTATTTGCATGTGGAACCGGCCATCTACAGTTACGACGCCTATTACATCGACGAGGACAGGGTCTGGGTCCCGTTCCTGTTTGCCGGTGCAGGCCTACACCAAAGGCTGGGGAGGGCGGCGGTGATGTATTTTCAGCTGAAGTTCGACCTGATCCAGGATGCCAATTCCCCGTACAAGGACTGGGCACCCTTTTTTGACGTGGGCGTCGCCGTGGGGATTTAACCCCCTACCGAGAAGGCTTTTTCGTGGCCCTGGCAAGGATCAGGACCCCGACGAGGGCGGATATGAGGGAGCCCCCGAATACGCCGACCTTGGATATCTGGACGAATTCCTCCGGCACGAATGCAAGGCCTGATATGAAAATGGACATGGTAAACCCAATCCCTGCAAAAAAGCTGGCTCCGTAAATATGTTTCCAGCTGACCCCCTCCGGCAGGACCGCCAGCCGCAACCGTACCATGGCCTTGCTGAAAAGGGAGATGCCCAGCGCCTTTCCTGCCACGAGGCCAAGCATGATCCCGACGGCAATGGGATGGAACAGCATGTCGGAAAAACTTCCTTCGAACCGCACCCCGGCATTGGCAAGGGCAAATATGGGCAGGATGAGGAAAGCCGTGATCGGATGAAGCGCATGCTCGAGCTTCTGCAAGGGCGTATGGGCCTGATGGGTCAGCTTCTCGATGTCGGTGATCAGGTGGGATTGTTTCTGGGTAAGCAGCCTTGAGTCATTGGATTTGGTCGCCTTGAACCTGTCCACCAGGGTGCAGATCCCGTCAATGAAACGTGATTCCGAGACCCGCGGTCTTGCCGGGATCGTCAGCGCGATCAGCACACCCGCAATGGTGGCATGGACCCCGGAAAAAAGGAATGACAGCCACACCCCGAGGAGCCCCACGACGGCATAGAACCAGGTCCGCCTGACGCCAAGCCGGTTGGCACCCATCAGGATGACGAGAAAGATGCCTGCATTCACCAACTGGTAAATATTTATGGATTCGGTGTAAAAGATGGCGATGACCAGGATCGCCCCCAGGTCGTCGGCGATCGCCAGGGCCGTGAGGAATATTTTGAGGTTGGTGGGCACCCTGTCGCCCAGCATCGCCATGATGCCGAGCGCAAATGCGATGTCCGTGGCCATGGGGATGCCCCAGCCATTGAGATGCTGGGGGTTGTTGTAATTGACCGCGACATAGAAGGCGGCCGGGATCACCATTCCTCCCAGGGCTGCCATAAGGGGGAGACCCGCCTTTTTGATGGTCGACAGCTCGCCTGCGATCACCTCCCGTTTGATCTCCAGCCCGATCATGAAAAAGAAGACCGCCATGAGCCCGTCGTTGATCCAGTGCTGGATGGAGTTCTTCAACCCGAAATCGCCGAAAGTCAATCCGAGCTTGAGCTCATACCAAAGGTATTTGTATTGGTCATACCAGGGTGAATTGGCCCACACCAGGGCTATGATTGTCACGACGATCAGGATCTTGCCGCTGAAAGATTCCTCCTGGATGAAGTTCCTGATGTTGAAGCTCGAGTCGGTTCTGTTCTTATTCTGTGTCATGGTCCTGTGTATTAGCCGGGCGGGGACAACGCCAGCCCCGGGTTGTCAATCCTGATAACTTCAAAACAGCGGGGCCGCCTTTTTGTTCTGCCGTGGATGAGGCCCCCGGAATAAAGGTCTGAAATTACAAAAATCCTGAATGCACCCCGGCAGGGCCATGGGGATCAGGTTCCGAACAAGCTGGTTTTGACCTGCTCGGCAAAGGACTTGCCGATGGGGACCTGGTGCTCCCCGATCTCGATGAGGTTCCCGTAGAGCGAATCGATCCTGTGGATGTTGACGATGAAGGACTTGTGGACCCGGAGGAATTGACCCGCGGGCAGGACCTGCTCGAGCCGTTTCAGGGACTCCAGTACGATGTACTTTCGCCCGGCTGTGTGGAAGATCACATATTCCTTGAGGCCTTCAATGAAAAGGATCCGTTCGTGCGGCATCTTGTAGATCTTATGGTCCGCCTTGATGTTGATATAGCCTCCCGGGCCGGGGGCCTCGCCGTGTTGTACCGGGGGGGCGCCCGACTCCGCCTGCCTTTTGAGCAGGATCTGCTCGATGGCCCTGTTGACCCCTTTCAGGAATCGCTCGAAAGAAATGGGCTTCAGCATATAATCGGTCACATCCAGCTCATACCCGTCGAGGGCATATTCCTGGTATGCGGTGGTCAGGATCACCAGGGGCTTCGATGACAGCGTCCGCAGAAAATCGATCCCGGTAAGGTCGGGCATCTGTATGTCGAGGAACAGCAGGTCGATGTGTTGCTGGTTCATCTTCTGCATCGCCTCCATGGAATTCCTGCATTGGCCTGCCAGTTCCAGGTCGGGGATCCGCTTCACGTAATCCTCGAGCAGTTTGCGGGCATACTGCTCATCATCGACGATCAGGCATTTAATTTTCATCGAGCTTCAAAGTTAATTCAACTTTGTATTCCTCCGGGCTCCGGTCGACGAGCAACTGGTGATTGCCGGGATAAAGCAGCTGAAGCCGCTTCTGCACGTTCGACAGCCCCACGCCGCCCGTAATGTCCTTGCTTCCCGGATGAGCAGGGATGCTGTTTGCGGCACTCATGAAGAGCGTATTGGCATCTGTTCTCAGTGTGATGCGGACCCATGACCTGTCCTTGTCCTCGATGCGGCTGTGCTTGAAACTGTTCTCGATGAAGGGGATGAGCAGCATGGGTGCGATCATCAGCTGCTCGTCGACCGGCCCCAGGTCGTACCGGATCTCGCCGAGTTCGTCATCCTTCATAAGCTGAAGCTCAATGTAGCTTTTAATGTAATTCACCTCCTGTCCCAGCTTCACAAGGGGCTGGTTGCAGTCGTAGATCACATAGCGCAGCATTTCGGAGAGGCGGTGCACGGCATCTGCGGTTTGGTCTGATTTGAGCTGGGCCATGGAGTATATGTTGTTGAGGGTATTGAACAGGAAATGGGGGTTGATCTGCGACCGCAGCATGCTGGATTCAGCCTCCTTGACCATGCTCCTGAGTTTCAGCGACTCCTTCTCCTTCTGCTGCGACACCAGCAGGTTCCTGTATATGGTGCTGATGAAGAGGGCGATGAACAGGAAGAACCCATAGAACAAAAGCGACCGCCAGATAAAGGCGAATCGCCAGGGCTCGGCCCAGGGGGGCTGGTGCATGGACCTGCCGCGCCCCCTGAATTCCCGTGGCAGCCTGGAGAAGTCGTTCGTTTGCAATGCCTTCCTGAACTCCATGTCGAAGCTGATCCGGTCGAACAGATAGAAGATGGCCAGGGAGACGAAAAGGGCGGCCACCACGGCCACGCCGTATTGAAGGAACCTCTTCTCTTCGAAATAGCGGGGAAGAAGCACGTGGAAATTCAGGTAGAAGAGCACGGCCTGGATCAGCACAATGAAAATACTCTTGGCCAGATAGTTCTCGTAGCCGCGGATCTGGCTGAACGACCAGGCCAGCAGGATCAGGTACAGGGCCCAGAACGAGGTGTGGATGATCCAGCTTTTTTTCAGATGGGATGTCTGCATTTCGACGCCGATTAAAAGCCAAAAATAATTCAATCCGCTGAAGATCATAGCCTTTTTCAACGACCATCCTGTTTGGTTCAATGAACGGCCCGGTTGGTCCCACAAGTGTTGCGGGGGCCCCTCGAAGGCCGTTCCGGGCTGTTGGGGGGAAGTGGAGGGCCGTTCGTTGAAAACATTTTGAAACGGGGTGGCCCGTGGGGTAAATTTGGTCCCGAATCCGTAAATTAAGACATCATATCATGAAAAACTATTCGAAAATGTTCTGGGTCCTCATCCTCTTCATCGGCACGGGAGCCCAGGGACAACGACCAGCCGACTGCCCGCACAGGGGCGAATTCCCCGATTGCCGCAAGGACAGGGCCGCCATGACCCGCCAGCGAATGGAAAAGAGGGAGCCGGGGGCGATGCGTGAATACGTCATGGAGCGCCGCCGGGAGTTTGATAAAGTGCTCTCGGAAGAAGAGCGCGGGTTGATCCGGGCCCTCAGGGATGATCTGCAGGAACAGCGCACGGGCATGAGAAATGAGATGGGCGAGGGCCTGCGGAGGCATCGCGGGGACTTTGCCGGGCACAGGGAATGGGTGCACCGGCAGCTCGGGGCGCTCGACCCGGTCATCGGGAACCATCGCGAGGACCTCGAGGCCGTGCAACAGGAGATCGAGGCTTTCAGGCGGCACCTCCGGGAGGACATGCAACCGGTCAGGGCGCGCCCCGGCAGGGACAGCCTGCGCAGGGATGGCGACATGCGGGTACGGCAGTTCCTGTTGATTGATCCCGATCGCAGCCTCAATGACCAGGGCCGGGTGAGTCCTTCGCCGGAAGCCATGCTGCTATTCCCGAACCCGGCCAATGATGAGGTCACCGTTCAGTTTGAGCTGACCACTGCCGGCCGCGTCAGGCTCGAGTTGCTCGATAAGTCCGGGACCGTGGTCAGGGTGCTGGAGGAGGCCGACTACGACGCCGGCTGGCACCAGTTTGCCACCGGTATTGCCGATCTGAAGGCCGGTGAGATGTATTACGTCAGGTACTCGTTCCAGGGAAAGACCCTTGTGAGGAAGTTCATCAGGATCTGACCGGAGGCGCATAAAGCTCAGCCGGTTCAGCCAGGTTGGGCAAGGTGCCGGACGGGAAGGAGGATTCCGAAAGGCCAACGCAATCTTTGGCCGGTTGAGGACTGGTTAACACGACCGGTCCTCGTTTTTTCTTCCAACCACCCCGGTCCGGAAGGTGAAGAACCGCTGGGCCAGGTAGCTGTAGGCCACCACCACCAGGGTGGTCAGCGTTTTGGCAATGGTGGGCCAGATGTGGAGGTATTCCACGAATAGTTTCAGCAACAGGTAGTTCAGGAGGATGGCGCCCGCCACGGTCAATGCATACCGGGTCAGCTGTACCCTCCCGCG
Source organism: uncultured Bacteroidales bacterium (assembly GCA_964386225.1). Classification (GTDB taxonomy): domain Bacteria; phylum Bacteroidota; class Bacteroidia; order Bacteroidales; family JAADJA01; genus JAADJA01. The sequence goes on from CAYLTG010000066.1 coordinate 8,275, forward strand.
CAGGACCGACCCGGTGAAGGTGATGTATTTGGCCAGGAGGAAGCCGGTGATGAACGTAATGGGAAACACCAGGAGGAAAGCGGCGATGTGGGGGCTGATGGCCACAAACCCCAGGTCGAGGACCTGTTTCCGAAGCACGAAATTGTAAAAGATGAAGTAAAGGAAGATATCGAAGCCGGTGTTGAGGCCGCCCGTGACCCCATACCTGAAGGTCTCCGCGGGGATGAACTTCCGGAACGGGAAGTATACCCAGTCGATGGCTGCGTCGATATGCTCCTTGAGAAAGTTTCCGGTCCTTTGCATCCTGTGATCCCTCCGGGTTAAAAAGGTGGGCAAATGTAATGCAAAGAATCCTAATTTTCATCGTTGCGCGTTTTTGGGCTTCCTGATCCCGTCAGGTCCGCGGAACGGACGGAAAGCAAGCAAAATGCAGTTTTTGTGGTCCGGGTGCGATTATGGGGCGCAGAAATCGTATTTTTATGATCCGGATCCTTCTTCATACAGTGCCCCATGATGCCTGCTAGAACCGCCATGCTCCTGATGATCTGTCTGTTGCCGCTTCTTGCGGCCACCCAGGACAGGTACAGCCTCACCGGCTATATCCGGGATGCGGGGAGCGGCGAGGAGCTCATTGGCGCCACCATCTTCATTCACGAACTGGGAACGGGCGGGGCCACCAACGACTACGGCTTTTATTCCCTTACCCTGCCGGCAGGGTCGTACACGATGAGATTCAGCTATGTGGGGTACGAATCAAAAAATATCCGGGTCGACCTGGTAAAAAGCAGGTCACTCGATGTCGAATTGAGCATGGAGGCCTCCGACCTGTCGGAGGTGGTGGTCACCGGCGAACGGCAGGATGAGAACGTCCGGTCGCCCGAGATGGGCGTGGTGAAGATGGATGTCCGGGATTTCGAGACCATCCCGGTCCTGTTCGGTGAAAAGGACATCCTGAAGAGCATCCAGCTCCTTCCTGGCGTCAGTACGGCCGGCGAGGGGAGTGCCGGGTTCTATGTGAGGGGTGGCAATACCGACCAGAACCTCATCCTCCTCGATGAAGCGCCGGTGTACAATGCGTCTCACCTCCTCGGATTCTTTTCTGTTTTCAATTCCGACGCGCTCAAGGACATGAAGCTCTACAAGGCCGGCATCCCTGCCCGCTATGGGGGGCGTTTGTCATCGGTGCTCGACGTGCACATGAACAACGGGAATGCCAAGCACCTCGCCGTGACTGGCGGCATTGGCGCCATCTCCTCGAGGCTCACGGTGGAAGCGCCCCTTAAAAAGGACGTGGGCTCCTTCATCCTTTCCGGGAGAAGGACCTACGCCGATGTGGTCTACAGCGTGTTTGAGCCCGATTTTCGCGGGAATAGCCTGTTCTTCTACGACCTGAATGCCAAGGCCAACTACCGGGTTGCCAGGAACGACAGGGTCTATGTGTCGGGATACCTGGGCAGGGACAAGTTCGGGTTCGGTGATTTCGGATTCAATTGGGGAAATGCCACCGGTACGCTGCGCTGGAACCATGTGTTCAACGACCGCCTCTTCTCCAATACTTCGCTTATTTACAGCAACTATGACTACCAGATCACGGCGGATGTGTCGGGGACCAGCCTGGAGGTGGTGTCCGGCATCCGCGATATCCATGCGATGCAGGACTTCACCTATTACATCCATTCGGACAATACGTTCCGGTTTGGCTTCCAGGTCGTTCATCACATGTTCCGGCCCGGCGAGCGGCGGTCGGAAGGGATCAATGCCACTTTAGACATTATCCTGGAAGAGCTTCGGGCCTGGGAATCGGGATTTTACATCTCCAATGAACAAACCGTCGGGGCACGCCTCAACCTTTACTATGGGCTGAGGTACTCCGCCTTCAACGTCGTGGGCCCCGGTACCGTCTATACTTTCGATGAGAAAGGCGCCGTGGAGCGGACCGACTATTATGACAAAGGCGAGTCCATCGTCCGGTATGGCAACCTGGAGCCTCGCCTGTCAGCCAGCTTCCTCCTGGATGAGAACAGTTCGCTGAAGGCCTCGTTCCACCGCATGGCCCAGTACCTCCACCTGCTGTCGGCGTCCACGGCCGACAATCCCACCGATGTGTGGGTCCCCAGCAGTGCCAATGTGCGCCCCGAAACTTCCGAGCAATATGCCATCGGATACTTCAGGAATTTCAGGGACAATGCGTTCGAGGCCTCCGCCGAGCTCTATTACAAGGACATCCGTAATGTCCTGGACTACCGGGATGGTGCCGACGTGCTCCTGAATCCTTTTGTGGAGGCTGAGATCGTGCCCGGCAAAGGGCGATCGTACGGGCTGGAGCTTTTTGTCAAGAAACGGACCGGGAGGCTGACGGGATGGGTCGGCTATACGCTCAGTGCCGCACGCCTCCTTGTGGATGGCGTGAACGACGGACAATGGTACCCTGCCAGGCAGGACAGGCGCCACGACATTTCCATCGTCGCCGCCCTGAAACTCACCAGGCGGTGGGCATTGTCGGCCAACTGGGTCTATTACACCGGCGATGCCGTGACCTTTCCCAGCGGCCAGTATTACATCGACGGCAAAGTGGTGCCGCTCTATACGGAGCGGAACGGATACCGGATGCCCGACTACCACCGTCTTGACTTCAGTGCCACCCTGCAGGGGAAACAGAAAAGAAAGGTGCGGTCGAGCTGGAACTTTTCCGTGTACAATGTCTATGCCCGCCAGAATGCCTATTCCATCTCCTTCAGGCAAAGCGAGGCTGATCCCGATGTGAACGAGGCGGTGAGGCTTGCACTGTTCTCCATCGTACCCTCGGTGACCTGGAACTTCAAATTCTGACGCCATGAGAAAGGAACTTCATATAACCCTGCAACTAGCGACGATCCTGTTATTCGCAGCCTGCGAAAAGGTGATCGACCTCGACCTCCGGGAGGCCCGGCCCCGGGTGGTGATCGAGGGCAACATCACGTCGGGGCCGGGGCCTTATGACGTCGTGATCTCGACCTCCGGGGGTTATTTCGATTCGCTGGGGGTGAAGCCGGTCTCGGGCGCCACCGTGTTCCTTTATTACGGCCCGGGATACTGGGAACAGCTGTTCGAATTGGCCCCCGGGGTATACCGCACCGATTATACTCAGGGTCAGGAATATGAATCGTATGAGCTTCAGGTCGAGTACGGGGGCACTGTCTATTCGGCGGAAGAGTTCCTGCCCGGGGGTGTGGAGATCCTGGAACTGGAGGTGGAGAAGAGCATCTTTTCGGATTTCGGCCCGGGAAATGAGGAGATCTATGACGTGCACTGCACCTTCGAGGATCCGGCCGATGAACTGAACTATTACCGGTTCTTCATATATGTCAACGGTGAGCTGCGGCAATCCGACTTCAGGCCTTACGACATCACCGACGATGAACTTTTCAACGGCCTCACCTATACCTATTCCTTCAGGCGGATCGAAGCCACCTCCGGTGACGAGATCAAAGTTGAACTGCAGGCGGTCGGCCCGAATACCTTCCAGTACTTCAGGACCCTGAACGATGCCCTCAGCAGGGGTATCGGGTCCACCCCTTACAACCCCATCTCAAACATCAGCAACGGGGCGCTGGGATACTTCGGCGCCTATGCCGCGACCACGGAAACCATCATGGTCAATTGAGGGGCATGGCCAAATTGTTCATAATACCACCCTCAATTCTTAATAACTTCTCATGTCGCCACAGGAACCTTTCAGGTTCATGGTTTATTTTTGCCTTCCCGGGTACGGGATGATTTTCCTTCCCCAAATTCATCAATTCGAAAAATCAAATGCAAAAATTATGAAAGCCACGCTGCTGCTGGAAAACGGCATGGAATTCCATGGGAAGGCATTTGGCGGCATGCAGGCCTCGGCCGGCGAGGTCGTCTTCAATACGGCCATGACCGGCTACCCCGAGAGCCTGACCGACCCTTCCTACAAAGGACAGATCCTGGTGGCCACCTATCCGCTGGTGGGGAATTACGGTGTGCCCGGTACGGAAGCGGAACGGGACCTCCTGAAGCACTATGAGTCGGAAAGGATCGCGGTGCAGGGGTTCGTGATCTCCGACTATTCCAACGAGTTCAGCCACTGGAATGCCGAGCAGAGCCTCGGCGACTGGATGGGGTCGCAGCAGGTGCCTGGCATCTACGGGATCGATACCCGCGAGCTCACCCAGGTCCTTCGCGAAAGCGGGACCATGCTGGGGAAGATCATCTATGATGGCCGGGACGTGGATTGGTACGATCCCAACAAGGAGAACCTCGTGGCCCGGGTGACGCCACCGGCCCGCCAGGAATACGGCGACGGCCGCCACCGGATCCTGCTCATCGACTGCGGGGTCAAGAACAACATCATCCGGTGCCTGCTCGACCGGGATACCACCGTCATCAGGGTCCCGTTCGATCACGACATCGGAAAGGAGGAGTTCGACGGCCTGTTCATCACCAATGGCCCTGGCGACCCCGAGATGTGCAGCGCCACGATCCGGTCCCTGGAAAATGCCCTGCAGGGGGACCGGCCCATATTCGGGATCTGCCTCGGGAGCCAGCTGATGGCCCTAGCCGGAGGTGCCCGCACCTACAAGCTCAAATACGGCCACCGCAGCCACAACCAGCCGGTGCGCAAAGTGGGCGGGAATAAATGCTACATCACCTCGCAGAACCATGGGTTCGCGGTGGATGAGAAGACGCTCGCGGACGAATGGGAGCCGCTTTTCATGAATGTGAATGACGGCACCTGCGAGGGCATCCGGCACAAACACAAGCCGTTCTTCTCCACACAGTTCCACCCCGAGGCCTCCGGCGGACCCACCGATACGGAGTTCCTGTTTGATGATTTTATCCGGCTGATCGAAAAACATAAGTCCGGGGCTAAAAGTTGAAGATCGAACGTTGCGGGTTCCCGCAATGACTCCGGTCACCCGGCCTTGAACCTTGAACAAACAAACCTGAACACAGAATTATGCTGAAAAAAGTCCTCCTCCTTGGCTCCGGCGCCCTCAAGATCGGCGAGGCCGGTGAATTTGATTACTCCGGCTCGCAGGCACTGAAGGCATTGAAAGAAGAAGGCATCCGCACGGTGCTGATCAATCCCAACATTGCCACGGTCCAAACCTCCGAAGGGGTGGCCGACGAGATCTACTTCCTGCCCGTCACGCCGTTCTTCGTGGAGAAGGTGATCCAGAAGGAGAAACCCGACGGCATCATGCTGGCGTTCGGCGGCCAGACGGCCCTCAACTGCGGTGTGGAGCTGGAGCAAAAGGGGATCCTGAAGAAATACAACCTCCGTGTGCTGGGAACGCCCGTGCAGTCGATCATCGACACCGAAGACCGCGACATCTTCGTGGAGAAGCTCAGGCAGATCGACGTGAAGACCGCCAGGAGCATCGCGGCCAAGTCCGGGGAGGAAGCCAGGAAGGCGGCCAGCGACCTGGGATTCCCGGTCATCGTCCGCGCGGCGTATGCCCTGGGCGGCATGGGCAGCGGGTTCGCCTCCGACATGGAGGAGCTGGAGAAGCTGACCCGGAATGCATTCTCCTACAGTCCGCAGGTACTGGTGGAGGAATCCCTGAAAGGTTGGAAAGAGATCGAATATGAGGTGGTCCGGGACCAATACGATAATTGCATCACGGTGTGCAACATGGAGAACTTCGATCCCCTGGGGATCCATACCGGGGAGAGCATCGTCGTGGCCCCGTCGCAGACCCTCACCAACCGGGAGTACCATCTGCTCCGGGAGCTCTCCATCAGGATCGTGAGGCACATCGGCATCATCGGGGAGTGCAACGTGCAGTATGCCCTGGACCCGGCTTCGGAGGATTACCGGGTGATCGAGGTGAATGCACGCCTGAGCAGGTCGTCGGCCCTGGCATCAAAAGCCACGGGCTACCCGCTGGCGTTCATCGCCGCTAAGCTCGGCCTGGGCTATGGCCTGTTCGAGTTGAAGAACTCCATCACACAGACCACCTCCGCATTTTTCGAACCCGCCCTCGACTACGTGGTCTGCAAGATACCCCGGTGGGACCTCAATAAGTTCTCGGGTGTCAACCGCCAGATCGGCTCTTCTATGAAGTCGGTGGGGGAGGTGATGGCCATCGGCACCACCTTCGAGGAAGCCATCCAGAAGGGACTTCGCATGATCGGTCAGGGCGCCCACGGGTTCGTCGGCAACCGCGACATCGTGGTGGAGAACATCGAAAAGGAGTTGGCCAACCCCACCGAAATGAGGATCTTCGTCATCGAGAAAGCCTTCGAGGCCGGCATCCCCATCGACCGGATCTTTGATCTGACACGCATCGACAAGTGGTTCCTGTTCAAGCTGAAACTCGTCTATGACCTCAAGGAGAAACTGGAGTCGTATTCTTCCTTTGAAGAGGTGCCGGCCGGGCTGCTGCTGGAAGCCAAGAAAAAGGGATTCTCCGATTTCCAGATCACCCGCCTGGTCCTCAAATGCTCTTCGGATGAGATGGACGACGCCAGCTTCGATTTCCGGTTGTTCCGCAAACAGCTGGGAATCCTCCCTGCAGTGAAACAGATCGATACCCTGGCTGCCGAATACCCGGCCACCACCAACTACCTTTACATGACCTACGGCGGGGTGAAGCACGACATCGAATACCAGCACGACGGCAGGTCGGTGGTGGTGCTCGGTTCGGGCGCCTACCGCATCGGCAGTTCCGTGGAGTTCGACTGGTGCGGGGTGAATGCGGTCAATGCCATCAACAAATCGGGGTTCCGCTCGGTGATGATCAACTACAACCCGGAGACCGTATCCACCGACTACGATGTGACCGACCGGCTCTATTTCGATGAGCTGAGCTTTGAGCGGGTCATGGACATCATCGACCTGGAGGACCCGCGGGGCGTGATCCTCTCCACCGGCGGCCAGATCCCCAACAACCTGGCCATCCGCCTCGATAAAGCCGGCGTGCCCGTCCTGGGAACGCAGCCGGCCTCCATCGACAGGGCGGAGAACCGGCACCACTTCTCGGTGATGCTCGATGAACTGGGAATCGACCAGCCCGAGTGGAAGGAGCTGTCGAGCCTGGCGGATGTGAACCGCTTTGTCGACAAGGTGGGGTTCCCGGTGCTCATACGCCCTTCGTATGTGCTGTCGGGAGCCGCCATGAACGTGGTGTCGAACCGCGAAGAGATGAAGCATTTCCTCAACGTGGCCGCCAGGGTCTCCAAGAAACACCCGGTGGTGGTCACCGAATTCATCGAGCAGGCCAAGGAGATCGAGATCGACGCCGTGGCCGACCGTGGCGAGATCATGGCCTACGCCATGTGCGAGCACATCGAGTTCGCCGGGGTCCATTCCGGCGATGCCACCATGGTGTTCCCCCCCCAGAAGATCTATTTCGAGACGGTGAGGAGGATCAAACGGGCTGCCCGAAAGATCGCCCGGGAGCTGGAAATCTCGGGGCCCTTCAACATCCAGTTCCTGGCAAAGGATAACGACATCAAGGTGATCGAATGCAACCTCAGGGCATCCCGCAGCTTCCCCTTCGTGTCAAAGGTACTGAAGAGCAATTTCATCGAGCTGGCCACCCGCATCATGCTGGGGGTGGACTATGAAAAGCCCTCCAAATCCATTTTCGAGATCGACCACATCGGCATCAAAGCCTCCCAGTTCTCCTTCTCCCGCCTTTCGAAGGCCGATCCCGTGCTGGGTGTGGACATGGCCTCGACCGGCGAGGTGGGCTGCATCGGCGACGATTATTATGATGCCGTGCTGAAGGCCATGCTCTCCGTCGGCTACCGCATCCCCAGGGCAAACGTGATGCTCTCGTCCGGCCCGATGCGCGACAAGCTGGAACTGCTGGAAAGCGCCCGGCTGATGCACGCCAAAGGCCTGAACCTGTTCGCCACCCGGGGCTCCCATGATTTCCTGGCTGCCAACGGCATCCCGTCGACCCTGCTCCACTGGCCGGATGAGAAAGCCACCCCCAACGTCATGGATTATATCAGGAACAAGCAGTTCGACCTGGTGGTGAACATCCCCAAGAACCTGACCCAGGGCGAGCTGGCCAACGACTATACCATCCGGCGGTCGGCCATCGACTACAACATCCCGCTCATCACCAATTCAAGGCTCGCCTCGGCCTTCATCTACGCCTTTACCCGGATCAAACCCGACAAGATCAGCATCAAGAGCTGGAACGACTACGCCTGACCGATCGGGATGCAGGGCATGCATTGTTTTTTTCTGCGGGTATCTGCCCGATTTTTCGTATATTTGAACAACCCGGCAGGTTCCCGGGTTGAATGATAGGGCCGCAGCGTGCTGCAGGCTTCTGGGTCGTTTTCGGTGTGACCCCTCAAAATGGTGGATCGGATGAACAGGATAGCACATATCGCCGGTTTCATGCTCGCGCTGCTCTTCGTATCGGGTTGTACCGTGAAGGAGGCGCCCAACTCCATTTCGGGGCTCACAAACGACCTGTGTTTTCAGAACGCGCTCGACGCCGGGGTCATCTTCAAACGTGAAGGCAAAGTATGGCTGAGGGCAGGGGAAGAGAAAGAGGACCATTTCGACATCACGGGCTGGAACCTCCGGCCCTGCCAGGTCAGCCTGGGATATGGCCGTGAATTCTATCCCGCCCTCATCGATCCGGAATACGTCACAGCAGGTGACCACCCCGACGATTACGACGAAGAGGAGCGCGTGATCATGCTTGAGTCGGAACAAGGACACAAGATCTATCCCCTGTCGCTCATGAACCGGCACCTGGTGGTCAATGAAAAGGTCGACGGCAACCCGGTCATGATCCAATACAGCATTTTCACCGACCAGCCTGCCGTGTACCGGCGGGACTATTGCGATACCCTGTTCACCTTTGCGGTAAGCGGATATGCATACTGGGACTATGGCATCCAAAACGCCACCAATGAGTTCCTGCTCTGGGACCGTGAAACGGAAAGCCTCTGGTGGCCGCTCCTGAAAAAAGGAGTTTCAGGTCAGATGCAGGGGACCTGGATGGTCATTTACAACGAATCCCGCTGGCGTGTCACCCACTGGTCGGATGTGGTGGAGAATTTCCCGGATGCGCTTGTCCTGAAAGAAGACCAGGAGATGATCCCCCCGGATTCATGGCCACGTTATTTTGAGGTGAGCTGTAAATGATCGCACAGGCCCCTTTTTATGCATAAATGTCTTCGCCTTAAGTAGTTATGTGACATTTTGTCAATCGCAGACTGTCAGATTTTCAACCGGCTCCCTTTCCCTGGTTTAACAACTTAAAGATTATCAGCGGCTTGTCAAATAGCATTGTCCGGAGGTTGCCAAAGGAATGGATTTTGAGTGTATTTTCCATGAAGTCAGTTTGTACGGAATTGACAAAACAGAATTGTTTAACATTAAATTTAAAGGAGGAACAAGCCATGACATTAATGAAAAGAGAATCGGGCTGGCCATCATTTCCTTCCTTAATAGACAATCTTTTTTCGAGGGATCTGATGGATTGGAGCAATTCAAATTATTCGCTCACCAACACCACGTTGCCGGCAGTGAACATCAGGGAGACGGATGACGAGTTCCTGATCGAGATGGCTGCACCCGGCATGAGCAAAAAGGACTTCAGGATCAACCTGGAGGACAATGTGATGACCATTTCTTCGGAGAAGAAAACGGAGAAGAAGGCTGATGACAAGGATTACAAGCGCCGCGAATTCAGCTATCAGTCGTTCCAGCGGTCCTTCTCCATCGACGAGAACCTGGTGAACGGCGAGGCCATTTCTGCCAGGTACAACGACGGCATCCTTTACATCACGCTTCCCAAGCGCGAGGAAATGAAGCCCAAGCCGCCCCGGGAGATCAAGATCTCGTGATGAGGGCGCAAGATGGCCTGACCACCGCACCTTGCGGTGGTTTTTTTATGCCATTTGATCAGGAATGGTTACTTTTACAGGGACATATCACCTGGTTATGATCACTGAAAACCCCTATTTTTACTACACCATCCTGGTTGCCGGCACCATGCTGGTGGCCCTGGTGCTGACGGTTATCCTGAGGAAAAGCATCAACGTCGTCGTCAGAAGGTCCACCCTGGTGATGAAGACCGATCCGACGAATTTTTCGTTCCTGAAGAATGCCATTCCCTTCGTCATCTTTTCCGGGGCGATCATTTTCATCTTTTACAAGATCCCTTTCCTCAAATCATTGGGTGCCGCACTGTTCGCCGGTGCCGGCATCATTGCCGCCATCGTCGGGTTTGCTTCCCAGAAAGCTTTCGCCAATATCATAAGCGGGATCTTCATCCTGATGTTCAAGCCTTTCAGGGTGGGCGACACCCTGGAAATATCGTCGGGGAAAAAGGGGGTGGTGGAGGAGATCACGCTTAGGCATACCGTGATCCGCGATTACGAGAACCGGCGGGTGATCATCCCCAACAGCACCATCAGCGATGACGAGTTGATCAACAGCAGCATCAGCGACGAGAAGATCAAGAAGTTCGTCGAATTCAGCATCAGCTATGATGCGGATGTGGACAAGGCCATGGAGATCATCCGGGAGGAAGCCATGAAGCATCCGTTTTGCATGGATAACCGCACCCAGGACGAGGTCCGGGACGGTGTCCCTTCCGTGTTGGTGAGGATGGTGGGCCATGGTGATTTTTCCATCAACCTGAGGGCTTATGTGTGGGCGGCCAACAACGACAATGCATTTGTGCTGCGCAGCGACCTCTTGTATTCCGTAAAAAAACGTTTTGACCATGAAGGCATCGAAATCCCATTCCCGTACAGGACCATCGTCTTTAAAAAAGATATTGAAGCGAAGTCAGCCGAAGATCACCCATAAGGTCGGTCTGCCCCCCGGTTCGATCGTATATACGGGGATCCCAAAGGACCGACCCACTGGCATCACCGCGCTGCAGTACGACTCCGGTTCGGCGAACTTCGAGACCCTGTCTTCGCTCGACAAGGTCAGCATAGGTTCCAAAAAGGACTCGGTCACCTGGCTGAATTTCGACTCCCTTCACGACGTGGACCTGATCATCAGTGCGGGCCAGCAGTTCAATATCCATAACCTGACGCTGGAGGATATCGTCAATGTGGGGCACAACCCCAAGATAGAGGAATATGACAATTACCTCTTCCTGGCGATGAAGATGATCAAGCCTGACCCGGAGACCGGTAATTTTCATATCGAACAGATCAGTTTCGTGCTGGGAGACAATTACCTGCTCACGTTCCAGGAGCACCGCGGCGATCCGTTCGACGGGGTCAGGGAGCGCATCCAGTCCGGGAAAGGAAAGGCCCGGGGACGGTCGCCGGACTATCTGCTTTTCCTGTTGGTCGATGCCATCATCGATCAGTACCTGCTTGGCATAGAGGAGATCAACAAGGTGATCGCTGACCTGGAGCTTGAGATCCTGGAGCACCCCGGCCAGCAGATCGTGCCAAAGATCTCCGAACAGAAGAAGACCATTTCCGGACTCCGGAAGATAATCTACCCGGTGCGGGATGCCCTGAAAGGGATCACGCTGGATGAGGTTGAATTCATCAAGGACGAGTACTTCAATTACTACAATGATGTGTACGACCATGTCAAGCAGATCATCGAGAACCTCGACAGCCAGAGCGAGTCGCTCACTTCCCTCATGGAGTTCTACATGTCGCAGGTTAGCAACCAGATGAACAAGGTGATGCAGATGCTCACCATCATCGCCACGATCTTTA
>CAYLTG010000067.1:0-19750 GCA_964386225.1 uncultured Bacteroidales bacterium
GCAGGAGAGGTTCATCGCCGAACACCAGCCGTTGGACATGCAGGTGACCTTGACCCTTTCCCCGGATGTTTCGGGTTTCTTTCTTGACTTTATCCACCTCGGGGGTTCGGCATCATCGGCAAATTTCTTCCACAACAAGGCATCCCCGAACAACCCCTTCTTGTCGACGGTCTCATAGCCCTGCTTCTTGTACCAGCTGGCTTTCATCCATACCGGCAGGGAGGTTCCCCACACCACAAGTCCTTTCTTGCCGAGGGCACGTACATCCTCTTCGGCGGCCTTCAGCAGCGCCTTTCCCATGCCCTTCCCCTGGAAGTTCTTTTTGCCGTCCTTGTTGCTGTGGACCCAGATGCAACTGACAAAATAGAGTTCACGGCCCTCGATCCAGCTCTCTTCAACCGGGAAATACTGGATCATGCCGCCAATATCTCCGGATTCATCTTCGGCCATTTTGACGCGCAGTCCCTTCTCTTTCATCTCGTTGTACCATTTCTCCTTGATGGCGACCGCCTCGGTCATCTCTTCGGAATGGTGCTCAAGACAATGGAAATATATGCTTTTGTTCTCTTCGGAAATATCGATTACCCGCATTCCAGGTCATTCGGTTACGTTATGCTATACATAAAGGTAAATTCCGGCAAAAAGTTCAATGCTGCCTGAAATTTGGACCGGCCCCGGCGTCCCAAATCCCTGAAAAGGGTTAGATTTGCCGCAGCGATGCTGGCAACCATTCCTGAAATGCGGTTGTCTTCCCATAAATAAAATGCGAAATATATGAAGAGGTTAATAACATTGGCACTGGTCATTTCCCTTTACCTGGGGGCCATTGCACAACAGGAAACGTACTCAAGGATCCGGATCCATGCCGACGAACAGCAGCTTGTGGAGCTCGCCGCCGCCGGGATCGACATTACCGAAGGCGTTCTCAAACCCGGTGTCTCCCTTGTCACCGAGCTGTCCTCGGCGGAGATCCTGGAGGTGGAATCCCTCGGCCTGGAGTACGAGGTGCTGATCGCGGACGTCACCAAGTACTACGTGGACCGGAACGCCGGCAAATCCACCGATGTGAGCGATTACAAAGGCACCTCGGAATGGGAAGTGCCCGAGAACTTCACGTTTGGCTCCATGAGCGGACACGCCACCTTCGATGAGGCCGTCGACCACCTCGACAACATGTACGACCTGTTTCCCGACCTCATCACCCAGAAGGAATCGATCGGCCAGACCGCCGAAGGGAGGGAGATCTGGATGGTGAAGATCAGCGACAACCCCACCGTGAATGAAACAGAGCCTGAAGTGCTTTACACGTCCCTTCACCATGCACGGGAGCCGGCCGGCCTGATGACGAACCTGTTCTTCATGTATTACCTCCTCGAGAACTATGATACCGACCCCTTTATCCAGTCGCTGGTGGATAACACGGAGCTTTATTTCGTCCCGGTGATCAATCCCGACGGATATGTATACAACCAGACCATCAGTCCCAACGGCGGCGGCATGTGGAGGAAGAACCGCATCGACACGGGCACCCCGGGTTGCGAGGGCGTCGACATCAACCGGAACTACGGATACATGTGGGGGCTTGACAACATCGGCTCCTCCCCCGATCCCTGCGATGCCACCTACCGTGGCGAGGAACCCTTTTCCGAACTCGAAACGCAGGCCATCCGGGATCTGTGTGAGTCCCATGAATTTGTGAACGTCATGAATTACCACACTTACAGCAATCTGCTGCTCTACCCCTGGGGGTATACGGAAGAACCTTGTGAGGACGATGCCACCTTCTACGCCCATTCGGTCCTGTACACAGCCGACAGCAAGTACACCTTCGGTGCGGGAAGCACCACCATTTACCCGACCAACGGCGGATCCGACGACTGGATGTACGGCGAGCAGGACACCAAGGACAAGATCTTCGCCTACACCCCCGAACTGGGCGGCGGCAGCGACGGCTTCTGGTGCGCCATCGACCGGATCATCCCCATCGCCCGGGAAAATATGATCATGAATGTCCTGGCAGCCGCCTTCGCAGGGTGGTATGCCGATGTGGTGGTGGACCCCTTCCCCCTGGTCTCCGAGACCCAATCGCACCTCCGCTATGACATCACCAGGCTGGGCCTGATGGACGGCGGGACCTTCACCCTCACCTTCGAGCCCCTTTCGGACATGATCATCTCTGGCCCGGTGGAGAAGACCTACAGCGGGATGGAGATCCTGGAAAGCATCGCCGATTCCGTGGAATACACCCTGAATGTGGGCACGCCCAGCGGCACCCAGCTGACTTTCCTTCTGACCGTCGACAACGGGCAATATGTGACCACTGACACCATCACCCGTATCTTCGGTGTGGCGGAAGTACTATTCGAGGACGACTGCAACACGCTGGGAAACTGGATCTCCCCCACCTGGAACGTGACCACCTCCAGCTATGTCTCCCCGACCGGATCCATCACGGACTCACCCTTCGGGAATTACCCCAACAGTCACCTGGGTGGCGTTATCATGACCGAAACCGTCGACTTGGGCGAAGCAGGCTTTGCCATGCTGGATTTCAACGCAAAATGGGAGATCGAACCGGGCTACGACTATGTCCAGCTCATGATCTCCATCAACGGCGGGACCACCTGGGAAGCCCTGGAAGGGAAATACACCGTGACGGGAAACTCCAACCAGGCCGAGGGACAGCCCCTGTATGAAGGCTTCCAGGTCGAATGGGTCCAGGAACTGATCGACCTGACGGACTGGCTCGGCAACGAAGTCACCTTCCGGTTTATCCTGAAAAGCGATTCCTGGATCAATGAGGACGGTTTTTATTTCGACGACTTCCGGATCTCTACCGTGGAGGTATCCCCCGTGGGTACAGGCGGGTCGGGGGTCAGCGGCACCCAGGTCCTGGACGGGCCCTACCCGAACCCCGCCGCAGGCCAGGTCGCTTTCGGATATTCCAATCCACGGCCCGGTCAGGAAATGATGCTGCGCATCTTTGATGCCACCGGCTCGGTCGTCGCGCAGCAACGCCTCGACCAGGCATCGGGCACCATCAGCATCGACCTCTCGGGCTGGTCGCCAGGGATCTATTTTTACAGCCTGGACAACGGCAACGGCCAGCTGGATTCGGGGAAAATGGCCGTTCAATAATCCAGGGGGCACCCCTGCACCGGGGATCGAACTTATTCACTCCGATGGTTTGAAAAGTCCCCGAATCTCATGGCGAGGCCCTGCGGAGGAAATAATAAATTTGCCGTTGGGGAGTTTATTTGGTCTAACACCGCAGTGAATTATGGATAAGAAGAAGGTCTTCGCCCTGGCAGGGCTCATCATCGTTGTTGTGCTGATCGTCGGCGCCATTGTGAACAGGCGTGCCGACAAGGCACCTTCGGATACCGGAGAGGAAGTTGCCCAGGTCCTCGCTCCCACCCTAGCCTACGGGATCGTGATCGACTCCATGCAGGTATTCAGCGACCATGTGAAAAAGAACCAGTTCCTTTCGGACATCCTGCTGGCCTACAACGTCGACTACCAGAAGATCGACGAGCTGGCAAAACGTTCCAGGCCCATATTCGACGTGCGCAGGATCAGGGCCGGCAACCGGTATTCGGTCCTCTGCTCCATCGATTCGGTGCCGAAGGTGAATTATTTCGTGTATGAGAGCTCCCCCACCGAATACATCGTTTACGACCTCCGCGATTCGGTGCATGTCCACAAGGGGGAAAAGGAGATCATCCGGCGGCTGCAGTCGGCCTCCGGGGTCATCGAATCGTCGCTGTGGAATGCCATGGTGGACCACGGAACGGACCCGAACCTGGCCAACGAGCTGTCGGAGATATACGCCTGGGCCATTGATTTCTTCGGCATCCAGAAGGGCGACGCATACAAGGTGATCTACGAGGGCCTTTATGTGGAAGATGAATACATCGGCATCGGCACGGTTCAGGCCGCCGTATTCCGGCATGCGGGACACGATTACCAGGCCTATTACTTCGCGGCGGACAGCGTCGCGGATTATTTCGACGAGGAGGCCAACAGCATGCGGCGCACTTTCCTGAAGGCGCCCTTGCGCTTTAAGCGCATCAGCTCGCGGTTCTCTCACAGCAGGATGCACCCGGTGCTCAAGAAGAGGATGCCCCACACGGGGATCGATTACGCGGCCAGCACCGGCACGCCGGTGGTGACGGTGGGCGACGGCATTGTGACCTTCGCACGGTACAAGGGACCCAACGGGAATATGGTCAAGGTGAAGCACAACGGCACCTATACCACGGCTTACCTGCACCTGTCCAAATTCGGGAAAGGGATCAAAGAGGGTATCCGGGTGAGGCAGGGCGATGTGATCGGGTATGTGGGAAGCACCGGCCGGTCCACAGGCCCCCACCTCGATTTCAGGTTCTACCGCAACGGCCAGCCGGTAGACCCGCTGAAGGTTCAGTCGCCCCCGGCCGAACCGGTCGACAGCACCTACCTCGATGCCTACAGGGCACTGGTGAGGAACTACAGGGCCCAGCTCGACACGGTCGGCACCACGATGGAAACCCGTATCGCCGGCACACGGTGACCGGGGTCGGACGATCATCCGTTCCGCCCCTCCGGCAACAGCCCGGTTCCCGGGACCTGCCTATTCCACCACTACCCGGACCCCTTCGGAATGGCTTGTGAATTCAGGGGCATACATGCACTGGATGGTGGTGATGCCGTTGGAGAATTCCCCTTTCTGTGCTGCCACCAGGGGGTATTCAAATACATACGTCCCTTTTGGCAACACCTCCATGAAGAAATCGGTCGAGGCATCCCGTGTGGACTCATAATACCCGAGCCCGCCCTGGTAGCGGTACCCGGAGATGACGTTCACGGGTTCAAAAGCGGCGGCGCGCATGTCCTTCAGGTGGACATACTCCATGTCGCGGTCGACCCTGATCTCGATCCTGACGATCACTTCGTCGCCTGTTCCTACATTCCCGTCCAGGGGCACCAGCACCGGTCCCGCCCCGGTATTCCTCCTGACAAAAAGCGATTTCGTGATGCCCAGGGGGGTCTCGGCGAAAGTGATCCTGTCGAGGTCCTCAAAATATTGCCAGTAGACGGCCCCCCAGGCTATGCCCGGGTTCTCGTTCCTGACTGTGATGGCGGCCATGGCCGGGTCGATCTGCCCTGCGGGCCAGCTTTTCGTGAAATAGCCCGTCCCGGCTTCCACCCGGGTATCTTCCATTTCCGTCGGGTCGATGACGGTACCGCCGATGGTCACCTCCACCAGCCGGTCGCCAGTCAGCCACTCCCCACCCCTCAGCAGGAGGGCATAGACCGCCGCCGCGGTGGCCCTGGGAGTTTCCCAACGCCGGGTCTGCTTCTGCTTGAGCAGCCATGTCTTCATCCGGTCCACCGCCTCCTTGTCGTTCCTGACCTCATCGAAGGCCTCGATCAGGAAAGCCTGAGTTTCGATGGGTGCTTCGTGCCAGTGATATCCACCCTGGTTCTCGCGCCAGTACATGCCCATCTCTTGCGAGTAGAGGGCATATTCCCTGACCGAGGCCAGGATCTTCTCCGCTTCAGCGGCCCTGCCCGTGCGTTTCAGGGTCATGGCGATAAGGGCTTTCTGCAGCAGTCCCTGCTTGTTCCAGTATTTCTCGCTTTGTGCCCGGTAGTAATCTGCGGCTGGCCCCACCCTGTCAGGCAACGGCAAAGCCTCGAGGAAGAACGACCTGGCATAGAGGTACTGAACATGCAGGCTGCCAATATGAACCTTGTCGAGGTCCGCCTTCTGTTCAAGCAGGCGTTCGTAATCTTCGAGGACCATCTCATCGAGGTAAGCGATCGCCCTGATGAGCAGGCCGCGGACCGGTTCTTCCTTCATCCCGTCATAGACCCCAAGCTGTTTCAGGTGCCCGAAGCCCAGGACGATCTGCTGTGTGATGTGCCTGTTGTCAGGCATCCCCCTGAACCAGGGCCACCCTCCCCCGGGCGACTGTTTCCGGGCCAGCAGGCGGAGGGCCCCTGCCTGCTCGTCGGCCATCCGGTTCAGGTCAAACAGCAGGGCGACACGCTGCTTCCTCTCCTGCTCGTCGGCCGCATCCCGCACCCAGGGGGTCTCCTCCAGGATGACCGATTTCAGGTCCTGGTTCTTTTCCAGGTTCGACAGGAACGCGTCGGGAGTCAGTTCCTTCCAGGTATCGAAGACCGCCCGGATGCGGGGGTTGCTGTTTACGATGAAAGCCGCTACCGCGTTGGCATAAAAGCGGTTGAACACATCGTCGGCCGATTCCCGCGTATCCTCCATGACATAGGGGAGTGCCTGCACTGCATACCAGGCAGGATTGGAGGCGAATTCAAGGGTCAGCTTGTGGTTGACCAGCGTCCCGCCGGTGGCATGTGCTGCCAGCTTGTCGAATCTGAACTCCTTTGTTTCATTTCCCCCGACCGGCAGGGGCAGCGATTCCGTGACAAGCATCCGGTTGGTGAGCACTGGCAGGGCCCGCTCCTCAGCATCCGTGTGGCTTTCTGAGGCGGCAGTGACCCGGTAACTGATCATCCCATAGGCTTCGGGCACGGTCAGCCGCCAGCTTACCGAGGCATTCTCTTTTCCCGTCAGCCGGAAGGGTTTGTCACCGTTCTCCGTGAGCACCTCGGAGGTGATCTCTTTCATGGTGGGCGTATGGTAGAAATGGATCGCGGCGCTGCCGGACAGGACGGTATCCGTCAGGTTCACAAGCTTGGCCGTAAACTCCATCCGGTCACCCTGCCGGAAGAACCTGGGCGGGTTGGGGATGACCATCAGTTCCTTGCGAGTGGTCACCTCCCTGACGAACTGACCTGACATCAGGTCCTTCGTATGGGCCAGCCCCATCAGTTTCCAGCGCGTCAGCGATTCCGGGACTTTGAATTCGATAATCACCTCACCATTTTCATCCGTCCTCAGGGAGGGAAAGAAGAAGGCTGTCTCCCTGAAATCGCGCCTTACCTGCGGGAACTCGCGGGCATCGTCCGGCGTGACTTCCGGGGCTTCCGGGACCTCCCCGTCGCCGGGTTCTCCCGTTTCCGACCCCTGCTTCAGTGCCGTCTCCTGGTCCTCATCCACCACCTCCAGCAGTTTGCCGGGCATGGCTTCCTGCCGCGCCATCATGTCGGGCTGCACCCTGCCCCCCCTGGTGTAATAGTAGCCGCCGAAATACCCGAACCCGAACCAGTTCAACTGGTCATATCCCTGGTCCGGAAGGTAGTTCCTCTCGGTGATCCGGTTGAAATACTTGCTGACCGCCGTGTTGTGGAAGGCCATGTTTGTGGTCCAGATGCCTCCGTGATAGGGCATGCCGAACAGGCTGAACATCCAGTCGTGGCCCGTGAACTTATCCAGCGACTGGTCATACATGGAGGTCATCAGCTCGGCGGCCACCCTGTCGCCGTTCTTACCGCTGATCCGCAGGGACCACGACTCGTCCTGTCCGGGACCCAGGTCGCTGCGGAAGGTGAGAAATTCAATGTCGAGCTGCTTGTTGGTATAGGGCACATCGACCGCGAAACTGTTGTTGAATATACGGTTATGCCTCACGAAGATGAGGTTTATCCTGAAGCCGCCGCGCTGCTCTTCCGTGACCGGCACCTCGACCAGCTTCTGGCCTGCACCCAGATCCAGCCACTCCGACCGGACGACTGCCTCCTTGTGGACGACCTCGTAAAGCACCCGGACATCCTTTTCGGCCGAGCCGATGAGGAAGCTTGCTTTTTCACCCGGCTCACAGCGGTTCTTCAGCACATGGAACCAGTTGATCTCCTCTACCGGCGGGGAATTCGAATCCGGGGCATAGAGGATGAAATAGCGGGTTTCCTTTACCGGCGTGCCATATTCGTCGGTCGATTCCATGGTAATGCGGTACCTTCCCGGCTTCCAGCGGTGAACATCGGTCAGGGCCATCACGGAATCCTCCCTGCTGTCAAATTCCCTGTCAAGGACCACCGACCTGACCTGCAGGCTGGAGGGGTCGTTTTCGTCCCTGTAGCTGTCGTAGGGGAATTCACGCTCAAACTCCTCCTGCTGCATGACATGCATGTCGGGCTGCTGCCAGAGCTGCTCCCGCAGCATGCGGTCCGGTTCCCTGAGCTGTGCGATGGTCATCCTTCCCCGGGTTGCCAGCGGCTGGCCATTCAGGTTCGTTGTCCGGAAAGGGATGGACCTCAGGGTGTGGATATTTTCCGCTTCGCCGATGGCCATCTCCAGCAGGAGCGCGGCCGGGCCCACCCGCACACTTTCTGTCCCCGACTGAGTCTCGTTGTTGATGTCGGTCACGTCGGCATAGACGGTATAGCTGAAGGCGGGTTTCATCCTGGCGGGCAGCGTCGGGTCGGGAATGGCGGTAAACTGGATCGTGAATGTGCCGTCATCCGCTGTCACGACCGAGCCATTGGTGATCTCCATGGAGGGCCGCATGGGATAATAGCCCCGGTAGGCCTGACGCCAGGGGTAGAACGTTTCCCTGACAACCCGGTAGCGCACCGTGGCGCCTGCAATATCGTTGCCTGCAAAAGCCCGGGCCTGCCCCTCGACCGTGACCGGCTCACCCAGCTTATAACTTCCCCTGACGGGATTGAAAAACACCTCGAAATTGGGCCGTTTGTACTCTTCCACCTGTATGCCCCGGGTGCCTGTCTCATTCCTGATCGTCATCCTGCCGTTGAGGGTTCCGTGCGGGATGACGAAGGATCCCTGGAAAGACCCGTATTCGTTGGTCACCAGTTCCAGAGCTGAGACCTCCTGGTAATTGACGTCAAGGAACTCCACCGTAGACTTGTGGCCCGCTTTGACCGTTCTCTGCTCCTTTTCCTTTTCTACGACGATCCCCTTGAAGTAAACAGTCTGGCCGGGCCGGTATATGGACCGGTCGGTGAACAGGTAGGTATTGACCACCGGCTTCGCATCCCTGGATTTGTATCCTGAATCATAGAACCGGTCGTCGGTAATGAGGATGTCGTCATCCGTTTTGAACTCCAGGTAGAACGAGCCCGGGTTCTCCTTCCCTTCCGCCGGCGGGATGCTGAAATAGCCCTGCTCATCGGCATCGAAACGTCCCCCTTCGACGTAGCGGTACGACCTCAAAGCATAATCATAGGACCGGTAGTAGAGTGTGGCCCGGACCCCCGCAAGTGGAGCCCCGGTTTCCCGGTCCAGGACATAGACGCCATAGCCGCCCCCGGGTTGTCCCCTGCTGATGAAGCTGATGGACGTGGCCCAGAAGGTCTGGTATGAGATGGTGCCGCTGTCGGGCAGGAACGCAGGCGATTCACTGGCCAGCAGCAGGTAATGCCCCCGCTCGGCGGGAGGGATCCTTATTTCAGTGCCGTGTTCCTGGTGATCGCCGGCATCGGGGAGTTGCTGCGACCAGGAAGCCACCGCGTCCATCTTCAGGTAGGCGTCGAGGAGCTCATCCCGCTGACGCAACTCGCGCAGCATGGTCCTGTGCATTTCATAATCCAGCCTGACCATCCTGAAGTGCACGGCTGAAACATTCTTAAAATTCAGCAGGGCGAGCATGGGGATACCCGGTAGGTTCTCCTTTTCGAGGGTGACCCGGAAACTGGTGGCCGTGATGCTCTGCAGGAGGAGCTCACAGCGCCCGGCACCTGTCGACCCCATATGGCTGGCGATGGCATCTTCGCACACCTCCGCCGCTTCCCTGGCTTTCCACCTGTTCGCATCCGACACGCGGGGATCATAGGCGGATGATTGCCGGTACAGCTCCGAGGCAAGGGCATACGCGACATCCGCAGCTGCCGGGGAGCCTTCGACCTTCTTATGGAAATCCTTCAGGGCAGAAACGTACAGGCTGTCCTTCAGGGGATGGACCGAACTGCCGTGGACGAATGCAAGCCGCTTGAGGTTCACGTCGGCAAAGGCGGCCGGATCATCGTCCCGAAGATGGAATGCCAGCAGGTCCTGGAAGATCAGGAGTGCATGGTATTTGAGTGACAGGGAGTCGTTGGTGGCATAGGCATAATCGATGAAATCACCCGCCCCAGCAAAATCCTCTTCGCGGTCAAGTTCGAATCGGTAGGCGGGCTGCAGGATGGCCGATTCATCGTTCATGAAGAAATCGACGGCCCTGTGGGCAAGGAAGTCATAGAGCGAAGGCCTGAGGGATTTGGAACCGCGGGCCGTGTCGAGTATGGGGTCGTAGACCTCCAGGGGGGTATCCTTCAGGAGCCCGGGGTCCCCAAGGGAGGCAAAGTAATGGTATATGATGCGATCCATCAAGGTGTTCAAGTCCCAGGTCGCGATGTCATCCCCGGGAGAACCGACTACCATGGTCCTGTCATAAAACAGGTTCCTGTTGGCCTGGAAATACCTCCAGTATATATCGGCGAGGATGGAATGAAGGAGCTGGGCTGCCGGGGGTGCGGCCGTTGACAGCTCATCCTTGAGGTCGGCGACCGTGCTCTCCATGAAGGACTCTTCGTAATCGGCCGTAAGCCTGATCCTGTAAAGGACCGCCTTGATGAACTGTGGCTGGTTGCCGGCATCCTTTGCCCGTTGGTAGATGGAGGCGGTCAGTTCCAGCGCTGTCCTGGGGAGCCCCGCATTGATGAGGCTGTCCACTTTTTTCCATTCCGGTGAAAACGTCTCTCCTTCCTCGAAAGTGACCCCGGATGACGAGGCACCCTGACCGGGGTATAAGAGGGTAAAACCATTGATCAGCAGGAAACTGGCAATGATCCCCGCCATAAAGATAGATCTTGACCTGTGCATTGTTAATGGGTGTTAATCATGTTGAATCATCGTGTCACACCTGCAAAAGGCATTCCAGAATATGTGGAAAGACAAAAGTAAGCAATTGCCGGTCATCCGCAGCGGGGCCGGTCATTCTTTCAGTTCGACGAGGGAGGTCATTTCATTGGCCAGGCCTTCGAAATCCATCAGTTCCATTTTCACGTTGCCCACAAAGACCGCCGATTTGGCCAGCACGGGGATGTGGTTGTCGTCATCGGTCACCCAGAGGGTCATCGGGTAGGTCTCGGTGAACACCTCGCCGACGGCCATCATGGGTTTCAGGCGGAGGCAGCGGAAAATGCCCAGCTTGATCTCCACCGTTTCACGGCCTTCGAAGAAAACGGCCGCATGGTACAGGGAGTCGTCGATGAAGAAATCCACGTAAAACTTGTCGCCCGGCTGCAACGTGTCGTCATTGAACGTCCGCGCATAGTAGATGGCGGAAATGAAATCCTGCGTGTAGCGGGGGACGTGCATGGAGTCGGTGCGGGTGACGACATATTCCTCTTCGTGGTTGAAATCGTACTCGTCAAACTTCTGGTACCCTCCTTCCCGGGTCTGACGGATGAAATAGTGCGGGGCCAGGAACTCCTTGTCGACAAAGGAGTCGAACTCATCGTGCACCTTGTAGAACACGTGGAAGAGCCCTTTGGAGTACCCGTCGGTATCGATGTGGTAGACAGGGCGGCCGTCAAAGGTCTTGCCCGATTCCTTCACTTCGGCGATCCCGATCCCGGCCGTGACCTTGCCGGTGAGCCAGGCATCGTAATAGAACCGGAGCTGGATCCGCTCCCCGGCCTTGAAGGCCTTGTTCTCGACCTTCCGCCAGTCCACCTGGCCAAAGGCATCAGCAGATACGACCGCAAGCAGGATCACCAGCGGCAGAAAGCGAATGGGTCTGTTAAAGAATACCATGAAAGGTTTCCATTGAGATCAGAGAACTATGAAACGACAATGTTTATTATCTTATTGGGCACCACGATCACTTTCCTGACCTCCTTGCCTTCGAGCCACCGCCCGGCTTTTTCATCCTCCAGGGCCTTCTTTTCGATCTCTTCGCGGGAGGCGTCGACCGGCATCGTTAATTTGAACCGCATCTTGCCGTTGAAGGATACCGGGTATTCGAAGGAATTCTCCTTCACATAGTCCTCGATGAATTCGGGATAGGAGGCCGCGGTAACGCTGGATCCGTTGCCCAGCCTTGACCAGAGCTCCTCGGCGATGTGGGGCGCATAGGGAGAGATCACCACCACCAGTTGCTCGAGGATGCTTCTTTTATGGCACTTCAGCTCCGTGAGCTCGTTGACGCAGATCATGAACTGGCTGACAGCCGTGTTGAAAGAGAACCGCTCGATGTCCTCGGCCGTCTTCCGGATAGTCTGGTGCAGCACCTTAAGTTCTTTTTCGGCGGGTTCGCCGTCAGTGACGATGGAATTCCCCTTTTCATCGACGAAAAGACGCCAGAATTTCTTCATGAAGCGGTACACCCCTTCTATCCCCTTGGTGTCCCAGGGCTTGTGGCTTTCCAGCGGCCCGAGGAACATCTCGTAGAGGCGGAAGGTATCTGCCCCATAGTGGTCGATGAGCTCATCGGGGTTGACCACATTGTGCTTGGATTTGGACATCTTCTCGACCTCCCATCCGCAGATATACCGGCCATCTTCGAGGATGAACTCGGCATCCTCAAAATCCTTTTGCCAGGTCCTGAACCTGTCCAGGTCGAGCACATCGTTCTCCACCAGGTTCACGTCCACGTGCAGGGGCGTGGTCCTGTAGTCCTTGCGCAGGTTAAAGGATACGAACCTGTTGGTCCCCTCGACGCGGTAAACGAAATTGGACCTGCCCTGGATCTTGCCCTGGTTGATCAGTTTCTTGAAGGGCTCCTCCTCGCAGACGAGGCCCAGGTCATAGAGGAACATGTTCCAGAAGCGGGCATAGATCAGGTGCCCGGTGGCATGCTCATCGCCGCCGAGGTAAAGATCCACGTCGCGCCAGTATTCGTTGGCCTCTTTCGAAAAGTAGGCTTCGTCATTGTGGGGGTCCATGTAGCGAAGGTAGTATCCGCTGGAGCCGGCGAATCCCGGCATGGTGTTGGTCTCCAACGGATAGCCCTCTTTCGTCTTCCAGTTCTTCGCCCGGGCCAGGGGTGGTTCGCCCGTTTCGGTGGGCAGGTATTTGTCCACTTCGGGAAGTTCGAGGGGCAGCTCCGATTCAGCCAGCGGGTATGGCATCCCCTCCTTGTAATAGATCGGGAACGGCTCGCCCCAGTAGCGCTGCCGGCTGAAGATGGCGTCCCTCAGCTTGAAATTGACCTGACCGAAACCCAGATTGTCCTTTTCCAGGAGCCGGATGGTGGCGCGGATGGCATCCTGCACTTCCAAGCCTGTGATGGGACCCGAATTGACCATGACCCCCTCTTTGGCATCGTAGGAAGTTTCCCACCCGGCGGGGTCCGAAGGAGCTTCACCTGCGCCGGCTACCACCTGGAGGATGGGAATCCCGAAATGCCTGGCAAACGCGAAGTCGCGGCTGTCGTGGCCCGGCACGGCCATGATGGCCCCGGTGCCGTAACCGGCGAGCACATAGTCGGCGATCCAGATGGGGATCTCCTCGCCGTTCACCGGGTTTATGCCGTAGGCGCCCGTGAACTGGCCCGAAATGGTCTTCACCTCGGCCATGCGTTCCACCTCCGAGCGGCCCTTGGCCCATTTTACGTATTTCTC
This sequence comes from uncultured Bacteroidales bacterium, assembly GCA_964386225.1. Classification (GTDB taxonomy): domain Bacteria; phylum Bacteroidota; class Bacteroidia; order Bacteroidales; family JAADJA01; genus JAADJA01. The sequence goes on from CAYLTG010000067.1 coordinate 13,471, forward strand.
AACTTCTTCCCTGTGGTCGGCAGTGGCGATCTTCTCCACCAGTTCATGCTCGGGGGCCAGCACCATGAAGGTCGCACCCCAGAGGGTGTCGGGGCGGGTGGTGAACACTTCCAGCTTCTCCTCGAACCCCTTGATCCCAAAATAGACGGCAGCCCCTTCGCTGCGGCCGATCCAGTTGCGCTGCATCTCCTTGAGCGACTCAAACCAGTCGATGGTGGCGAGGCCGTCGAGCAGGCGCTGAGCGTAGGCCGTGATCCGTAGCGACCACTGCTTCATGAGCTTGCGTTCCACAGGATGGCCGCCCCGCTCCGAGACCCCGTTGACCACCTCGTCGTTGGCGAGGACCGTACCCAGGGCAGTGCACCAGTTGACCCACGTGTCGGCCAGGTAGGCCAGGCGGTAGTGCATGAGGACCTTCTGCCTGTCCGTTTCGCCCCATGCATTCCACTCCTCAGCCGTGAATGGGTCCACAGGACTGCATGCGGCATCGACATGGACATTGCCCTCCGATTCGAAGATCCGGACAAGCCCGTCGACGGGCTCTGCCTTCCGGGTTTTATTGTTGTACCATGACTTGAACAGCTGGATGAAAGTCCACTGGGTCCATTTGTAGTAATTGGGGTCCGAGGTCCTCACCTCGCGGTCCCAGTCGTAGGAAAAGCCGATGCGGTCGAGCTGCTCGCGGTAACGGGCGATGTTCTTCCCGGTGGTGACCGCCGGGTGGGTCCCCGTCTGGATCGCATACTGCTCGGCCGGCAGGCCATAGGCGTCGTAGCCCATGGGGTGCAGTACGTTGAATCCCTTCAGCCGCTTATACCGGGAAAAGATGTCGGATGCGATGTACCCCAGCGGGTGACCCACATGCAGGCCCGACCCGGAGGGATAGGGGAACATGTCCAGGACGTAATATTTGGGCCTTGAGCGATCGATGGTGCTCTTGTACGTCTTGTTGCCGGCCCAGTATGTTTGCCACTTTTTCTCTATTTCCCGGTGATTGTATTCCATTTAGAATAGTCAATTATTGATTCGTGTTCAGGGGTGCGAAATTATAAAAAAATAACTTCCGGACCTTTCATGCCACGGAAGTCATTGCTCATGCGGCCAGGGTTTTACCTATTTGAGCCTGTCTGCGATGATGGCCGACAGCCGGTCGATGGGAACACGTTCCTGCGACATGGAATCGCGCTCACGGATGGTCACCGTGTTGTCCTCGGTGGTCTGATGGTCGACAGTGATGCAGTAGGGGGTGCCGATGGCGTCCTGGCGGCGGTAGCGTTTGCCGATGGAGTCCTTCTCCTCGTAGTAGCACATGTACTTTGCCTTGAGGCTGTTGAAGATCTCCAGCGCTTTCTCCGGGAGCCCGTCCTTTTTCACGAGTGGCAGCACAGCCGCCTTGACGGGTGCCAGGAAGGGCGCGATGCGCATCACGACGCGCTCCGTGCCGTCGTCCAGCTGCTCCTCCTGGTAGGCATAGCTGAGCACGGCCAGGAAGGTCCTGTCGAGCCCGATGGAGGTCTCCACCACATAGGGGACATAGCTTTCATTGATCTCGGGGTCGAAGTACTGAATCTTTTTGCCCGAGTGGTCCTGGTGGGCCTTCAGGTCGAAATCGGTCCTGGAATGGATCCCCTCCAGTTCCTTGAAACCCATGGGGAAGTTGAACTCCACATCGAATGCGGCGTTGGCATAATGGGCCAGTTTCTCATGCTCATGAAACCTGTATTCCGATTCGGGAATGCCCATGCCGAGGTGCCATTTCATCCGTTCCTCCTTCCAGTATTCGAACCATTTCATTTCCTCTCCCGGTCTGACGAAGAACTGCATCTCCATCTGCTCGAACTCCCGCATGCGGAAGATGAACTGCCGGGCCACGATCTCGTTGCGGAAGGCTTTCCCCACCTGGGCGATCCCGAAGGGGATCTTCATCCGGCCGGTCTTCTGCACATTGAGGTAATTGACGAAGATGCCCTGCGCCGTTTCGGGGCGGAGGTAGACTTTGCTGGCCCCCTCGCTCAGCGAACCCATTTCGGTGGAGAACATCAGGTTGAACTGCCTGACATCGGTCCAGTTGCGAGATCCGGAAATGGGGCATACGATGCCCAGTTCCTCGATCAACGCCTTGATGTCGGCCAGCCTTTCCTCCTCCATGGCCGAATAGAGCCTGGTCTTGATCTCCTCGATCTTCTGGCGGTATTCGATCACCCGCCCGTTGGTATCGAGGAATTGCTTTTCGTCGAACGCCTCCCCGAACCGCTTTGCGGCCTTCTCCACCTCTTTCTGGATCTTGCCTTCCAGCTTCGCCATGTGGTCTTCCACCAGCACATCGGCCCGGTACCGCTTTTTGGAGTCCTTGTTGTCGATCATCGGGTCATTGAAGGCATCCACGTGACCGGATGCTTTCCAGGTGGTCGGGTGCATGAAGATGGCCGCATCCAGGCCCACAATGTTCTCGTGGTATTGTACCATCGACCGCCACCAGTAATTCCTGATGTTGTTCTTCAGCTCCACGCCATACTGCCCGTAATCATACGCGGCGGCCAGCCCGTCGTAGATCTCGCTCGACTGGAACACGAACCCGTATTCCTTGGCATGGGCTATGATCTTTTTGAGTTTATCCTCGTTGTTCGTCATGGTGCAAATGTAGATTTTTTCTTGTTGAGAGAACGGGAGTTTTTTAATGCGTAATTGCATGAATGCGCGAATGCGCAAATGGGGCGGGCCGCCGAAGGCGCCGGGTATGCCGTTGTGTGGATGCCCGGTCTCGACTGTCAGGGCAGCGTGTTCTTGAACGCCTGGTAGCTGTCCTCGAAAACCGATCCCTCTTTGGCTCCCAGGTCGGTCCAGACCTGTTCGATGTTCTCATAGCGGTTGTCGGGATGTGGATGGGTGCTCAGGAAGGTCGGCGGGTAGTTGCTCGCATCGATCTTCTGGAAGAAGCCACCCACACCGCGGGCATCGTAAGCAGACGGGTAGAGGTATTTCACGCTGTATTCATCCGATTCGTTCTCCGCCTTGCGGCTGAAGGCCAGGGTGGCGACACCGGCGGCGAGGTCTGCGGCGATGGCGGCCAGCTGGTTGGGGTTGCCGCCCAGCACGATCCCCAGGAGCAGCTGGATGCCATAGGCCTTGGTGAGCTGGTCGGTGGAGTGGCGCCGGTCGGCATGGGCCATTTCGTGTCCCATGACCCCGGCGAATTGGGCTTCGTTGTCGAGGAACTTGATGATGCCGGTATAGACGCAGATATAGCCCCCTGGGGCACAGAATGCATTCAGTATGGAATCGTTATGAATGATGTCGACCTCCCAGCTGAACCTGTCGGCATAGATGAGCTGCCCGTGTGCTAGGATGGAGTCGCGGATCCTGTTCACATGCTGGTAGGCCTCCGGGTATTCATTCTTGTCAAGGAGGGGGTAATTCCCCGGGTTGGAGGCGATCTCGGCCTTGAGCTGGTTGCCGAAGGCGATATCATCGTTCACCGAGAAGATGTTGAAGGTGTTGTCATCATCGTCCCTGGAACAGCCCGCGGAGAGCATTACGAGGGAAATGGCTGCAGCAATGAATGCATGTCTTCGAATGTGGCGCATATCAGAAAAAACCTGTTAATTGGTGAAGAAATCAAGGATGTTGCCCAACTGGTTGCTGGGAGCCGCAAAGAATTCGGTGTACCGGCACTGGGAGCAGGTCACCGTGGTGAACTTCCTGTTCTGGATGTTGAACAGCTTGGTCACAAAGCTGCCGGTGGCCCTGACCTCGCCGGTCTCGAACTTTTTGTGCCCGCATTTGGGGCATGTGTACTTCAAATGTTGCATGTCGCTGGTCTGTTGGTGACCATAAAAATAGCAATTCTTTGATTTTTAATACCCTTGGAATGACGATTAATCCTTTCTAATCCGACAATTTATCCTTTAACGATTTAAAGCCGTTCCCAAGTATCTCATTGGCGTTGATGACGGTCATGAAGGCACCGGGGTCGATCTGGTGGACGAAGTCCTGCAACATGGCCATCTCCCGGCGGTTCACCACGGTATAGATGATCGTCCGGTCCTTTTCGTTGTACATTCCCTTCCCCTGGATGAAGGTGCCACCCCGGTTCAGGTCGTTGATGATCTTGTTTCGGAGTTCGTAGGGCTTTTCCGAGATGATGAAGAGCGTTTTGTCATAGCTGATGCCCTGCAGGACGATGTCGATGACCCTGCCCGTGATGAAGATGACGATGAGGGAGTAGAGGGGTATCTTCCAGTCCTGGAATACGATGAGGCCGACGAGGACGATGGCCGAATCGACGGCGATCATGAGCTGTCCCAGCGGCAGCCGGGTGTACTTGCTGATGATCATGGCGACGATGTCGGACCCGCCGCTGGTGGCTTTCGCCTTGAAGATGAGGCCGAGGCCGAGGCCGATGAGGAGACCTCCGAAGATCGAAGACAGGAGTGCGTCATCCTCCACCAGCGGCAGGTCGCCCCAGAGGTAGGTGAGCAGGTCGACAAAACCGGCGGTGAGAAAAAACCCCACCACCGTCTTGACACCGAACCGGGGCCCCAGGATCCGGATCCCCAGCAAGGTGAGCGGAATGTCGAAGATCAGTGCCACCAGGCCGACCGGCGTGCCCAGCATATGGTGCATGACGATGGAGATGCCATACACCCCGCCCGGCACGATGCGGTAGGGGGTGATGAAGAACACGAACCCGGAGGCCATGATGAAGGCGCCTACCAGGATCATGCTGTAGGCCGCGAACCATTTCTTTGAGAATAATTTCTCCTTGACTATGAATGCCATGTATGCAGTGTGTTGATGATTATCCGATTTCAAAAAAGCGGGCAAAATTAGCTTTTTAAGTCATAATACCCGATAAATCGGACCTTTTTTCGATTATTTTTAATTTGCGGGTCGTTGCAACTTTTTCAACAACCCGATTGTCTTCAAAACTGAAAGCTGATTGCCGCATCCGAGGATGCGTTACAAACTAATAATCAAATTTTAACGTTAATGATCATAAACTGATCTTAAATTACCCGGGAGATAGTTATTAACATTTATACTAAATCGCTAAATAACAGAAGGAAGAAACCTCGAATTTGCCTTTCCCAGGGTGGGCGTAAATACGGGAAAGGCAGTAATATCAGGTATTTTAAAGTGCTTTTTTTTTGAATTAATATTTTTTGTTAATTTAGCGACCTTTTAACATGAACAAGCTTTTGAAGAAGACGCTCTACAACATCCTCATCCTAACCTTGATGGCTGTGCTGGTTCAGCCGGTGGTTGCACAGCAGGAGCAGCACAACGCACACAACATGTTCAATCAGCTGTCCTACAATCCCGCCTTTGCGGGCAGTGTCGGTGCCATCTGTGCCACCGGTCTGGTGAGGCAGCAATGGATCGGTTTCGACGGGGCACCCCGGACCTTCTCCATCAACGTTCATTCGCCGGTGAACCTCCTCCATGGCGGTATCGGGGCATCGGTTTACCAGGACCAGCTGGGACCGCAGAAAGAGATCGGCGTCAAGATCATGTATGCTTACCGGACCGACCTGGGCATGGGCAACCTGGGCATCGGGGCCTCTGTCGGGTTCCTGAACGGGACCATCGACTTCGGCCAGTTCATTGAAGGCGAGACCGTGCGTGACGCGGGTGATGACCTGTTGCAGAGCCAGGCCGAAGAGTCCGACATGCTGCTCGACTTCGGATTCGGCATCCATTATGTCGTCCCAGAAAAATTCTACGTTGCTGTTTCCACCACCCGTCTTTCGGAGCAACGTTCCGAAACCCTGCATTTTTCCACAAAAAGGCATTATTACCTGAATGCAGGATATGAATTCTCATTCCCCAACAATCCTGATTTCGTAATCGAGCCTTCGATCCTCATCAAATCGGATGCGGTCAAGACCCAGTACGACGTGGCGGCCCTGCTGAAGTACAATAATAAAGTGTGGGGGGGCGTTAGTTATAGCGCCATCAGGAACATGGATCCCATATCCGTGCTTGTTGGCATGAAGATCAAGGATGTAAGGGTGGGATATGCTTACACGATTCCAACCTCAAAAATAGGAAGCAGCGGCAGTCACGAAATCATGATCGGATATTGCTTTAAGTTAAATTTCGACAGGGGCAGAAGAAGCTACAAGAACACCCGTTTCTTATAGCATAGTAACCTTTGTCGCGGTTTAGTTGTAAAAAAATAAATTAGTATAGTATACTATAGTAAGAATAAAATCAGCTTTCAAATGAAACGATTCTTTTTTTATCTGGCCGCGTTGATCGTCCTTGGCAGTTGCGGAAG